>JAZREX010000148.1:0-23933 GCA_045661025.1 Faecousia sp. | reverse complement strand
CGTATTTTCTCTGGCAGGTACAAACTTTTCCTATACCACCGAAGGCATGGAGAAAATTGGCAAAAAAGAACCTTGCCTGATCCTGATGAACCACTCCTGCTTTTTGGACATGCCGATTGCCTACCGGATCTTATATCCCAGAGCTATGAATATTGTGTGTACCACCGATGCCTTTGTGGGCCTTTGGGGATTGATGCGTTGGGTTATGTATGCCATTGGCTGCATTCCCACCCAGAAATTTGTCACAGATATCTCCTTGATCAAAGACATGACATACTGCTTAAAAGAGAAAAAAAGCAGCATCCTCATGTATCCCGAGGCAAGCTACTCCTTTGACGGCCGGGCCACTGCCCTGCCGAGAAAAATGGGCGTACTGCTAAAGAAATTGGATGTGCCGGTGCTAATGATCGAAACCTTCGGGGCATTTAACCGCAATCCCCTATATAATCAGCTCCAGGTACGAAAGGGCGTTCCCGTTTCTGCCAAGCTTCGGTGCTTATATACCCAGGAGCAAGTACGCCAGCTTAGCGTCAAGGAACTGTCTGACGGTTTGGATGATGTATTCTCCTTTAACCATTGGAACTATCAACAAACGCAAAATCTGGAAATTCACGATGATTTCCGGGCAGACGGCTTAAGCCGTATCCTCTACCGCTGCCCCCATTGCAATACCGAAGGAAACATGGAGGGCAAGGGCATTCATCTTCACTGCCACCATTGCGGCAAGACCTACGAACTGACCCCCTTGGGCAAGCTCCAGGCTACCGATGGAGATACCGCCTTTGACCAGGTCACGGATTGGAATGACTGGCAGCGCCAGGTACTGCGGCAGGAAATTTTGGATGGCAATTACAAACTGGACATAGATGTGGATATTGCCATGATGGTGGACCACAAAGCCATTTACCATGTGGGAGAAGGTCACCTGACCCATGATCTACAGGGATTTCACCTCACCGGCTGCAACGGCAAACTGGACTATCACCAAAAGCCCCAAACCTGTTACAGTCTTTATGCTGACTATTACTGGTACGAAACCGCGGATATGATTTGTATTGGCACCAACGAAGTGCGCTACCACTGTTTCCCCAAATCCGGCGACGTGGTGGCAAAAACCCGGATGGCAACAGAAGAAATGTACAAACTATATAAATCCCGTGAACTGAAAATGCCGGAAACCCCCAACCAATAAAATAACACCCCTGTGGTTTAAAACCGCAGGGGTGTATTTTTTACAGGTTGTCTTTGATTTTCTGAATCATCTCGGCATACTGCGCTTCATTCAGATACACCTTCTGGGGATTCATCTGGAACACGCCGCCCCATTCATCGCCGCCTTCGTATTTCGGCACAAGGTGCATATGCAGGTGGCAACCGGTATCTCCGTATGCGCCATAGTTGACTTTATTGGGGTGGAACGCTGCGTGCAGTGCCTTGGCGGCCTGGGCAACATCGGCAATAAAGTCATTGCGTTCCTGCTCTGTCAGATCGACAAGCTCACTAACATGGTCTTTATAGGCAACGATCACACGGCCGGGCTTACTCTGCTCCTTAAACAAGCTCAGGGTGCTCACCCGCAGATCGCAGATGGGAATCGCAAATTTGGCCAGCAGTTCACCGCCCATACAGTAGCCGCAATTTGTATCTTTCATCGTTCTATCCTCCTAATCTTTTTGTGACATTATTTTACTTCAAACCAACACAAAAAGCAAGGATTACAGATCCAAATATTCCAAATCCGCCTGGTCTATCTTCCGCAGTTCCTTCTTGTTCATCATCTCATAAATACAAGGCACCACAAACAATGTCATCAGTGTGGCATAGATAAGGCCACCGATACACACCACAGCCACCGGCTGCATCAGAGTCGTTCCGGCAGTTTTGTTTACCGCCATATCTGTAAGGCCAAGGATCGTGGTAATGGAGGTCATTAATATGGGGCGCATTCTGGTTTTGCCTGCTTCCAAAATTGCCTCCCGCCGCTGCATGCCCTCCAGTCGCAGTTGATTGATATAATCCACCAGCACAATACCGTTGTTCACAATGATACCGGTAAGCATTACAAAGCCTACCAAGGAGATCACGCTGACCTCCATGCCGCAAAGCAACAACCCGGCAAAACCGCCGGTAAAGGCCAGAGGAATGGTAAACATCACAATGAAAGGAGATTTGAGAGACTGGAACTGGGCAACCATGACCAGGTACACCAACAAAATACCCAACCCCAGCATAAGGATCATCTGCTCAACAGATTCCATGATCATTTCATTTTCACCGGCAAAGGCATAGGTTACATCCTTACCCAGATCCACACTCTTTAATACTTTTTCAGCTGCCCGGGTTACCAGGGTAACATTTGCCCCTTCTTCCAAGGTGGCTGTTACTGTGAGATACCGCTGTTGAGACAACCGGGAAATAGACTGCAAACTCACAGTTTCTACCACCTGGGCCACTTCAGCAAGGGTAAAGGTCTTCTTTTCCTTGGTGACGCTCTCCACCTCGAACACATAATTTTTCAGATCTTCCACCGTCAATTGCTGTGCCTGTGGCTTTTCAATGATCACCTCTGTGGCAGTACCATCCAAGTTCAAAGTCGCTGCCGTGGTTTCGTTGGGCAACGCCTTTGCCAATTCCATATAGATCTGGGCTATGGTAATTCCCTTGGCCATGGCTTTGTTTCGATCAATTTGAATATGCAAAGCAGGGGTTGCATCCTCCAAGCCGTCAGAAACCTCCAAAACGCCTTCCACTTGAGACAGGGTCTTGCCGGCAAGTTCCGCCGCAGACTGCAGGCTCTGCATATCATTGGCATAGATTTCCAGAGCCACACCGCTACCTGTGAGCATACTCATATCCATCATGGCAGAAGACGCTGTGATCTCACAGGGCACATCCTGGCACAGATCTAGAATCTGTTTTCCCACCTTCGCACCGGAGGCATTTTCATCTTCCAGAGTAATATAAATGGTTACATTTTGATTCTCATCCATCATGGCGCCCACAGTATCGATCCCTTCCAAGGTATCAATTTTCTGGAGCACTGTGTCTGTGATCACCGCTGCCTTTTCCAAGCTGGTATCGTCGGGTATAGTCAGGGTAACATTGACATTGGGCATATCCATTTCCGGCATGAAAATAAATCCTTTGGAAATGCTGATGGCTGCAGTCAATACCAAAAGGCCGGTAGATACACCTAAAACCACTGCCTTGTGATCCAAAGACCAGCTAGCTGCCTTACCATAGATTTCCAAGAACTTATCCATGACCTTATGGGACTGCTTCTTTTCTTTTCGCAGCAGTCCCGATGCCATGGCAGGCACTAAGGTCAGAGATACCAGCAAACTAGCCAGCAATGCATAGGTAAGGGTCAACGCCAGATCTGTAAACAGCTGCTTGGTGATTCCCTCTACAAAAACAATGGGTAGAAACACACAAACCGTGGTCAAGGTAGAAGCGGTAACCGCCCCGGCTACTTGTTTTGCGCCGGAAATCGACGCCTGTACCACCGTAGCACCTTTGGAGCGAAGCCGGTAAATATTTTCAATGACCACCACGGAATTATCCACCAACATGCCTACCGCCACAGCCAAGCCGGACAGAGAGATCATATTCAGCGTGACACCGGAGAAATACATCAATACAATGGCAAAAATCACGCTCAGAGGGATGGAACACAGGGTAATAAAAGTAGGTCGCAGATCCCGCAGAAATAGGTAAAGCACAACAATGGAGAACAATGCGCCAAGAATCAAACTGCTCAAAATCGTCTCCACGATCATGTAAATATAACTACCCTGATCCATGAGTGTTACAAATTCCAGACCGGGATACTCTGCTTCCAGATCTTCAAAACGCTTCGTGATATTATCCGTAGTTTCTGCAGTTGCGTAGGTACTCTGCTTTTCAAAACTCAACACAATACCAGCGCTGCCATTGAGCTTTGTGTAAACTTCAGCGCTGTTGTCTGTCACCATAATCTGGGCAACATCTTTTAAGTGAATAGGAGCAACCCCATCCATGCCCATATCAAACAGCAACAGATTTTCCACTTCTTCATTTCTTGTGATTTCCTGGCCCACAGACACCATATAACTCACGCCATCCTGCTCCACATAGCCGGCAGGCATAGCGAAGTTCTGGGCTGTCAAAATTGCACTTACTGTGTCCATGGTGATAATGGTGTGAATATCAGTTTGAGAAAGGGTATCCTTCCGGGTGTTTTCTAAGGTGTTAATACCCTCTTCGATTTGAGGCATCGCAGCGGTAATACTTGCCTGCCCTACTGCCAACTCCGTAGATGCCGCCGCCAGTTCCAGCAATCCTGCGCTTTTCTGCTCGCTTAACAGGGTGGCAGCATCCTTCAGCTGCAGAAGCCCTTGATCCAGTTGGCTCATCCCCTGATTGATCGCATCAATGCCGGTATCCATCATTGCCAGATTATCCTGCATTTCGGTAATCGCACCATCCAAGCTCTCCAAGGTAAGCCCCTGCTCTTGCAAAGCCCCTTTCAAACCCTCCAAGCGCTCCAAAAGCCGATCAATGACTGCCTGCTTTTCCGCAATAAAGGTTTCTATATCCTCCCAGGTAGTGCCTCTGGCACTTAGCTGCGCCTCCAGCGCTGCCCACTGGGCCTCCATCTGCAGATACTGGGGGCTGTTTTTGATCTCGTTCACAGCCGCTTCCAGACTCTCAGGAGATAAACCGCTGTTTTCCAGAGCTGCGATTTGTTTTTCAAATACCTCCCGGGCAGTGGTCAATTCTGCGCCGGTCTGCTGCATCTGTAACAACTGGTGCAGGTCGCCCTGTAACGCTGCGATCTCCCCGGAGATCGTATCGATGGCAGATTTCAAAGCCTTGAGTACAGACAATGTAGATTCCAGTTGGGTCTTTCCGGACTGCAGTTGGGACAACTGACTGTACATCTGGGCCTTGGTGGCAATTAACTGTCCTTGCTGATAATTCAGTTCTGCTTCCGCCCCGGCAGTCTGTTGCTGCAAGGTTTCTTTGCCGCTCTGCAACGCATCCTTGCCTGCATTCAGCTGCGCCTGGGCAGATTCCATTTCCTCTTTGGCTTTGTTCAACTCTTGCAGCGCCGTATCCATTTTCCCATTGATGGTATCGGCAATGGTTTTATTCAGTACATCCAGCTTTTCCTGATCCAGCACCACATGAAGCTGCTGGGATACCACACCGGAGCTGGTAACCGATGCCACACCGGCAATGCCCTCCAATTTGGGCATCAATTCTTTATCCAGGAACTGGGTCAACTCCTTAACATCCATGCCTTCCATGGACACGCCTGCTACTTCCACCGGAAGCATAGAGGGATTGATCTTCAATACATAAGGCGTTGCGATCATATCATCCCAACTATCAGACAGCGGTCCCAGCTTCTGCTGGATATCTACGCCCAAGATATCCAGATTGGCCTCTGTTTCAAACTCCAACACCACCATGCTATAGTTCTCGCTGGAGGTGGAGGTGATTTCCTTAATATGCTCCAAGGTGGCCATTGCCTGTTCCAAGGGTTTGGTCACCTCAGACTCCACCTTTTCCGGGCTGGCACCGGGATAGGCGGTGGTAATAATCATATAGGGGAAATCCATATTGGGCAATAGATCCGGTGTCATTTTCAAGTAAGATACCACACCCAAAACCAATACAGCAATCACTGCAACCAAAATAGTAAATGGTTTTTTTACACTAAATTTCTCCATAAATGACTCCTCATTCAGACATAGTAATTCATTCTATATTCAGCATAACACCCTACTTATGCAAAATCAATAGGCATTGTGTAAACTCTTTGTAACAAAAAAACTCTCCCATCTGGCAGACAGGAGAATTTCTTGTTATTTTATTTTTAATGTAACAAAAACCAACTCCGGGGGGTTGTTCACCCGGAACGGAATTAAACTATTGCCAAGTCCTCTGCTGACCACCAATGTAGTATTTTCCTTTGTATATACCCCTCCGTCATCTTCCGGAAAGAATCCCTCTGCATACACGCCGCCAATCCACGGAAGGCGAACCTGTCCGCCATGGGCATGGCCGCTCAGCACCAAATCTGCGCCGGTTTGTGCATACAAATCCAGCATGTTGTTACGGTGGGAAAGGAGAATACAAAAGCCTTCTGGCAGCTCCAGCCGTGCCAGCAATTCCTGCATAACCTCCTCCTCTTCATCTAAAAGCGGGTCTGCAAAAAAAGCCGGGTCCTGTACTCCGGAGAAGAATATGGTATCTGTTCCCCGGGTTAAAGAAACGCTGCGTCCATCCAATACGGTAACGTCCAGCTGTTGCAATCTTTGACAAATCTCATAATAATCCTGCCGGGATTCATGGTTGCCACTGACATAATAAACCGGCGCAATCTTAGATGCTTTGGCAACAAAGTCCATAGACTTTTCCAAATTGGGACGGTAACTGTCTACCAGATCACCGGTAATCGCAATCGCATCTGGTTTTCCCTCTTCCAGTGCCCGAAGCAAATCCTCATTTTCTTCACCAAACCGGCTGTTGTGAAAATCTGACACCTGAGCCATGCAAAAACCTGTAAAGCTTTCCGGCAGCCAGGTGCTTTCGATCGTATATTCTGTGATGACAAAACGATTGTTATCCCAAATCACCCAACCTGTAAATACCACACACAGAGCCAACAATGCTGGTAACAGCCAACGCCATATCCTTTTTTTCACATTGCCACCTCCCTCTGCCCTATTATAAATCCGGGACCTTAAATTTGCAAGGCATTGTTCTTTTCATCCGCACAAATTTATCTGTCCTACAGGATTTTCGTTGACTTTTCCAATGAAATCCAGTATACTTTCTAACGTTAAGGGAGTAGTCGCCCAACCTTGGGGACTGGTCAACATACTGGGATACTCTTCCCTGGCCAGCCTTAATTGACGAGACTTGCATGTTTGCAGGCCCGGACTCTCTTTTCTCACTCCGGGTCTTTACAAAAGACTTGGAGGTTTTTT
Organism: Faecousia sp.; assembly: GCA_045661025.1. Classification (GTDB taxonomy): domain Bacteria; phylum Bacillota; class Clostridia; order Oscillospirales; family Oscillospiraceae; genus Faecousia. The sequence goes on along the minus strand of JAZREX010000148.1, from coordinate 16,953 downwards.
TATGGGTTTTGGAGAACTTTTATTTCTTGCAGTAGGCCTGAGTATGGATGCCTTTGCTGTTTCCGTATGCAAAGGACTTAGCATGAAGAAAGCCAATCTAAAAGGGATGGCCACCTGCGGCGTTTGGTTTGGCGGTTTTCAGGGTTTCATGCCTTTGATCGGTTTTATGCTGGGAAGCCTCTTTGCAGATGCCATAAAATCCGTGGATCATTGGATCGCATTCGGGCTGCTGGCAATCATCGGCATCAACATGCTAAAGGAAGCCTTCTCTAAGGAATCAGAATGTGATTGCGACAATGCTGGTGATCTTTCTCCAAAAGTCATGCTCACCATGGCAATCGCCACCTCCATTGACGCATTGGCTGTTGGCATTTCCCTTGCCATGGCAGGCAACGTGAATATCTGGATTGCCGTTGCACTGATCGCCATTGTAACCTGCCTTCTGTCCGCGTTGGGTGTTAAAATTGGCAGCATTTTCGGCGACAAATTCGAAAAGAAAGCCCAAGTCGCCGGCGGCGTGATCCTCATTTTCCTGGGTGTAAAGATCCTGCTAGAGCATCTGGGGGTGCTATAAAAATACATAAGCCTGCAGTCATAAGACTGCAGGCTTTTATTTTGTAATCATTTTCATAGGAATCACTTTGCGCAGCCATTTCCCGCCCCAAGTATCCATAAGATCTGCATATTCCTGAGCAGAAACTTCTCCACCAATTCCCATTACATCAAAAACAACCGGCCCCTCCTGGATCTGACAGGGCAGATCTACAAAGCCATTGCGCAAATAAAACCCATGACGGCGTAAACGCTGGGCATAGTTGTGGGCTGATTGATCCAGGGTTTCCCGAGCAAGAAACAAACGATTACCACAATAGGATTCTTTTAATAAGCGCAGCACTTCACTGCCATAGCCAAGATTTCGACTATTCTCCTCCATAGCAAAAAAGAAAAGGTATCCCAGTACTTCTGTTCCTATCAAATAGGCAAATCCGAGAAACTGATCATTTTCCTTTGCCACCAACAGCTGCCCACCCTGCCTTTTAAGTCCCCGACGAAGCAGAAAAAACGGCGGTCGTTCTTCCTTGGGAAAGGCTGATACATACAGCCGCTTTATCAAGGGGATATCTTCTTTTTTGGCATATTCTAAAATCATAGTGCTCCCTTTCCATATTTCAAATGGTTCTTTACATTTTAATGTGATATACAGCATAAATAACAGCCCGATTCCGGAAAGAATCGGGCTGTTGCCACATTACTTCTTCGGGGAATATAACAGCCTTAGTATAACATCATCCAAGGCATCCTGGTCCACATAGTACTCCATAAATTCCTCGCCCCGTACATATTCACCCTGAGGAATCACTACCTCTGAGAGTGCATACTCCGAGAAACGACCGACAAGCTTAGACAGCGTACTGGTATTGCAGTTAGAAATCATATAGTCAGACACCTGCTCATAGATTTCAATTTCTGCATTTTGGCCACTTTCCTGCATCTTTTTTAGGGATTTGGAAAATCCTTCTAAGTATTTTTCATGACGGGTCATTCTGGACAGATTCAGCTGATCGCCGACCCCCTGTCTGGCACGGATATAATGCAGCGCTTGCTCACCACTAAGCCGTATCGTGCCAGGTTGCAGGGAGCTATCCACTGCTGAAAAATCTTCATCCGCATCAATGGTTACTTCCACGCCACCCACTGCATCGTTAATCAGCGCAATCGCATCCATGCGCAGGGAGAGATAGTAATCCACAGTAGATCCGTAAAGGAAGGAGGATACCGTATCTACAACATTTATACAGCTCGCTTCTAAACCATTTCCATAGGTATGGGCAAGGCCTAACTGGGCAAATCTCGTACCTGCATGCTTCCCTCCAATACCTAAGATGGGCATTTCCAGCATAGTATCACGATTTAATGTGAGTATACTGTATGTTTTTTTAGTCTCATTAAAAATAACAAGAAACACTACATCCGCAGCACCGGGATTGTTATAGGATCCACTGTCATGGGGCTTTCCAGACTCGTCAATACCCATCACAAGCAATGTGGTAATATCCTGTTTCGGGAAGTAAGATATGCCGTCGCGTTGGATGGTCTTGGATACTGTTTGACCCTGTCCATGACTTGTTCTGGAAAAAATAGTGGACTCCAAAATTTGGAGTCCACCATAAATTACAACAACAGTCAGAATCAGGATGGTCACCGTAAACAAAATATTTTTGATTTTCGGGACAAGACGCATAATGCTCACCCTCATTCTAATCCTATGAAATTTTACTCAGTAACCTTGCGGCGCTTCAGAGCAACCATGGTTACAATAGCGCCCAGGGACAGCACAACAGCAGCACCCCAGAAAGCAACCTGAGTGGTATCACCGGTAGCAGAAGAACCGGAGGGCTGAGCACTCATCAGAACAACAGCACCCAGAGTAGACAGGGTAACAGTAACAGTACCGTCGCCATTGTTCACAACGTTAACAGCGGGAACCCACTTCTCACCGTCATTAACCATAGCCAGAACCTTGTCGCCCTTAGTAACCTTAGCATCCAGTTTCAAAGTAATGGTATTGCCATTTGCAACCTGCTTCTCCAGCTCAGCATCGCTCAGAGAAACATCGAACAGATCACGCACAACCAGATCCTCTTCCTCAACGCCGCCGTGAAGCTCATTAGCCAGGTCTTCCAGACCGGGGCAGATAGCGTAAGCCTTTGCACCAGAGGTCAGCTTGCTGTAAGCCGCCAACAGGTTCTTTCCGTCAGCTTCAGAAATCTTGTTAGAAGTTGTTGCTTGGGAAACGGGGGTGATAACAACTACAGTGCTGCTAGCAGAGCCAACAGAGTTGCCGTTGCTGTCCTTGATCTCGCCGGAACCGACGACACCAGGTGCACCCTTGTCAGAAATGCTGGGAACAAAATCTACACTTCTTGCCAGTGCAGGGACTGCCATAGCAGCCAAGAGAGACAGGACCAGGATTACATTCAGTACTCTTTTCATATCAATCATCTCCATTAATTAGTCACCGTATCGGTGGTATATATATGCTTGTGCAATTATCGCGAATAGGAAAGAATCATATCTTCATATTCACGGATATGCTGAAAAAACTGCTCTCCCAAGGGCTTGAGCCATTTTGTAGCTTCCTGCATTTTGGGAGGCCGGGAGGTACAGTTGTGACAATCTGTACCGATCAAATGTACCATATCTTTTTTAAGGTATTTTAAAAACTGTTTGCGTTTCCAGAAAGAATCAAGTGCTTGGGTATTCATTTGAACTAACACCGGGAGCCTTGCAAGCTTTTCGGGAATTCCCTGGGTGTTAAAGGGAGTAATGTATCGATCCAGGTGTGCAATAATGGGATACAAACCATTTTTATACATACTCTCCAATTCTTCGTACATCCCCTCAGACCAATATCCCTCGGGCATCTCCACCAGGATGTAACGACTACCTGCAATGGTCAAATGCTTTAAATCCTCTGAGGCTGCCATTCCGCGGTAGAAATACACCTCTGCACCTAAATACATTTCCGGCAAACCGGGAATATCTTTGGTGGCCTCCAGAAGACTATTATAAGCATGATTTCTGGCCTGTAGAAATTCTGAAATTGAGGACTCATGGGGGTAAAAATGGGGTGTAAATACCACACGCTTTACTCCCGATTTGGCTTCCATTTTCAGCATTTCCAACGACTGCTCTATGCTTACGCTACCATCATCCAAATTCGGAAGGATGTGGGTATGGAAGTCAGCAAAACAATCCATCTTTATTTCTTCTTTCTGGCTCTTGCGGACGAATCAGAATCTGATCTATAGGATGTTCTATAGTAACGCTTGCTATTATACTTGCTAGCTTGGCTATAGTGAGAATCCCGATACTTGGACTTACCCTTATTCTGTGCACAGTTAACAACAACACCCAGAATACGGCTGTCCACAAATTCAAACTGACGCAGCGCATCTTTAAGTGCAACGCTGTTACAGTAATTCTGACGAACCACTAGCAATACGCCATCTGCCATCTTTGCAGCAACCAGCGCATCACTTACCTCACCGATGGGAGGCATATCCATAATAATATAATCAAACAATCCACGCAGGCTCTTGAGCAATCCAGCCATCTTAGGAGAGCTAAGCAACTCCACAGGGTTGGGAGGACAGGAGCCAGCAGTAATCACATAGAACAAATTGTCATTCTGATTGCTGCTATAGCGCTGGAACAGGTCGTTAATGTCCATGCTACCGGTAAGGAACTCAGACAAACCGGGAGTCTTATTCAGCGACAGCTTTTCAGCTGCAGTAGGACGGCGCAGGTCACAGTCGATCAACAGTACGCGCTCACCAAACTGTGCCAAAGTGTTAGCCAAGTTTGCAGAAGACACAGATTTACCTTCACCTGCCATCGCACTGGAAACAGCAATAACGCGACAGGTTTGATCATCTGCAAAGGAATACTGAATTTTTGTGCGCAACAGCTTGTAGGCTTCGGATGCCGCAAAAGAGATTCCGCTGCCAACAATCGCAGACGCCTGCGCTGTGCCAGCAGATGCCTTTGTATCATATTGTTTGTATTGTCTGTACTTTTTGTAGTAACCGCCCTTGCTGTTACCTTCCATATCTGTAACAGAAGCAAGAATGGGATAGTTGGAGCAACGCTTGATATCCTCTTCTTCCTTCAAGGTAATATCAAACAGTTCTACAAGCACGATGATGCCTACAGACAGGATCAAGCCCACCAGCACACCTAAAATGGTGTTATTGCTATAACTGGGGGAACTGGCGACGCTGGGGATAATTGCGTAATCAACTACCTTAGCAGAAGATCCTTCAATGATGCTGGCGATCCGCTTCGGCAAAACTTCCGCGACGGCATTGGCAATCGCTTCTGCTTCGTTGGGATCGGTACTGGTGACTACCACCTGGAAAATTTCGGTATTGTTCACTGCAGACGCAGAAATCATACCCTTCAATTGTCCATATGTAAGATTCACTTCCGCATAATCAATGACATCCAACAATGTGCCACGGGAATTTAAAATAACCAAGTAGGAATCGACCAAGCTCTTGGATGCTGTTAGATCAGAGTAGGACACACTGACAGAGGAGCTACCCAAAGACACGCTGTTGTTGACATACAACAAGGCGGAGGACTGATATTTCGGTGCAATGAAGAACAAAGTACCAAACAACGCAATCGCACCGCATAAAATCACAGAAATCGCGACCACCCAAAATTTTTTGCAGACAGCATTCCAAAGGCGAATCAGATCAATCTCTACAGATTCGCTTTCGCGGTGCTGTTCCATATCTGTCTTCACAGACTGGTTTTCCATAGGTTCTTCCTCCAATACTTCTTCGTTCTACGCGCAACCTTCTATATCAAAGGAAGCTTCTGCGCATACATAAATGCACAGTACTATAAAATACTATTAGACATTTTCATTATAGCGTTAAGCCCCCAAAAAGTCAATCTTAATTTTCAATTAAAATTTGCAATTATTCCGCCTTTTCCCCCTCCTTTCCCCAAAAACAACCTCCTGCGCTTTTCACTTTTACTTAACATCTTTATGGCTGTGTGGTATAATAACTACAAGATAGCATGCACGCAAAATCTTTATAACAACGGAATCTACACAGCTACGCCAGCGTTATACCCTATCCCTTCTGACCCTAATATATATTTTTCAATTTTGTAACAAATAACTTCTTCTAATAGGGTATGATAAAATTACAAAAGAAAAAGGAGGACGAGAACATGTCTGTATTACATGTAACCAAAGAAACCTTTGAGACCCAAGTCTTGCACAGCGACAAGCCGGTACTGGTGGATTTCTTTGCTACTTGGTGCGGTCCTTGCCGAATCGTCGGCCCTATTTTAGATGAGATCGCCCAGGAGCGGGAAGATATTAAGGTTGTAAAAATCGATGTAGACCAGGAGCCGGAGCTGGCCGCCAAGTACGGCGTTGTCAGCATTCCTACTCTGTTTGTTATCGAAAAAGGCCAGGTAAAAAACCAGGCAATGGGTGCGCTGCCCAAAGCACAAATCCTGAATCTGCTATAAATTCAAAAAATAACTGCCCCGGTGAAAACCGGGGCAGTTATTTTTTGATCCATTCTTCCACCGATGCCTTTTAAGGTTGCACCGACGGGAATCTGGTTATATCCGTATGCGGAATGAATTTTGCAGCTTGCATCCGGATGAGAAAATCCGGAACAGAAGCAAATTGTACGCAGTAAATTTGTTCTGCCAATCCCTTGGCCTCTTTCAACCGAGAATGGTCCAGAAGCATAATTTTTGCGCCCTCTAAAGAACTGTTTTTCAGCAAGGCATACTTTTCCCGGGGCAGATCCGGAAAAATACCAATCGTAATGGCAGATTCCAAATCAGAATGGGCCGGAAACGCACCGGACAGGTACAAATGCGCAATATCCTCTGCAGATACGCCTGCTGTCTCTAAGATACAGTCAACCATGGTGTAGGCCGCAGCCTTGGTGTCCAGATACTGGTTGATATCCGTCTGGGAAAAATACAGAGGAGTACCGTTAGCAGCTTCCGTCGCCGTAGCATAAATAGCCACATACTCTCTTTCTTCCGAAAGAAAAACGATCCGATCAGATGCAGAAGGTTCCAAAACACCTGCCATGTCGATCCACCCATTTAGGCGCATCTGTGCCAACAGATCAATAATGCCGCTACCACAGATTCCCACAGGCTTTTCCTCGCCGATGGTTGTAAAAGAAAGATTCTTGCCTTGGATCTTTACTGAATCAATCGCCCCGGGAGCGGCGCGCATACCAAATTTGCTGATATACCCTTCCAGAGCAGGTCCTGCAGCACCGGCACCGGCGATCATCCAATCCTTGTTACCAAGGACCAGTTCTCCGTTCGTGCCGATGTCGAAGAACATATTTATTTCTTCCTTTTTATGAACATCCAACACCAGCAGGCCGCTGACAATATCCCCGCCCACATAATTGGAAGCTGCCGGAATCACATAAATAAGTCCTTCAAAGGCCATTTCTAATTCCCTGCCCCACAAAAATCCAGGATCAGCCGTAACAGGGGCAAAAGGCGAGGCAAACACTGTCCAAGCATCTAAACCTAGGAGAAAATGAATCATGGTGGTATTACCTGACACGATCATAACCGGACATTTTCTTACCTCAACACCTGTGCTGTCCGTCAAATGATCCAATAGTTCATGAAAGGTATCTATGGTTGCGCTTTGCAGATCATTTGCATGTTCTTCCCCTTCTAACCCATAGGTGATCCGGGTAAGAATATCTGTTCCGTAGCTCACTTGCCCATTCACTGCAGTTTCCTGCCCAATGACAGCGCCGGAATTGATATCCACCAGTTGCATAACAATGGTAGTTGAGCCATAGTCCACCGCCAGCCCATAGTGGTAAGCGGTGGTATCGCCAGCTTCTATATCCATTACCACCCAATCAAATTCCCGGTGCACTAATGTCACCGTAATATCAAATCCGGCATCCCGGCAAAGAGGATAGAGTTTTCGCAACACCTTCAACGGAAAGCATACCTGTTCATACCCCAGAGTGTTCAATGCCAGTTCGATCCGTCGCTGATCGCTGATAGCCACCTCTTCCGTGGGCATTTTCAGCCGGAGATATTCTTTTTTACTAAAACCGCCCATAACCCATCTCCTCTCCGGTTTTAATATTTGTAATACAAGCTACCGTGTATTTCCGCTAGGCTAATTCCTTCCGTTTCTTTCTTCTAACACGGTTAATATGGCGTTCAAAATCGCCATTATTAATAAGCTCAGCAAGTACATACTGCATAAAAGTGGGTACAGTACAGGAGTAAAAGCCCAGATTTTCTTGAAATCGCCCTACCAGATGCTTCGGCAGGACCATATACCCTGCACGAAGGGAGGGTGAGATCGTTTTCGAAAAGGTATTAAGATAGATCACATGGTCGGTCTCCGACAACGCAAACAGCGTCTCCGCAGGTTTGGTTGACACCGAAAACTCTGACTCAAAATCATCTTCTATGATGTACCGATCCCCTTGCGCCGACCAGCGGATATATTCGTATCGTTTAGAAGCGGTTGCTGTAACACCGCTGGGATAACTGCGATAAGGCGTTGTGTGCAGTACATCCGCTTTGGTTTTGGCCAGCGCGTTACTGTCGATACCAGAGCTCGTCAACACCAAAGATTCATAAGTGATCTCTGTTGCCCGATAAACCTGCTCGATCTTCTTGTATGACGGGGTTTCTATGGCGTAAATTCTGTGCCTGCCAAGCAGCTCTACAATTAAACCGTAAAGATATTCCGATCCTGCACCGATCACAATCTGTTCTGCCTCTACCTGAATACCCCGATTTCTAGCAAGATAATGCCGGATCGCATTACGCAGCGCATCACACCCACAGTTAGGTGATTTTTCCAATAGTAGATTTCCGTGCTCACTTAACACTTTGCGCATAGTCTTACTTAGCACCGACAAAGGAAAATCCGGATAAGCGCCATCTGTCTGTTGAAGGGAATGTTCGGTGGAAAGCGTAGCAGAGGCCGCGAACCCATCTGTCTTTCGAAAAATCACCACAAAGCCACTGCGCTCTCTGGCCTCTACATATCCTTCATCGCAAAGCAAACTGTAGGCATGCTCTACTGTAATGGTGCTAACGCCAATTTCTTCTGCAAGGCTGCGCTTAGAGGGAAGCTTTGTATGGTACGGATAGTTTTCCGCAATGATATCATCCCGAATGAGCTTGTAAAGCTGAAGATACACCGGGCGTTCCTTTTTATTGATTATATATTTCATCTGGCTATATAAAATACTCCTAATTTGGCAATTGTTATATGGTCAGACTTACTATACACTATATACATCAATCTGTAAAGGAAATTCGTGCTTTGAATATTAAAACAAAACACATCGTTATGTCCGCATTAATGGCCGCGCTGACCTGTGTCGCAACTATGATCATCAAAATCCCCTCCCCGCTAAACGGCTACATCAATCTTGGCGATTGCATTGTCTTAGCTTCCGGATGGTTGCTATTGCCTGCTTGGGGTTTCTTTGCGGCAGGTTTCGGTGCAGCCTTGGCCGATATCCTCTCCGGATATGCCATTTACGCGCCTGCAACATTCCTTATTAAAGGATGTATGGCACTTGCTGCATTTTATGGTTTTCAATTCCTTTATAACAAATGCAACAAACTAATTTCCAGAATCCTCTGCGGAATCTTTGCAGAAACCATCATGGTTTTGGGATATTTCATATTCGAAGGATTTTTATATGGATTCGGCCCTGCAGCCGTTAACATCCCTGCAAACCTAGTGCAAGGTTCTGTCGGTATTATTATCAGCATTGTGCTGATGAAATTCTTTGACAAAAGCAAACTCGTATAAAACAAGGAGCATATTATGAATCAGTCTATTTATACACAAGCACAAGCCGCCCTTTCTGAATTGTGTGAAAAGGCAAACTTAAAAACAGGCAACATTGTTGTGATCGGCTGTTCCACCAGCGAGGTCGTAGGTTCTAAAATCGGTACAAATTCCAATTTTGATGTAGCCGGTGAAATTTTTAAAGGTCTTTACGACTATGCCCAAAACAAGGGGTTATATCTGGCGATCCAGTGCTGCGAGCACCTGAACCGTACCATTATCACAGAACGAAACGCCCTGCCTTTTGCCGAACCGGTTAATGTCATCCCCCAGCCCAAGGCCGGCGGTTCTTTGGCAACCCAAGCTTATTCTGCCTTCCGCGACCCCATCGCTGTAGAAGAAATCAAGGCAGACGCCGGTCTGGATATTGGCTTGACTTTGATTGGCATGCATCTAAAGAAGGTTGCCGTTCCTGTCAGACTGGAAAACAATCACATTGGTGAAGCCCTTGTTGTGGCCGCCCGTACCCGTCCTAAATTTGTCGGTGGTGCCCGTGCTATCTATGACCAGAACCTACTGTAGAACCAACACACCCTCTTAGACCTGTAGATACACATTGTATCTACAGGTCTTTTATTGGGCTTCCCCTTTTTCAACTACCGCAACCATTAAAATTTACAGTTATATATTTTATAATGTATAAAATCGCTTTAAAACACTTGCAAAGAGCCCTGTTATGACTTATAATGTAAATTGACATTTTATAGCAGATTCACAGCATGTGAATTAAACTAATATTGAGGAGTGTATCACAATGTTCTTCAAAGAAAACGAAAAGCTTTTACAGGAATTTTCCCGTGTTTCTAAGACAGCGGGCGCCCGGGCTGACTATGTACAGGGCGGCGGTGGCAACACCTCCGTTAAGCTGGCAGGCGGCCTGATGGCTATTAAGGCTTCCGGCTTCTGTCTGTCTGACATTGAGCCGAATAAGGCCTATGCTGTTTTGGATGGTGCAGGTGTTCGTGATTTCTATTTGACCCACGAGCCGGAAGAATTTGAAAATGTAGAAACCGCAGGTTCTACCAAGGCAAAAGAATCTGTCAAAACCATCGAGGGTCTGGACCAGCTGCGTCCGTCTGTAGAGGCAGGCTTCCACTCCATCTTAAAAACTTTTGTTGTACATACCCACAGCGTATACGCAAACCTGGCCGCATGTGCTGTGAACTGCCGCGAGATCTGCACCGCAGCCTTCGCAGACGCTGACTACACTTGGGGCATGGTTCCTTATGTAGATCCCGGCGCAAACCTGACCTTTGCTATTCGCAACGAGCTGCGCCGTGTAGAAAAAGAAACCGGCAAAGCACCTTCCATTATCATCATGCAAAACCACGGCATCATCGCCCACGATGACGATCCCGATTGCTGTCTGGCTCTGCACGCAGATGCCAACGAGCGTCTTGCCAAGCAGTTTGGCATTACCGGCGATTGCTTCCCTGCCGTAGAAATCAAAGAAGTAGAACCCGGCCTGTACGAGGCCGCTACCCCCTATCTGACCGAAGCCTTGGCAGGTGGCGCATACACCGAGCAGTTCCTGCTGGAGCAGCCCCTGTACCCCGACCAGATGGTGTTCTTAATCGGCACTTTCGGAATGGACAAGGATACTGTTGAGGAAGGTCAGTGTGTTGCATACAGCGACTCCGGCCGCGTACTGATGCGCATGGATAAGAAGAAAGCACAGGTTCTGGCCGAAACTCTCACCGCAGTTGTATTTGTTATCTCCCATATTCAGGCAGCAGGCCATCCTCTGTCCACCATGGGCGAAGCAGCAAAGAATTTTATTGCCAACTGGGAAAGCGAAAAGTACCGCAAGTCCCTGGCAGGAAAGTAAAGGAGATTGGCACTATGAGTATTGATATGACAAAATGGCAGGAAATTGCCAAGAAGAATATCCACAACCGTCCTACCGGTAGCGGTCGTCTGGCAGGCAAGATCACCATCGTAACCGGCGCAGCCCAGGGCTTCGGTAAAGGCATCGCACAGGAACTTTACAACGAGGGCGCAACCATCGTTGTTGCTGATATGAACGAGCAGTTGGCACAGTCTGTAGCCGACGAAATGGGCGAGCGCGCCTGCGCCATTGCAGTGAATGTATCCGACGAAGAAAGCGTAGCGAATCTGGTAGCAAAGACTGTTGAGACTTTCGGCGGTCTGGATATTATGGTAGCAAACGCCGGCGTTCTGCGTTCCGGCCCCATCGCCCAGTTTGAGAAGAAGGATTTTGACTTTGTAACAGCTGTTAACTACACCGGTCTGTTCCTGACCTGCAAATACGCAGCCATCATTATGCAGGCACAGCACGAAGCTGATCCCAAGGCTACCTTTGATATCATCGCTATGTCCAGCAAGTCCGGTCTGGAAGGTTCTAACAAGAACTTCGCCTATGCCGGCAGTAAGTTTGGCGCCATCGGCTTGGTGCAGAGCTTTGCTCTGGAGCTGTGCGCATACAACATCAAGGTCAACGCTATCTGCCCCGGCAACTATCTGGACGGCCCTCTGTGGTCCGATCCCGAGCGTGGTCTGTTCGTACAGTATCTGACTGCCGGCAAAGTTCCCGGTGCAAAGACTGTAGAAGATGTCCGCCGTTTCTACGAATCCAAGGTTCCCATGAACAGAGGCTGCTTGCCCATCGATGTAGCCCGGGCTGTTATGTATTGCGTAGAGCAGGACTACGAAACCGGACAGGCGATTCCCGTAACCGGCGGACAGGTCATGCTGAACTAAGGAGCTAGTGTATGATCGATATTGAGATTTTAAACAAACTGAATGCGCCTACCGCAGAAGAGCGTCTTGCAAACTTAAAAGAAGTTTTAAAAGACACTGTCTTCCCCCCTATGGTGCCTCAGTACATCAATAACCACATCCACACTACTTACTCTTTCTCCCCCTACTCCCCTACTGCAGCCGTTTATGCGGCCCGTATGGAGGGTCTTTGCACCGCAGGTATTATCGACCATGATTCCATCTCCGGCGCAAGAGAATTTCTGGAAGCAGCAAAGATTGTGGACATCCCTGTAACCATCGGCATGGAAGCCCGGGTAAACATGGACGGCACCCGACTGGAAGGACGCCGCACCAACAACCCCGACCAGATCGGCATTTCCTACATGACCATTCAGTCTGTACCCCACGACCAGATCGATGTGCTGACTGAGTTCTTTAAGCCCTATCAGCAGGCCCGCCACAAGCGTAACCGTCAGATGATCGAAAAGATCAACAATCTTCTGCCCGGTGTAGCTCTGGATTACGATGCTGATGTATTGCCCCTGTCTATGGCCCATGAAAATGGCGGCGTAACCGAGCGCCACCTGATGTACGCTCTGGCCTTTAAGCTGGTACAGCAGGTAGGCAAAGGCCAGGCTATGATCGAAAAGCTCCAAAGCCTAGGTCTGACACTTTCCGACAAGCAATGCTCGCAGATGATGGATACCCAGTATCCCTTCTATGAGTACGATCTGCTGGGCATTCTTAAGAGCGCATTTGTTCCCAAGATCTATGTGGATGCCACCGACGAATGCCCCAAGCTGAAGGACATGGTAGATATCTGCCAGAAGGTGGATGCTTACCTGTGCTACGCATACTTAGGCGATGTGGGCGACAGCGTTACCGGCGACAAAAAGGCTCAGAAGTTTGAAGACGATTATCTGGACGATGTCTTTGAATGTCTAAAAGAAGAGGGCGTAAAGTCCGTAACTTATATGCCCACTCGTAACACCCCTGCGCAGCTGGAGCGTTTGCGCAACCTCTGCGACCAATACGGTATGTTCCAAATCTCCGGTGAGGATATCAACACCCCCCGCCAGAGCTTCGTGATCAAAGCAATGGAAAACCCCTTATTCAGCAATCTGATTGATGCTACTTGGAAACTTATTGAACATGAAAACGAACAGGAGAAATGAAAAATGATTACTAAAGCAGTGCGTATTCACGGCAAAGAAGATGTGCGTCTGGATGATGTCCAGCTGCCCGAAATTGGCGATGACGGCGTTCGCGTCCGTATCGTTTGCGACAGCTTGTGCATGTCCAGCTACAAGGCTGCGAAAGCAGGCGGCGAGCATAAGCGCGTTCCCGACCGTTGCGATCTGACCCCCACCATTCTGGGTCATGAGTTCTGCGGCGACATCGTTGAAGTCGGCAAAAACTGGCAGAACAAGTACAAGGTTGGCGACAAGTTCGTTATCCAGCCTGCTCACTATCACAAGGGCAGCCTGCTGGCCCCCGGTTACTCCTATGAGTTCTGCGGCGGCGATGCGCAGTACAGCAACATCCCCATCGAGACCCTGTTGGAGAACTGCCTGCTGCCCTACAACTCCGACACCTACTACTGCGGTTCTCTGGCAGAGCCTCTGAGCTGCGTTATCGGCACTTTCCACGCAATGTACCACACAAAGGCCGGCTCCTATGTCCACGAGATGGGCATCAAGGAAGGCGGCAAGATGGCAATGCTGGCATCCGTAGGCCCCATGGGTCTTGCTGCGCTGGATTACGCCATCCACTGCGACCGCCGTCCCAGCCTGCTGGTCATCACCGACATCGACGAAGCAAGACTGGAGCGTGCTAAGTCCATCTACACTGTAGAAGAAGCAGCAAAGTACGGCATTGAGCTGCACTATGTGAACACCCGTATGGAAAACGCAACCGAATATCTCCGGGAGCTGTCCGGCGGCACCGGTTACGACGATGTGATCTGCTTCGCCCCCGTTCCTGCCGTTATTCAGCAGGCTGACGACATTCTGGGCCATGACGGCTGCTTGAACTTCTTTGCCGGTCCTACCGACCCCAACTTCAAAGTTCCCTTCAACTGGTACAATGTTCACTACCAGTACACCCATCTGGTAGGCACCAGCCCAGGTAACACCAGCGACATGCAGGAAGCTATCGAAATGATGAACGCCGGCCGTCTGAACCCCGCTGCTCTGGTTACCCATATCGGCGGCTTGAACGCTGCTGCAGAAACCACTTTGAATCTGCCCAGCATCCCCGGCGGCAAGAAGCTGATCTACACCCAGATCGACCTGCCTCTGGTTGCCATTGCAGACTTCGAAGAACTGGGTAAGACCGATCCTATGTTTGCTGAGCTGGACAGACTCTGCAAGGCTAACAAGAATCTGTGGAACCCCGAAGCAGAAAAGTATCTGCTGGCCAACGCTAAGGCAATCTAAAAAGAAAACACAGCCCCCGTGAATGAAAAGAGAGCAAACGCCCCTTTTCCCTAAGAAAGGAAAGAAATAAATGAATATTCAGTACATCCATCCCGCAGACCAACTTGTTATGTTTATGCAGCGCATCTATGATAAGGGCCTCACCACCACCTCCGGCGGTAACCTGTCCATCATGGATAGCGACGGCAACATCTGGATCACTCCCGCAGGCATTGATAAGGGCTCTCTGACCAGAAAGGACATCATCTGTGTCCATCCCGACGGCACCTGCGAAGGCCCTCATAAGCCCTCCTCCGAGATCCCCTTTCACGCATCTGTTTACAAGATGCGCCCGGATCTGAAGGCCGTGCTTCACGCACACCCCCCTGCCCTGGTTGCCCTCTCCATTGCCAGCCGCATTCCCAATCTGGACCTGTTGCCCACCATTCGCCGCATCTGTAAGGATGCCAAGATCGCCGTTTACGGCGTTCCCGGTAGCGAAGATCTGGGCGAAAAGATCGGCAAGGTATTTGCAGAAGGCTGCGATATCGCTGTTCTGGAAAACCATGGCGTTTGCATCGGCGCAAAGGATATGTTTGAGGCATTCCAGCGGTTTGAAACATTGAACTTTGCCGCTGACCTGGAAATCAAGGCATCCAAGCTGGGCAAGATCAATTCTCTGACCGAAGAGGAGCAGCGTACCGCTAAGACCACCCACCACACCAAGCTGGATGACTTCATTCCCAACACCATCACTGCAGAGGAGCTGTCTGCCCGTCGGGATATGATCACCTTTATCAAGCGTTCCTACCGTCAGGGCCTGTTCACCGCCACCCACGGCACATACTCTGTCCGTCTGGCCGACGACAGCTTCCTGATCACTCCCTTCGGCATGGATCGCGCATACTTGGAAGAGGATGATCTGGTACGAGTAAAGGGCGGCATGAAGGAGCTGAACAAGACTCCCTCCCGGGCAGTGAAGATGCACGAAACCATCTATAAAAACCACCCTGAGATCCGGGCGATTCTGCAGGCACATCCTGTACATGCTATGGCATTTGCTATCACCGATGCCACCTTTGATCCCAGAACCATTCCCGAAAGCTACATCCTGCTCCGGGACATTAAGAAAGTTCCCTATAGCACCCTGTATGTAGAGGCAGACGCCGTATCCCGGGAATTTGGCCCTGCCCACCCCACTCTGATGGTGGAGAACAACTGCGTGATCGTCACCGGCAATAGCCTGCTGCAGGCATTTGACCGTCTGGAAGTGCTGGAAGCTACCGCACATTCCCTGATCAACGCAAGCTACTTAGGCGAGGTTGACCGCATCAGCGATGAAGAAGTGGAAGATCTGAAAAAAGCATTTAACCTGGAAGATTAATAAAAAAGGCCACCCAAACGGGTGGCCTTTTGATTTCTTTGGCAACTACTTGCTTTTTAAAAATACGAGAGTTATAATATCTTGGATTGGTAAATGGCCGTCTGTGTTCGTTAAGGAGCAGCAGGAGGGATATTATGAAATCGCAAAATAAAGTCAATCTGGATCTGACCCATGGGTCTGTTACGGGCAAATTGATTGCCTTCGCCATGCCCATTCTGGCCAGCAACATGCTGCAGCATTTATACAATACCGCAGATAAGGCCGTTGTAGGCAGATTTGCAGTCAACGGTGATCTCGCCCTGGCTGCCACCGGTGCTACCGGCTCGGCGATCACGCTGCTTTTAAACCTGTTTGTTGGCCTTGCTTTAGGCGCAAATGTGGTGTGCGCAAATTTACGGGGTGCATCTGCATTTAAAGAGCTACGCAAAGCGATGCACACATCTATCTTGCTGGCCGCCCTTGCCGGCGTGTTAGCTATGGCCCTGGGCATCTGCGTAGCAGAGCCGTTCCTGATCGCCATGAGTTGTCCTGCCGATGTTCTGGAATTGGCAACTGTCTATATGCGCATATACTTTATCGGTGTTCCCTTCTCCTTGCTATATAACTTCGGCGCCGCCATTCTTCGGGCCCATGGTGACACCAAACGACCTATGAATATCCTGGCTATATCAGGTCTTTTCAATGTGATTTTAAACCTGATATTTGTTGTCTTCTTTGGCATGGATGTAGACGGTGTTGCTTGGGCTACCGTAATTTCCCAGATCATTTCTGCGATCATGGTGCTACGGATTCTCTTCCATCCCGATGGTGGCTACGACCTGAATATAAATGAACTGAAACTCCACAAGCAAGCAGTGTCCTCAGTGCTCCGTGTAGGCATCCCCTGCGGTTTTAACGGCATGGTGTTTAGTATCTCCAATGTGATCATCACTGCTTCCCTTAATAGTCTGGGCGCTGTAGCCATTGGTGGCAACGCCGCTGCCAGTGGCATCGCAGGTCTTGTCTATCAGGTG
>JAZREX010000147.1:0-9659 GCA_045661025.1 Faecousia sp. | reverse complement strand
TCCATGGCATCGATGTTGTCCATCCAGTATTCGTCTACCACCCGGAGCATGACCACACGCTCCAGCTCCCGCATTACTTCCGGGGTCATGGCCTTTTCTTTCTTTTCATAGGTGTTAAGGGCCAGGTCATAGACCTGCTCCCCTACTTCCTGGGTAGACTGGCCGGGCTGACCCAGGTTTGCACCCTTGGCAAAGTAGATGCCCGCAAGTTTCTTCTCGATTTCCGCCAAGGAAGCCTCATCAGCAACGCCGCCGTTTTCTGCCAAGGCATCGGACACGGTGCTCTCCACCACGCCCCGGAGCATGCTGAGCATATTCTCCCGCAGCTCTTCGCCGTCGAGAACCTTTTGCCGCTGGGCGTAGATCACCTCACGCTGGGTGTTCATCACATTGTCATATTCCAGCACACTCTTTCTGGAGCGGAAATGCTGGCTTTCCACGCTTCTTTGGGCATTTTCCACAGCACCCGACAGGATCTTTGCGTCGATGGGGGTATCCTCGTCCAGACCCAGAGAGTCCATCATGCCCATGATCCGGTCGCTGGAGAACAGACGCATCAGATCGTCCTGCAAACTCAAATAGAACCGGCTCTCACCGGGGTCGCCCTGTCGGCCGCTTCGACCTCGCAGCTGGTTGTCGATCCGGCGGGATTCGTGGCGTTCTGTACCGATGATGAACAGACCGCCCGCATCTCTGACTTCCTGGGCCCGGGGAGCGATTTCTTCCTTAAAAGCTTTCAAAAGCTGCTCATATTCCTTGCGCACTGCTAAAATTTCCGGGTCAGAAGTTTCGGAGTAGGCATTGGCTTCTGCCAGAAGTTCCTCCGGAAGCTCCTTTTTCCGCAGCTGCTCCATGGCCATAAACTCAGCGTTGCCGCCCAGCATAATATCCGTACCACGGCCTGCCATGTTGGTAGCGATGGTCACCGCACCGGGCATACCTGCCTGGGCAACGATCAAAGCTTCCTGCTCATGGTATTTGGCGTTAAGCACATTGTGGGGGATCTTATATTTTTTCAGCAGCTTGCTGAGCACTTCGCTCTTTTCAATGGAAACCGTACCTACCAGCACAGGCTGACCCTTGGCATGGCAGGCCATAACCTGCTGGGCGATGGCACGGAACTTGCCGGCCTCGGTCTTATACACGACATCGTGGTGATCCTGGCGGGCTACCGGGCGGTTGGTGGGGATCTCCACTACATCCAGCATATAGATGGAGTTAAATTCCTCTTCTTCGGTCAAGGCTGTACCGGTCATGGCGGAGAGCTTATTGTACAGACGGAAGAAGTTTTGGAAGGTGATGGTGGCAAGGGTCTTGCTCTCCGATGCCACATGAAGGCGCTCTTTTGCCTCGATGGCCTGGTGCAGGCCCTCATTATACCGTCTGCCGTACATCAAACGGCCGGTGAACTCGTCCACGATGATGATCTGGCCGTCTTTGACCACATAGTCGATGTCCTTTTTCATCAAGCCTCGGGCCTTCATGGCCTGGTTTAAGTGGTGAGAAAGGGTGGCGTTGTCCGGATCTGCCAGATTTTCCACACCGAAATGCTTTTCTGCCTTGGCGATGCCGGAGGCGGTAAGGGAAACGGTGCGGGATTTTTCGTCTACAAAGTAATCGCAATCGTAATCGTCATGGACTTCCTTTTCGTCGGTCTTGGCAAAAACCTGTTTGCGCAAGGTGGCAACGAAATAATCTGCCATTTCATACAGCTTGGAGGATTCTTCTCCCTTGCCGGAGATGATCAAAGGGGTTCTGGCTTCGTCGATGAGGATGGAGTCCACCTCGTCCACAATGGCAAAGGCGTGTCCACGCTGGACAAGCTCCTGCTTGTAGATGGCCATGTTGTCCCGTAGATAATCGAAGCCCAGTTCGTTGTTGGTGCAGTAGGTGATATCGGCGGCATAGGCGGCCCGACGCTGGGCATTGTCCATACCGGGAACGATCAAACCCACAGAAAGGCCCATGTACCGATGGACTTTTCCCATCCACTCAGAGTCGCGCTTGGCAAGGTAATCGTTGACCGTAACCACATGAACACCGTTGCCGGTAAGGGCATTTAAGTAACAGGGCAAAACCGCAACCAAGGTCTTACCTTCACCGGTCTTCATTTCCGCAATTCTGCCTTGATGCAACACAATGCCGCCCATCAGCTGCACAGGGTACGGGCGCATGCCCAGCACCCGGTCCGCCGCCTCCCGGATGGCAGCAAAGGCCTCCGGCAGTAGGTCGTCCAGGGTTTCGCCTTGGGCAAGTCGGTCCTTAAATTCCTGGGTCTTGCCCTGTAATTGGGTCTGGGACAAGGCCTTATATTCTTCCTCCAAGGACAGGATCTTGTCCACCAGAGGCATGATTTTTTTCATTTCCCGCTCCGAGCGTGTACCAAATAATTTCGCAAACAAACCCATTTGACTTATCTCCTTCGTGGCTTGGGTATAATTGATAACATTATAACATACGGAAACCAAAAATAATAGCCTTTTTGTGAATATTGCCTAGTTTACAAAACATTGGACATCTTGTATTGCATTTTACAGTCTTTTGTGCTATAATAGGCGCGTGAGTACAAAAGAGCGTACATCCGGTGACGGGTAGCGCGGGGTTGAGAAACAAAAAAATACAGCTTCTTTTAAGCAGGAAAAGTTACTGGCCCTGTAGAGAAAAACAGGGTCAGCGCAAGCAAGGGCAAAAGCAAGAATAAGGACAAGAACAAGAACAAGAACAAGAACAAGAACAAGACTAAGATTAAGACTAAGCACAAATGTGTATATCATGCAGATCTCTCTTTTTCATTTTCGCAAATGTGATTTTTGTTTTTTGTAAAAAAGTACTGCCTGTAAATTACAGACAGCACTCTTGTTTGTTATCTTCTTGTAATGGGGCTGCATTTTTCCTGGATCAGCAGCAGATCGGAAATGATGGTGTTTGACAGCAGGAAACCCTGGGGTGTCAAATGCCATCTGCCGTCAAAGGTCTTTAGGGCCAAACCCTGCTGCTTGTAATGCATCAGTTTCTTTTCCAAAGGCCCGAAGGGCAGCATATATTTTCTTTCATAGGCTTTGGGGTCAAGTCCCGAGGCGATCCGCAGGCGCATCATCAGATATTCTCCTGCCCGCTCCCGCATGGGAATCTGCTGCACCTCCCGCAGCACCGGTTCTCCCTCCCGGATGCCCTGGATATAGCTGTGCAGATCCCGTACCGCAGAAAACCGCTGGCCGGCATAGTCCGAGCTGGCATCCGGGCCAAAGCCCAAATACTCGCCCCCGGTCCAGTATTTCAAATTATGCCGGGACACATTTCCTTTTTTGCAGAAATTGGAAATTTCATACTGGCGGTAGCCCTGCTGCCGCAAAATTTCCACCGCCGACAGATACATATCCGCCTGGGTATCGTCATCTGCCAGGTTGCAATATTTCTGATATTCATATAAGGGCGTTCCCTCTTCTACCTTCAGTCCGTAGCAGCTGATATGCTCCGGGGACAGCTGCAACACATTTTCCAAAGTGGCTTCCCAATCCTCCAGACTCTGCCCGGGCAGTCCGTACATCAGGTCCAAAGACAGATTCCGGAATCCTGCCTTGCGGATCCGCTGCACCGCTGTCACCGCCTGGGCATAGGTGTGGGGTCTTCCGATCTTCTTGAGGATCTCATCGTCATCACTCTGGACGCCCAAGCTCACCCGGTTAAAGCCCTCGCTGCGCAGCCGCCGCAGCAGCTTTTCCGACACAGAATCCGGGTTTGCCTCAAAGGTGATCTCCGCTTGGTTTGACACATCAAAGCTTTTGCGGATCACCGTAAGGATTCTCGCCAAAGCCTCTGCCCCAAAAAAGCTAGGGGTGCCGCCGCCAAAGTACACCGTGTCCACCACATAGCCGGGGGCAAGCAGGCCTGCCTCTTTGATATGCTGGCACACCGCGTCCAGATAGCCGTCCAGCAGGCGGTCTTCCTTGCTTGTCACCGAGTAGAAGTCGCAGTATTGGCATTTGCTGCGGCAAAAGGGCACATGGACATAGATGCCCAAAGGGGTTTTATTTTGCTTTGTAAAAAAAGGCATAGTTATAAATCAGTCCTCGTCCAGCTTTAATACAGCCATAAAGGCCTCAGAGGGAACAGACACTGTACCAAAGGTACGCATCCGCTTCTTGCCCTCTTTCTGCTTCTCCAGCAGCTTCTTCTTACGGGTAATATCACCGCCGTAGCATTTCGCCAGCACATCCTTGCGCAGCGCCTTAATGGTCTCCCGAGCGATGACCTTGCCGCCAATGGCGGCCTGCACCGGGATCTCGAACTGGGCGCGGGGGATATTGTCTTTGAGCTTTTCACAGATCTTTCTGGCTCTGGGATAGGCGTTGTCCGCAAAGAGAATGAAGCTTAGTGCGTCCACCACATCGCCGTTGAGCAAAATATCCAGCTTTACCAAACGGCTGGGGCGGTAGCCGATGAGCTCATAGTCCAGGCTGCCGTAGCCCCGGGTACGGGATTTTAATGCATCGAAGAAATCGTAAATGATCTCGTTTAGCGGCATCTCATAATGCAGTTCTACCCGATTGGCATCCAAATATACCATGTCCTTAAACCCGCCCCGACGGGAAGTTGCCAAGTCCATGATGTTGCCCACATACTCCTGGGGGGCGATCAGGCTTATCTTCACAAAGGGCTCTTCTGCCAGCTGGATCTCCATAGGGTCGGGATAATCCAGCGGGTTATCCACCATCAGCACCTGTCCGTCGTTTTTGGTGATGCGGTAGACAACATTGGGAGCAGTGGTGATCAGATCCAGATTATATTCCCGCTCCAGTCGCTCCTGGATGATCTCCATGTGCAGCAGCCCTAAGAAGCCGCACCGGAAGCCAAAGCCCAACGCGATGGAGCTTTCCAGTTCATAGGTCATGGAAGCATCGTTTAGCTGCAGCTTTTCCAGGGCTTCTCGCAGGTCCTGGTACTTTGCCCCGTCTGCCGGGTAAATGCCGGAGTAGACCATGGGCTGCACCGGACGGTAGCCGGGCAAGGGCTCTTTAGCAGGTTCTTCCACCGTGGTGATGGTGTCGCCCACCTGGGTGTCTGCCACAGTCTTGATAGAGGCGGTGATATAGCCAACCTCACCTGCGCCCAGGGCGTCTTTACTTTGCAGACCGTAGGGGCTCATGGTGCCCACTTCCACTACCTTATAGGTTGCCCCGGTGGCCATCATCTTAATGTCCATGCCGGGCTTGACTGTTCCCTGCTTGATCCGGGTGTAGACAATGACACCCCGGTAAGCATCATACTGGCTGTCAAAGATCAGCGCCTGCAAAGGAGCTTGACGATCTCCCTTGGGGGCGGGAACATCTTTCACGATCATTTCCAGAACAGAATGGATATTGATGCCGTTTTTGGCGGAGATTTCGGGAGAATCCTCCGCAGGAATGCCGATAATATCCTCTACCTCGGCTTTTACTTCTGCAGGGCGGGCAGAGGGGAGATCGATCTTGTTGATCACCGGCAGCACTTCCAGTCCGGCATCAATGGCAAGATAGGTGTTGGCAAGGGTCTGGGCCTCAACGCCCTGGCTGGCATCCACCACCAGCACCGCGCCCTCACAGGCGGCCAAAGACCGGCTGACCTCATAGTTAAAGTCCACATGGCCCGGAGTATCGATCAAATTTAGGGCATAGATTTCCCCAT
The DNA here is from genome assembly GCA_045661025.1 of Faecousia sp. Taxonomy (GTDB): domain Bacteria; phylum Bacillota; class Clostridia; order Oscillospirales; family Oscillospiraceae; genus Faecousia. Next base: position 3,995 of record JAZREX010000147.1, on the reverse strand, counting down.
CGTCGGCCCGGTAGTTCAGCTGCACCGCGGTGGCCTTAATGGTGATGCCACGCTCCTTTTCCAACTCCATGCAGTCGAGGATCTGCTCACTGCGCTGGCGCAGATCCACTGCATTACACTCTTCCAGCAGCCGGTCTGCCAGGGTGGATTTGCCATGGTCAATGTGGGCAATGATAGAAAAATTACGAATTTTCGATAATTCTGTCATAGCTTTGCTCCTCGTTACAAGTTTACGCTATTATACTGAATTTTGCCAAAAAACGCAACAGTATGTTTTCCCGACTTTTCGGGAATAATGGGCTTTGCAGCGACAAAAAACGCCCAAAGGCGCATTATTTAAAAATTTTTCTCAAAAACCCTTGTCATTGTGACCCCATCGCGTTATAGTACATTTATCATAGCACTGATACCACAGAAAAAGGAATGGAAACACATGAGTACACCGAAGAAAAACGCCAAACCCGTTGAAGACCTCCAGGCAGCCCTCCAGGCACTGATCGTCAAAGGGAAAAAGGACGGCATGATCCACGCCAGCGAACTGACCGCTCTGCTGGAAAAAATGGACATGACCCCGGAAAAGATCGAGGAAGTTTATGACCGGTTTGATGCCATGAACATCCAGATCACCAGCGCAGAATTGGATCTGGATTTGGGCGACAATGATCTTGTACCCCTGGATGATGATATGGCAGACGATGTGGACCTGTCCAGCCTGGAAGAAGAAGAGCTGGTAGACCCGGTGGATCTGGCTGCCGAGTATAATCTGGATGACCCTGTGCGGATGTATTTGAAAGAGATCGGTCAGATCAAGCTGCTTTCTGCCGAAGAGGAAGTGGAGCTGGCAAAGCGGGTCTCCGAGGGGGATCAGTTCGCCAAAAATAAGCTGACGGAAGCAAACCTCCGGTTGGTGGTTTCCATCGCTAAGAAGTATTCAGGACGCGGCCTGCACATTCTGGACCTGATCCAGGAAGGCAACACAGGCCTGATCCGCGCAGTCGATAAGTTTGACTGGACAAAGGGAAATAAATTCTCTACATATGCCACCTGGTGGATCCGGCAGGCCATCACCCGTGCCATTGCCGACCAAGCCCGTACCATCCGGGTGCCGGTGCATATGGTAGAAGTGATCAACAAGGCCACCCGGTGCAACCGGAAGCTGGTGCAGGAACTGGGCCGTGAACCCACTGTGGAGGAGATCGCCGCAGAGCTGAACTTGCCTGTAGAGAAGATCATCGAGGCCAACCGTACCGCTGCCGACACTTTGAGCCTGGACACCCCTGTAGGTGACGAGGAAGACACCTCCATCGGCTCTTTCGTGGAGGACGAGCGCACCCCCGGCCCTGCCGATGCCACCTCCAACGCATTGCTGGCAGAGGCACTCAAGGAGATCTTGGACACCTTGACTGAGCGGGAAGCTGATGTGCTGCGGATGCGTTTTGGCATGTACGACGGCCGCACCCACACCCTGGAGGAAGTGGGCCAGATCTTTGGCGTTACCCGTGAGCGTATCCGCCAGATCGAAAACAAGGCCATCCGGAAGCTCCGCCACCCCAGCCGGGCGAAAAAGATCAAGGATTTCTACTGCTAATAACAAGGGCGTGTTGCCACCTTGGTGGCAACACGCCCTATCTTTTTTTCTATGACTCTATGTTACCTGTTCCCGGATTTATTCCGGCTTACTTGCCAAAACGTTGATCTTATTCTGGATCAGTACGGTAGCAAACAGGGGGCAAACGAAAGCAAAAGCAATCGCCAAAATTTCCAGTTCGATCTTTTGACCCTTTTCCTGTCCGTATGCCTCTACATATTCTGCTGTCTTAAACAGCCAATACGGATAGAAGAAAGGCAGGAACATGGAAAGCAACAACTCGTTTCGAGGTGTTCTTGCTACCACGCCGGAAACCTTGTTTAGATTCTTGGTGACATGATAAATCCAGACCAGCTGCCAAATGCCAAGGGTGATGAAAGACAAGAAGATGTGCTTGGCAATATTGATATACTCTGTAAATACCAAAGGCACAATCACAAACGCCAGGCAGATCATAGCCGCTGCAAACACAAAGCAAACAAACACATTGCCGATGGTTGCGCTTACCAGCACGGCGATGACAGCTGCCACAATGGCCACAGTACGAAATACCACGGGCTTTTGCGCTTTTTCCAAAATAACACCCGCAAACATAGCCATGATCAGCATGGTGTAAGAGTAGGGGTTTAGGAGGATGTACAAAAGGGGAGCGCTCTGCCAAATTACGCTTTCAATGGCGGTGGCAATAAAGAAAACCAATGCGCTGGCAGCAACTGCGCCACAGGCAATCAGCTGGAACTTCTTATCCTCTTCGTTGCCCAACAGGATCTTTGCAAACAGGCCCAAACCGCCAATTCCCAGAATAATGCCCAGGATCTTGAAGATCAGACCAAACCAATCTCCTGCCAGCAGGCCTCTGAGCTCTGCAAGTTCTTCCTTCAATTCCTCAATATTGGCTTGGCAGTCAGCGATTCTATCCTCGTTGTTTTTAATCTCTTCTTCTAAATCTTTAACCTGCTGTTCGTTCTGTGTAATGGCTTCTTGGCAATCTTTCACATGATCGTTTGCTGCTTCCACCGCATTCTTTTTGCTGGAAACATTGTTATGCAAGCTACGGCAATCGGCGTTACAGGACCAGCTGCTATAGTAGCTTCTGGTGCAGACCTGATCCAATGCACTCTCGGCCTGATTCAGAGCTGCCTTTGCAGCAGTTACTTCCTCTGTTGCAGCATCTAAAGCGGCCGTCAGTTCAGGGATCTGTTCCTGCAGCGTTACGATATCCTGATTATATGTGGCAATCTGCCCTTGGCAGGAAGCAATGGTCTCCTCATTATATGTAATCGACGATTTTGTCTGATCGATCAATCCGTTTCTGAAATCGATCATTGCCCCAGGTTCACTTGCAGCAAATGCAATCAAACTAAATAACGCTACCAGCGCGCAAAGCAAAGAGGTAACTGTTTTTAGGTTTACAGGGATCTTTTTCTTTTCCATACTTTCTGCCTCTTTCTATTTTGATAGAGGATACGAATTCACGGATTATTTCTTTCATGATCGTATCCTTCTTGTATTATATCAGTTAAAAATACCAATGGGCAATAGGAAACCGGCAGATAAGTACGCTGCTAGTTTTTTTGTAAAAACACAACAAAAACAAAAGAAAGAAAACCGTTGCGCCAGAATAAAAATTAGGCATTCTGTATATGGTTGGGAATGCCGAAAAACAGGCTTATACAAAAAGGAACAGGCCTTTCGGTCTGTTCCTTTTCTTTCTTATAAAAATGAATAGCCGGCGTTTAGCAATCGCTCTAGGGCGGTGTTGGCCTGTTCATCGGTGAAAAGACCTGTAAACTGCTTTTTCACCGCCAGGGCCTCCAAAGATAAGTCCAACCTACCCTTGTCTGCCAAGTCCCAAAAGCCATCGCTTTCCCGATGTCCTTCCAGACAGCGCTGGACTTGGGAAAAAGAGGGCATGGGCCGGATTCGCACCCCCAAGGCTGCCGCCTTTGCTTGGCTTGCTGCCAAAGCTTCCAAGAATTTTTGCTCCATGTTAGCCTTCCAAAATCAGCGGGCCATTGTTCTTGGCAAGACCTTCTAAAATAAAGTCCGCTGCTTCTTCCGGCTTAAGCAGCTCCTGCTGGCCGGTGGTCATATTCTTCACCGAGCACTTGCCTTGGGCAATTTCATCCTCGCCCAGCAGCACCGCATAGGAAACGCCCAGCTTGTCTGCATAGCTCATTTTCTGCTTAAACTTCTTCTGCTCGGCGTACAGCTGCACCCGAATGCCCCGATTGCGCAGCACTTCTGCCAAGGAAATGGCCGCGGTGGGTGTTTCCGTCATAGGCAGGATCAAAACATCTGCAGGCGCGCCGGAAAGGTCGGGGTTCAGCAGTCCTTGTTCATCCAGCACATAGAAAAGCCGGGTCAAGCCGATGGAGATACCCACACCGGGCAGCTGCTTTTCTGT
>JAZREX010000146.1:0-4286 GCA_045661025.1 Faecousia sp. | reverse complement strand
AAGGAAGAGAATCTGGAGCTGTTGGAGAAGGGTACTTGCAACCTGTTCCATCACGTCAACACCATCAAGAAGTCCGGCATCACCCCCGTTGTCTGCATCAACCGGTTCTACACCGATACCGATGCTGAGATCGCACTGCTGAAGAAGCTGTGTGCTGAGAAGGGCGTTCGTTGCGCTGAGTCCAACCACTGGCGTTACGGCGGCGAAGGCGCTGCTGAGCTGGCTCAGGTTGTCGTTGAGGCCTGTGAGTCCAAGAACGAAGTTAAGTTCCTGTACGACCTGGATGTGCCTCTGCGTAAGCGCGTTGAGCTGATCGCTAAGGAAGTTTACGGCGCTGACGGCGTTGACTGGGCACCTTTGGCTGTTGAGAAGGCACAGCGCTTCGAGTCCGATCCTAAGTACGCTGACTACTGCACCATGATGGTTAAGACTCACCTGTCCCTGTCCGATGATCCCACCAAGAAGGGTGTGCCCACCGGCTGGCGTCTGTTTGTCCGTGACATCCTGGAGTACGGCGGCGCTAAGTTCCTGTGCCCCATGGCTGGTACTATCTCCATGATGCCCGGTACTGCAGCTGACCCTGCATACCGCCGCGTGGATGTAGACACCGAGACCGGCAAGGTTTCCGGCCTGTTCTAATTCCAAATGATAAAAAAGCCTGCAGACTTCGGTCTGCGGGCTTTTTTGTGGAATTATGCTAAGGTTTGTAGGGGAAAAGTTGTTGAAAGTTGTGGTGCGCATAGGTGTATAAAGTTATAAAAATTATGGAAAATGCAAAAAAATAATAGACAAATAAAATTTCTAGATGTATAATTACTCCGTTAGGAAAGATGCAAATTCGTATCCTTTCAATTGTTTATTGGAGAGTGAAAACAATGAAACTAATTATCAAGAACGACTATGATGGAATGTGTGCCTGGGCGGCGCAGCACATTGCCGATGCTATCAATAACCACAAAGAAGATCGCCCCTTTATTCTGGGTTTGCCCACCGGTTCTTCCCCTCTGGGTGTTTACAAGCGCTTGATCGAGATGAACAAGGCCGGCGAAGTGACCTTCAAAAATGTGGTCACCTTCAACATGGATGAGTATGTTGGCTTGCCCAGAGAGCATGACCAGAGCTACTGGTATTTCATGCACGATAATTTCTTCAACCATATTGATATCCCTGCTGAGAACATCAACATTCTCAACGGTATGGCAGAGGATCTGGAAGCAGAGTGCCAGCGTTACGAGGATAAGATCGCTTCTTATGGCGGTATTGACCTGTTCCTGGGCGGCTCCGGTGTGGATGGCCACATTGCTTTCAATGAGCCCTTCACCTCTCTGACTTCCCGTACCGGCGTCCGTGCGCTGACCGAGGATACCCTGATCGTCAATTCCCGCTTCTTTGACAATGACCCCAACAAGGTCCCCAAGACTGCTCTGTCTGTCGGTGTTGGCACCGTTTGTGATTCCAAGCAGGTTCTGTTGGTCATTAACGGTCATAACAAGGCCCGCGCTCTGCGTCATTGTGTAGAAGGCGGCGTGGATCACGCATGGACCATCAGCGCTCTGCAGCTGCATCCCGATGGCATCATTGCCTGCGATGAGGCTGCCTGCGGCGAGCTGAAGGTAGATACCTACAAGTATTTCAAGGAAATCTACAAGAACGAAAAGTAATTCCTAAGATAAAAGAACCCCTCTGGTACACCAGAGGGGCTTTTTTAATGGTGATGATGGTGGTGAATGTGGGCAGCGTGAGAGGGGAACTCTGTGTAACAGTGTGTTTCGTGACAATGCTCAGAGCTTGCTTCCAGTTCTAAGGTCACATGGCCGATGCCATGTTCTGCCAGTTTTTCCCGGATGGCATGTTTTATTTTGTGGGGGTTGCTGTCAGTAACAGCATGCATGGTGGCATAGTGGTTATGTCCATCCATACTCCAAAGATGGATATGGTGGACTTCCAAAACGCCGTCTATTGTTTCCAGATGGTCTTTGATTTGGGCAACATCCATATGAGGCGGCGTTTTTTCCAGAAACAGATCGGCCTCCTCTTTGAGATTGCCCACTGCATTGACCAGAATAAACAGGGATACGCCTATGGACATAAGCGGGTCGATAAGGGAAAAATCTGTAAAGTGCATCACGATGGCGCCAACCAGGACAACACCCCAACCAAGAACATCCTCAAGCATATGCAAATTCACGGCTTTTTGATTTAAGGAATGGCTATCTCTGGTAAAAAGCGCTGCAGAAAAGTTTACGCACACACCTACCACCGCAAACAGGATCATCCCTTGATAGTTTATTTTTGTGGGGGTAATGATCCTGTGGATGGCATTATACATAACCATAACAGAGCCAATCAGAAGAATGAGCGTTGTGATCAGTCCGCCTAGCACCGAATACCGGGCATACCCGTAGGTGTAAGTCCCATCCGGCTGCTTTCGGCTCTTTTTCTCCAAAAAGTAGGATAGACCGATGCTTGCAGCATCCCCCATATCGTGGATTGCATCAGACAGGATTGCTACACTACCGGATACAACGCCTCCGAAAAATTCAAAGACCGCAAAAGACAGATTTAGAATAAATGCGACAAAAATATTCCGCTGGGTTTTCATAATGCCCTCCCATTGACGAATTCCATAATTTGTAATACAATCTATTCGTTACCGAACAAAGTGTTCAACAATAGTATATTCCAAGCCATGGGCATTTCAATATACGATATTGCCTGGTGATTCATTACGGAACAAATCATAAAAAATGTATGGAGAAAAACATATGGACAGACGCCAGAGAAAATCCCGGGAGGCAATTTTTAATGCGTTCACCAAGCTCCTTTCTAAAAAAGACTTTCATCAAATCACAGTGGGCCAGATCATTGAGGCTGCGGATGTGGGCAGAGCAACGTTTTATTCCCATTTTGAAACCAAGGATTTTCTGCTGAAAGCCTTCTGCGAAGAACTATTCTGTCACATCTTCGACACTGAGAACCATACAGGCCAGGGCCACCGGCATATTTTTAATTGCGACGGTTCTGACAGCGTGTTTTTACACCTGTTCCAACATTTGCAAAACAATGATAATAATATCTTGGCGTTGCTGTCTTCTGCCAATAACGAATTGTTTTTAAGATACTTCCGGTCCAATCTGGAAAGTTTGGTGGAAAGCAACTTATCTATGTTTGAAGAGAAAAGAGCCAAACATATTCCGGATGCTTTTTGGAAAAACCATATCCTGTCAACCTTTATGGGAACACTTAAATGGTGGATAGACCATGGCATGGAAGAATCTCCGGAGCAAATCACAGAATATTTTTATGCAGTGGTATAAGTAAAACACCCCTCTACTGAGGGGTGTTTTGTACTTGTTTTATTAAGCGTAGACGATGACGGCGCAAACCTCGGCGGTTTCCTGGCCGTTGTTGGCGATGGAATGTCCGGTGCCTGCGGGGCAGATCATCACATCGCCGGCGTGCAGGGTGTGCTCTGTGCCATTGTCATTATAAAGAACCTCGCCTTTGATCAGGTAGAACAGTTCGGTGTCGTTTTCATGTACATGGTAGCCGATGCTACAGCCGGGCTTCAGGGTGATGTTGGCAAACAGGCGGCCCTTGTCATTCATTTCTTCGGGGGTTACAAAGTTGGTGAGTTCTACGGTGCCATTACCACCGCGCATATTCTCTCGGTATTCGGTTTTAAATTCTGCTGCTTTTTTGATCATGAGATGACCTCCTTATATGGTTTGATCCTATTATAGCATATGCCTTCGGGAAAAGACAAGGCGTTTTGGCTTTTCTTTGGGGAAAACAGGTAGAGAAAAAGGGAAAAGTATGCTATGATAATAAAAACGAGGGGGGAGCGCAAATGAATATGAATTCCTTTATGCCTGTAAAACTGATTACCGGAGCAGGCTGTGTCCGGGCCAGTGCAAAAGAGCTGGCAAAGCTGGGCAAGGTCTGCCTGATCGTAACAGGTAAACAATCTGCAAAGGTAAGCGGTGCGCTGCAGGATGTGACCGATACTCTGGAGCAAAACGGCCAGAAATGGGTATTGTTTGATGAGATCGGTCAGAACCCAAAACTCACTAACTGTATGGCCGCGGCGGAAAAAGCAATTGCAGTCGGGGCAGATTTTGTTCTGGGAATTGGCGGCGGCTCTGCCCTGGATGCGGCAAAGTGTATTGGGGTTCTGGCGGCCAATCCCGGTATGACTCAGACCCAGCTTTATGCCTTTGATTGGGCAAATGTGCCCCTCAAAAATGTTGCGGTAGGTACCACCGCCGGTACAGGTAGTGAGGTAA
>JAZREX010000145.1:0-7871 GCA_045661025.1 Faecousia sp. | reverse complement strand
ATGACGGCAGTGATCAGACCAATAGGTATCGATCATCCTGATCTCGGTAATAGTGGGATTTCTGTTCTCTGTCTTGAAATAGGATTGGCAGAATGTAATATCGTCCAAATCCATTGCAAGACCCAAGGATTTCACCATATCTGCCAAAGCAGCCTGATCCATTTCCAAGAAACCTTCCACTGTTGCCACAGATTCTGGAACGGTTACTTCCATTTCCAAAGTCTTGGGCAGTTCCATAGAAGCTTCCCGACATTCCACAGGGTTGATCACATGGTGGCGGATCGCAGCGATATCGCCCTCAGATAAATCGCCCTCCAGAATGTATACCTTTGCAGTCCGAACCAACGGACGCTCGCCCTGAGACAAGATCTGAATACACTGGGCTGCAGAGTCAGCACGCTGATCATACTGACCAGGCAGAGGCTCAACTGCAAACACGATCTGGCCGACAGGCGCATCAAAAAACACGCTATCTACCTGAGGCTCAGAAAACACAGTACCTACAGCATAATCAAACAGTTCCTTATCGATCTTCTCCACATCATAACGATTGAGAACTCGGACAGATTTCAAACCGGAAATCTGCAGAAACTCATTCGCCTGCTTCAGCAGTGCATCCGCTTCGTGGGTCTGCCCCTTCTTCTTTTCAACATAAACGCGAAAAACCATTTCTTCTCGCCTCCTTATTGATACGCTGCCAGACCCCGCTGGCCAATGTCGCTACGACGATAAGCGTTCTCAAAGCAGACACCGTCTGCAATCCGATACGCCTCACAAATTGCCTCCTGCAGGGTTTCAGCTACCGCTGTGGTACCTGTTACTCTACCGCCGGAGGTCAGAAGCTTTCCGCCTTCCAGCTTTGCGCCAGCCACATAGGTATGTTCTGTAGCTTCCTGGGTCATGGTGATCTCAAAACCCTTTTGATAATCCAAAGGATAACCCTTAGATGCCGTAACAACACAGCAAGCATGTTTATTGCTGAATTTTACTTCAGTCTGCTCCAAAGTGCCCTGTGTTGTTGCCTGCATGATCTGCAAAAGATCGCTTTCCAGCAAAGGCAATACCACTTGCGTCTCCGGATCGCCGAAGCGGCAGTTGTACTCGATCACCTTAGGGCCATTGGGAGTCAGCATCAAACCAAAATACAAGCAGCCCCTAAATGTCCGGCCCTCGCTATTCATGGCTGCAATGGTAGGCAGGAAGATATCCCGCATGCACACCTCTGCAATGTCCTCCGTATAGTAGGGATTGGGCGCGATCGTGCCCATACCACCGGTATTCAGACCTGTATCGTTATCCCCTGCCCGCTTATGGTCCATAGAAGAAACCATAGGCTTTACCACCTTACCATCAGTAAAGGCAAGGACAGAAACCTCAGGGCCGGTTAAGAACTCTTCGATGACAACTGTGGAACCGGATTTGCCGAACTTAGCATTCGCCATCATATCGGTCACAGCTTCCACAGCTTCCTGCCGTGTCTGTGCAATAATTACGCCTTTGCCCAATGCCAGGCCATCAGCCTTAATAACCGTGGGGATAGGTGCAGTTTCAATATACGCAAGTGCAGCCTGCAGATCTGTAAATATCTCATAGGCAGCTGTGGGGATATTGTACTTTTTCATCAGATTCTTGGAAAAAGCCTTACTGCCTTCAATAATAGCTGCAGCCTTATTGGGGCCAAAGCAGTCGATTCCAATCTCATTCAAGGCATCTACACAGCCCAGTACCAGAGGATCATCCGGTGCGACTACTGCGTAGTCCACAGCGTTTTCCTTGGCAAAGGCAACAATTGCAGGGATGTCCGTTGCGCTGATATTCACGCAGGTAGCATCAGATGCCATGCCGCCATTACCGGGCAATGCAAAAATTTCAGTAATGGTTTTATTTTCTTTTAGTTTTCTGATGATGGTATGCTCACGGCCACCGCCACCGACAACCATAACTTTCATGTAATATCCTCCATTAATGATGGAACAGACGCATACCGGTAAAGGCCATCACGATACCATTTTTGTCGCATTCTTCAATGACCAAGTCATCGCGAATAGAACCACCGGGCTCAGCGATGTACTTTACGCCGGAAGCAACCGCGCGCTTAATGTTATCACTAAAGGGGAAGAAAGCATCAGAGCCAAGAGCAACTCCGGTACGGGATGCCAGGAATGCCTTCTTCTCTTCCTGAGTCAGAGGCTCAGGACGGGTTGTAAAGTAATTCTGCCAAATACCCTCAGCGCAAACATCTTCCTCGTTGCCGTTGATGTAACCGTCGATCACATTGTCACGGTTAGGACGGCCCAGATCCTCTCTGAAGGGAAGGTTCAAGGTCTTGGGATGCTGACGCAGGAACCAGGTGTCTGCCTTGGTACCTGCCAAACGGGTACAATGGATACGGGACTGCTGACCGGCACCAACACCGATGGCCTGTCCATCTACTGCAAAGCAAACAGAGTTGGACTGGGTATATTTCAGAGTAATCAATGCAACGATCAGGTCGATCTTTGCACTCTCAGGCAGTTCCTTATTGGCTGTTACAATATTCTTCAGCAGGTCATTGTCGATCTTAAAATTATTGCGGCCCTGCTCAAAAGTGATGCCGAACACCTGCTTGCACTCCTGCACCGCAGGAACAAAGTTAGGATCAATGGCAACTACATTATAGCTACCTTTACGCTTAGCCTTCAGAATCTCCAGAGCTTCTGCGGAGTAACCGGGAGCGATCACGCCATCGGAAACTTCCCGGGCGATCATAGTAGCGGTCACAGCATCACATTCGTCAGACAGCGCAACCCAGTCGCCGAAGGAACACATACGGTCGGTGCCACGGGCACGGGCATATGCGCAAGCCAGAGGGCTCTCGTCCAAGCCTTCGATATCATCCACAAAGCAAGCCTTCTTCAGATCGGCAGACAAAACCTTGCCCACTGCAGCAGAAGTAGGAGAAACATGCTTAAAAGATGTCACTGCACACATACCGGTAGCTTCCTTCAGCTCCTTGACCAGCTGCCAGGTGTTCAGAGCGTCCAAGAAATTGATGTAACCGGGACGGCCATTTAGGATGGTGATGGGCAGTTCACTGCCATCGTGCATATAGATTTTGGAGGGTTTCTGGTTGGGGTTACAACCATACTTCAATTCAAACTCTTTCATAATATCCTCCTTAGCAGTGCTTATTAATAATTTTCTGTGTAAATTCACCACTCTGCATATCTGTATAACGGACAAACAGAGAGATCTTGTTATCGGGATTTAAATTGTTCCACAGCATGTCTGTAAATGCATCCATATCGTCGCACATAGCAACGCGCTCCGGCTCACCCTGGAAGGTAGGAATCACAGGGTTTCCGTCACAGACATAGGTGTGCAGGAAATGTCCCAAACCAGCAATAGCAGGATACTCATAGAAGAATCTTGCGCAAGCAGTGCCTTCGGGATCTGCAGACTTTAAGATAGACATCTTATAGCTGCCATCAGTTGCCAACAAACCGGAAATACGCGGTGTCCAGTTAGGACCGTCATGCTCAAATTTCCGGGTCCGCAGGCCAGCCTCCCAGCTTTCACCATGGGCCAGCGCTTCCCAAATGGTATCTGTCTGATCTCCATTGGTAACAATGAGGCCACAGCCGGCTTCCCGTACAGGGTGATAGATAATAAGGCTGGGATCTTCCATCTTGCTGGGATCAAAAGCCTCAGTGCGGATGCCATCGGGCTCCTGCACAAAGACTCTGTTTCTGCTGTTAACGCTGCGGCCCATAATAAAATATGCCGCTACAGCGTACTTACCATTGGGCGTAACACCCAATACGATACCACGACCGGGATATGTATTGCAGGCAAGCTTTTCCTGCAGTGAACCAATTTCATAAACATTCATTAGCGATTTTCCTCTCTTTCCAGGAGCAAATGACTACTTACTTTTTCTACCGCTTGGGGAAGAATCTTCCACTCCGCCTGTTCCATAACGCGACGCTGGAGAACCTCAGGAGTATCTCCATCTAGAATCTCCACCGCCTTCTGGAACACGATCTCTCCCCCATCGGGAATCTCATTCACAAAATGTACTGTTGCGCCTGTTACCTTCACACCATAGGCAAGTGCCTCTTCATGGACTTTCAGTCCATAAAAACCCTTGCCGCAGAAGGCGGGGATCAAAGACGGATGTACATTCAATATCCGCTTGGGATAGCGGCTGGTAAAGCTTTCTGTGAGAATCGACATAAATCCGGCAAGAACGATCAAATCAATTTGATTTTCCTGTAGAAGCTCCACAATCCGCTGTTCAAAAGCTTCCTGGCTTCCCAGTTCTTTTTTTAGCACAACTGCTGTAGGAACGCCCGCATTTTCTGCGCGGGTCAACGCGAAAGCGGTGGTGCTGTTAGAGATCACCAAACATATTTTGCCACTGGTAATTACGCCGGAACTCTGTGCATCCAGCAATGCCTGCAAATTTGTTCCTCCACCGGAAACCAATACTGCAATTCTTGCCTTATTCATATCAAATCCCCTTACTGAATCACAATCTTATCCTCAGATGCTACGATCTTACCGATGACATATGCATCCTCACCGTGGGCCTTCAGAATTTCAATGGCAATTTCCACCTGATCAGCAGGAACTACAATGCTCATACCAACACCCATATTATAGGTGTTGAACATATCGCGCTCAGGGATATTGCCTGTCTTTGCAATCACATCAAAAATAGGCAACACCTTAACTGCACTTCTGTCAATTACTGCGCCCAAGCCATCAGGAATGCTGCGGGGAATATTCTCATAGAAACCGCCGCCGGTAATATGGCTAATACCCTTGACATTCACCTTTTCCAGCAAAGCCAGTACAGGCTTTACGTAGATCTTGGTGGGTACCAACAAAGCCTCGGCAACAGTTTTTCCGCCCAGATCTTCCCGGGGTACATACAGTTCGGGATTGTTGTTATCAATGTCAAACACCTTACGGCACAAGCTAAAGCCATTGGAATGAATACCGGTGGAAGGCAGTGCGATCACTACATCACCTGCTTCCATCTTGGTATTGTCGATAATCTTCTTCTTATCCACAATACCCACAGCAAATCCAGCCAGGTCGTATTCGTCCTGCGGCATCATGCCAGGATGTTCTGCTGTTTCGCCGCCGATTAAGGCAGCACCGGACTGGACACAGCCCTCTGCCACACCGCCGACGATCTCAGCGATCTTCTCGGGAATGTTCTTTCCGCAGGCAATATAGTCCAGGAAGAACAGGGGCTTTGCGCCGACACAGATAATGTCGTTAACACACATAGCAACAGCATCAATACCAATGGTATCGTGCTTGTCCATTAGAATGGACAACTTAACCTTGGTGCCGCAGCCGTCGGTACCGGAAACCAAGACAGGCTCTTCCATACCGGCAATAGGCAATCCGAAACAACCGCCAAAACCGCCAACATCGTCCAGGCAGCCCTCATTACGGGTGCGGGCGACATGCTTTTTCATCAATTCTACCGCGCGATAACCTGCGGTAATATCCACACCGGCAGCAGCATAGCTTGCGGAATAACTCTTTTCAGACATAATAATCTCCTTAACAATTATTCTTTGCCATTCCAGCAGTAGGTACATAGCTTACAAGGTTCCATACCAATGGCCTTAACGACGCCATCGATTGTCTGGAAGCCAAGAGAAGCGAACTTAAACTTTTCGCAAATGGTTTTACGCATATTCTTACCACGTTCTGTATTACCGTCAGCATATTCGTCAATATGCTTAAAGCCTTCCTCCCCTTCCAATTCCATGATGACCTGACGGGAGATCAGCTCCATGTCATCGGTAGCACGAGAGAAATTCAAATACTTACAGCCATACATAATCGGCGGGCAAGCAGAACGCATATGCACAGATTTTGCACCGTTATCGTAGAGAAATTCCACAGTTTCACGCAGCTGTGTACCACGAACGATGGAATCATCCACAAACAGCAGATCCTTATTCACGATCAACTCATGTACAGGAATCTGTTTCATCTTTGCGATCTTGTTTCTGTCAGATTGACGAGCAGGTGTAAAGCTACGAGCCCAGGTAGGTGTGTATTTGATAAATGCACGGGCAAAGGGCTTACCGGTACGGTTTGCATAACCGATTGCATGGGGCGTTCCGGAATCCGGAACACCGCCAACATAGTCGATGTTCATATCTCTACCCTGCTTCATATCCCGCTCAGCAATGGCCGCGCCATTGCGGTAGCGCATGGCTTCTACATTGATTCCTTCGTAGGTAGAGGTGGGATATCCGTAGTAACTCCACAGGAATGCGCACATCTTCATTTCCTTACCGGGGGCAACCAGCTGACGGACTCCGTCCGGAGTCAATTCCACCACTTCCCCGGGGCCCAAATCTCTGACATGCTCGTAACCAAGTTTGGTGTAAGCAAACTGCTCAAAAGAGGCGCAATATCCGTCCTCGTTCTTGCCGATCTGGACCGGGATGCGACCAAGACGATCTCTTGCAGCAATCAGCTTGCCGTCGTCTGTCAAGATCAGAATATTTGCAGTGCCATCAATTACACGCTGGGCAAATTGGATACCTTCCTCAAAGCTGCTCTTCTGACTGATGAGCGCTGCCACCAATTCCGTACAGTTCACCTTACCACCGGTCATTGCATCAAAATGGCCACCGCTAAAGGACAAATACTGGTCAATCAAATCATTGTAGTTATTGATAATACCAATAGTGGTAATGGCAAATGTACCCAAGCAGGAACGAATCAGCAGTGGCTGGGGATCTGTATCGCTGATACAGCCTATTGCCGATGTGCCCTTCATTTCGTCCAATGTACGTTCAAACTTTGTCCGGAAGGGAGAATTCTCAATATTATGAATCTCTCTTTGCAGACCAATTTTCTTATCGTACGCCGCCATACCGGCACGACGGGTTCCTAAATGAGAATGATAATCTACACCAAAGAACACATCCAACATGCAGTCCTGCTTGGATGCAATTCCAAAAAAGCCTCCCATTTCAAACTCCTTTTATTAGGCAAAGAACAACTTGTTCAAGGTCATGGGATCAATGTACTGACCATCCTTGTAAACACGCATATTGCCGGAAGCAATCTCATCGATCAGCATCACCTTGCCGTCTGCATCGTAACCAAATTCAAACTTGATATCGTACATATCCAGACCCTTTTCCTTCAAGTCGTCTGCAACGATCTTGGTGATTGCCTGAGTCATAGCCTTCAGATCATCATACTGCTCAGAGGTCATAACGCCCAAATGTACCAGGCCGTCCTTGGTAACCAGGGGATCGCCCTTCTCGTCATTCTTGAAGGTAGTTTCAACATATGCAGGCAGGTCAGCGCCCTCAGCAATGTAGTCAGAATAACGGCGGTAGAAAGAACCAACAGCCTTGTAACGGCAGATAACTTCCAGACCCTTACCGAATACTTTACCGGGCAGAACCTCCATAGTGGTGTTATCCAGATCTGCGCTTACATAGTGGGTCTTAATACCAGCAGCATTGATCTTTTCAAAGAAGTAGATGGACATCCGCAGATTTACATCACCCACGCCATCAATAGTCAAACCGACAGAGTTTTCGCCGGGATCAAACACGCCGTCCTTACCGGTGCAATCATCCTTAAACTTCAACAGATAGTTACCATTTTCCAGAGCAAATACGTCCTTTGTTTTACCGGTGTATACAAGTTTCTTTTCCATAATTCATTTCTCCTTATATTTTGTAGTGGGTGTTTCCCAGGTTTTACAGTCTATCAGCAATGCCGGCGTCCTTCTGAAGAACAACCTTAGCATCACTTGCACGTTTTTCATCCAGCCGACGGGCCAAATCTGCATCGGCGACAGCTAGAATCTGCGCAGCCAGAAGCGCTGCATT
>JAZREX010000144.1:0-6461 GCA_045661025.1 Faecousia sp. | reverse complement strand
TATCCATCACCGTCAGCGGGTCGCCGCCATCGGTAAACACCGGGTCGTGGAGGCTGACCGGAGTGCAAACAGCATCCAATGCCTGGGCCACATCACTTTCCGGGATGTCCAGTTCCTTGGCAATCTCCTCCAGTGTGGGCTCCCGCCCCATCCGCAGGAGCATACTCTCTTTACACTGCAGCACCTTGTATGCCACATCCCGCAAGGACCGAGACACCCGTATGGCGGAATTGTCCCGCAAATATCGCCTAACTTCGCCTGCAATCATAGGCACACCGTAGGTGGAAAACCGAACATTTTTATCTGGGTCAAAATTGGCAATCGCCTTGATCAATCCCACGCAACCCACCTGGAACAGATCGTCGGGACTTTCTCCCCGCTTATCAAATCGCTGGATCACAGAAAGCACCAGTCGCAAGTTTCCTTCGATCAGCTCCTGCCGGGCAGCCTCATCTCCCGCCTTTGCCTTGTGCAAAAGTTCATCCATCCTGGACTGAGACAGCACTTTCAATCGGGCGGTGTTCACACCGCAGATCTCTACCTTTCCCTGCATGGGGTTCCTCCTCATGTGTCGTGATAACGGACTATGGCTTCAGTATTTCCAGCCGGGGAAAAATCATACAGCGGTGATATTTGTTTAATTTTAACAAAAATTTTTCCAGTTCCTATGTGGACGGGCCGCGGCTGTCAACGGCACGACAGTTTTTCACAACTTTTTTGGGGAAAACCAACCGGGTCTTCACGGGGATTCCAATGGTAACATAACACAAAAAACGGATCGTTTTTTGCCAGGTTATGCATCCGGTTATACACAGGAGGCACAGGGTGAAAAACCGGAAAATTTGGAAACAGACCTTGAAACGGTCAAAGTTTTCCACATTATCCACAAGGTTATCCACAGGATGGGGCAGGAATTGAAAACCGTTATTCGTATGCATTTTAGTTAACATAAGTTTTTTCGACACCATTCGTCCAAGTTCCTACTTTTTGCCGGTATAACATTTTGACAGGGGTTATTTTTCCGCACAAAAAAATGGGCTTGACAAGGGCTTTTTCGGCCGGGAATATCCGGATGGGCCCGGAAAATAAGCAACATTCTGTTTCGTAGATAAAAAAAGTAAAAAAAGGTATTGATTTTATGGAAAAATCGCGTTATAATTGGTAACTGCGTGAACTAGAATGCAGAACAGGAGGTGTAACTATGCCCAATATCAAGTCCTCTAAGAAGGATGTCATCCGTTCCAAGATTGCTTATGAGAAGAACAAGGCTGACAAGTCCGAGATGAAGACCGTGATCAAGAAGTATGAGGCTGCTCTGGCTGCCGGTGACCGTACCGCCGCTGAAGTTGCTTATAAGGATGCGGTCGTGATCGTCGATAAGGCTGTCACCAAGGGTATTCTGCACAAGAATACTGCTGCCCGCAAGAAGAGCAGCATGACCCTGCAGCTGAACAAGCTGGCCTAACATCTCTGAAAATATCTCCTTCCGACTATCTCGGAGGGAGTTTTTTCATGTTATGGGCAATTTACTTGGAAAATCCCGATCATTGTGTTATATTATTTTTATAAAGGAGGTGTGACCATGGCAAGACTGAAAGATCCTGTTACCATGCTCAAAGGGGTCGGCCCGAATAAGGCCAAACAATTTGCGGCACTGGGTATCTATACCCTGGAGGACCTGATCTGCCATTTCCCCCGGGGCTATGAGGACCGGACTCGGCTGGTGACCATTGAAAAGCTGGAGCCGGACAAACCTGCCTGCTTCAAGGCTATGGTCATGAATACCCCCAGAACGGCCCATGTTCGAAAAGGCTTGGATGTGACAAAGGTCCAGGTGGCG
Source organism: Faecousia sp. (assembly GCA_045661025.1). Taxonomy (GTDB): domain Bacteria; phylum Bacillota; class Clostridia; order Oscillospirales; family Oscillospiraceae; genus Faecousia. The sequence goes on along the minus strand of JAZREX010000144.1, from coordinate 4,621 downwards.
GACCATACCGGCCGTCTGAACCTGACCTTCTTCAATCAGAAATTTACCACCGATAAGCTTCAGTACGGAAAAGAGTATATTTTCTATGGCGCAGTGTCCGGGGATTTTATCGGCTACAGCATGACCTCTCCGGTGTTTGAGCCCTTGGACGGCGAGCCGGTGATGACCCGCCGCGTTTTGCCCATCTATCCTCTGACAGCCGGCCTGTCCAACAGCGCTATGCTCAAAGCGGTGCGGCAGGCCTTGGCCATCTGCGATGTTCCGGCGGAGATATTGCCTGCCTCGGTGCGTAGCGCCTACGGCATTCTGCCGGCAGAACGGGCCTATTATGCCATCCATGAGCCGGGCTCTATGGAGGAGGCGGAGCTTGCCAAGCGGCGGCTGATCTTTGAGGAGTTTTTTGTTTTCTCCGCTGGACTTGCCCTCATGCGAGCTTCCCGGGCCGGAAAAAAAGTGCCGGCTTACCGAAATCTAGAGCTGAAGCCCTTTTATGATGCCCTGCCCTTTTCCCTGACCGGCGCCCAAAACCGGGCCATCGGGGAAATCGTGGAGGATCTTAGCCGAGGCGCGCCCATGAACCGGATGGTCCAGGGCGATGTAGGCAGCGGCAAGACCATGGTGGCCGCGGCGGCGGCCTATTTGGCAGTAAAAAACGGCAAACAGGCGGCCTTGATGGCCCCTACGGAAATTCTGGCGGAGCAGCACTACCAATCTCTAAAGAAATTTCTGTCCCCCTTGGGTCTCCGGGTGAGCCTGCTGACCGGCGGCTTGACGGCAAAAAATAAAAAAGAGGTCCGTCAGGCGGTGGAAGACGGCCAAACGGACCTGGTCATCGGCACTCATGCCCTGGTCTCCGACAGCACGGTCTTTCACGACCTGGGCCTGGTGATCGCAGACGAACAGCATAGGTTTGGGGTTGCCCAGCGGGCGGCTCTGTCGGCAAAGGGCAACGATCCCCACCTGCTGGTCATGTCTGCAACCCCGATTCCCCGAACCTTGGCTCTGCTGATGTACGGCGATCTGGAGCTGTCCATTTTGGACGAACTGCCCCCCGGCAGACAGAAAATCGACAGCTTCCTGGTAGGTGAAAGCTACCGGGCCCGGATCAATGCCTTTATCCGCAAGCAGGTTGCCCAGGGTCATCAGTGCTATGTGGTCTGCCCGGCGGTGGAGGAAAACGGCGACCTGGACTTGAAGGCGGCAACGGTTTGGGCTGAGACCCTGCAACAGACGGTGTTTCCGGATCTGCGGGTGGCGCTGCTCCACGGCCAGATGAAGTCCTCGGAAAAGGAATCGGTCATGGCCGCCTTTGCCCGCCGGGAGGCGGATGTGTTGGTGGCAACTACGGTGATCGAGGTGGGTGTGGATGTACCCAACGCCACCTTAATGATCATCGAGGATGCGGACCGGTTCGGACTATCTCAGCTCCATCAGCTACGGGGCCGTGTAGGCCGGGGGGATGCCAAGAGCTACTGCATCCTGACCACCCATAACAGAAATCCCGAAACAGTAGGCCGGCTGAAGGCGCTGTGCGCCACCACCGACGGCTTCAAAATCGCAGAGGAGGACCTGAAGCTGAGAGGGCCGGGAGACTTTTTCGGTGCCCGGCAGTCGGGCCTGCCGGTATTCCGGGTGGCCAATTTAAGCTGCGATCTGCAAACTTTGAAGGCCGCTCAGGAGGCTTCCGTCCGCTGGATCGAGGAATGGAACGCCAAAGAAACCCCGGAGAGCCGGGCACTTTACCGGCGGATCGGTCAGCTTTTTGACCGCGCAGAAGGCACTTTGAACTAAAATTGCATAAAAATGTCTGCCAAACTGCCCCAAAACCGGGGGTTCGGCAGGCATTTTTTGTGAAAACGGAAAAAATACAAAATGAGAGTTGTATCTTTACTTAAAATGTAGTAAAATAATATGACTGATAAAATGCACTTTTACAGAAGACTGTTTTTCCGGAGGAATAGATTATGAAAAAACCCATTGTTTTGGTAATTATGGACGGCGTGGGCAAGGGCGACGGCGGCAGCGGCGATGCTGTTGTACAGGCCAAGACCCCCACTCTGGATCAGCTGCTGGCAACCTGCCCCAATACTTACCTGAAAGCCCACGGCACTGCCGTCGGCCTGCCCTCCGATGAGGATATGGGCAACTCCGAAGTTGGCCACAACGCCCTCGGCTGCGGTCAGGTCTACTCTCAGGGCGCAAAGCTGGTAGGCGAGTCCATTGAGAATGGCGCGCTGTTCGCTTCTGAAACCTGGAAGGAACTGGTTGCCAACGCAGAGGGCAAGGCGCTGCATTTTGTGGGCCTTTTGTCTGACGGCAACGTCCACTCCAACATCCATCACCTCATCGCCCTTTTGAAGCAGGCCAAGGCTGAGGGCGTGAAGAAGGTTTACTGCCACATCCTGCTGGACGGCCGTGACGTACCCGCCACCTCCGCTCTGGAATATGTGGAAATGCTGGAAAACACCCTTTCCGAACTGAACACCGACGGCTGCGACTACGCCATCGCTTCCGGCGGCGGCCGTATGCAGGTCACTATGGACCGCTACGAAGCCAACTGGGGTATGGTGGAGACCGGCTGGCGCACCCACGTGCAGGGTCTTGGCCGTCTGTTCCCCTCTGCCAAGGAGGCCATTGAAACCTACCGGGCTGAGACCGGCTGCATCGACCAGGATCTGCCCGCTTTCGTCATTGAAAGAAACGGCGCGCCTCTGGCACCCATCGCTAACGGCGACAGCGTGATCCTCTTCAACTTCCGGGGCGACCGGGCTCAGGAAATTTCCCTGGCCTTTGACCGGAAGGATTTCGACAAATTCGACCGTCCCGGCTACGAAGGCGTGAAATTTGCCGGTATGCTGCAATACGACGCCGACCTGAACATCCCCGAAAACTACCTGCTGCAGCCTCCCGTCATTAAGAACACCCTCACCGAGGTGCTGTGCGAGGCCGGCATTACCGAATACGCTGTGTCTGAGACCCAGAAGTACGGCCACGTGACCTACTTCTGGAACGGCAACCGCTCCGGTAAGGTCTGCGAGGCGCTGGAAACCTACGAAGAGATCCCCTCCGATGTGATCCCCTTCGAGCAGGCACCTGCTATGAAGTCCAAGGAGATCACCGAGAAGATGGTGGAGGCTATGGCTTCCGGCAAGTACCAGTTCCTCCGCTGCAACTTCCCCAACGGCGATATGGTGGGTCACACCGGCGTGATGGAAGCTGTGGTTTACGCTATGGAATGCGTGGACAACGGCCTGAAAGCCATTCTGGAAGCCGCTGACAAGTACGGCTACACCGTGCTGATCACCGCCGACCACGGCAACGCCGACCAGATGACCGAGACCAAGAAGGGCAAGACTTCCGTCCGCACTGCCCACTCTCTGAATCCCGTTCCCTTCATCATTTACGACAAGGACACCCAGTGGACGATTTTGGAGGGCGCTTACGGCCTGGCCAACGTAGCTGCGACCGTCGTGAAGATGATGGGCCTGAGTGCTCCCGAGTGCTGGGAAGCATCCATGGTTTGAGCAAATAATGTCTCCCCTGCATAAGGGGAGACTTGAATACAACATTTGTGACTTAGGAGGTACTGATCTATGATCCGTCATGACAATGAAAATGGTTCTGTGAATATCAGCACCAGCGTTTATACCGACATCGTGGGCACCGCTGCTTCCAACTGCATGGGTGTCAAGGGCATGGCTGCCCGCTCCGTGAAGGACGGTGTGTACCATCTGCTGCGCAAGGAATCCATGGGCAAGGGCGTCAAGGTGGAATTCCATGAGGACAACACCATTTCCATCGACCTGCACATCATGGTGGGTGATGGTGTGAATCTGACCGCCATCGGCAATGCCATTATCGATGAAGTGCGCTATATGGTGGAAAAATGCACCGGCACTCAGGTTCGTGCTGTAAACGTTTATATCGATTCTCTGGTAATCGGTTAAGAGAAAAAGTGGAGGTACAAACCATTGCGGCAGACAATTAACGGATCCGATTTCCGCAGACTGATCATCAGCGCGGCGGCATCCATTGAAATCAACAAGCAGAAGCTGAACGATCTGAACGTGTTCCCGGTTCCTGACGGCGATACCGGTACCAACATGTCCATGACTATCAACGCAGCAGCAACCGATCTGCGTAAGACCGAGGATCCTTCCCTGGAGAAGGCTGCAGCGGTCACCGCATCGGCTATGCTGCGCGGCGCCAGAGGTAACTCCGGTGTCATCCTGTCCCTGCTGATGCGGGGCATTTCCAAGAAGCTCAAGGGCATTGAGACCTGTGACGGCGTTCTGTGGGCTGATGCGCTGCAGGAAGGCGTGGACGCTGCATACAAGGCAGTGATGAAGCCTGCCGAAGGCACCATTCTGACCGTCGCCCGTCTGGCAGCGGCCAAGGCGCAGCAGGCAGCAGAAGAAAACAACTACTTTGAGTTTGTCCATGAGGCAGCTATCGAAGAGGCAAAGGTGGCACTTGCCAATACTGTCAACCAGAACCCCGTGCTGAAGAAGGCCGGTGTTGTGGATGCCGGCGGTAAGGGCTGGGTCTATGTGTTGGAGGCTATGTACAGCTCCATGCGTGGTCAGGATATCGAAGTGCCTGAGGGTATGACCGATATGTC
>JAZREX010000143.1:0-6045 GCA_045661025.1 Faecousia sp. | reverse complement strand
GAGTTGATGTGATGTGTTGTCTTCCTAAGACCGCTTGGCCTCCGACTTCCCCCGGTAGCGCTTCACCACCTCCCAATGGGTGACGGCGTTGCGGCTGTTACGCTGGGTAACACACATTTTCTTTCTGTCGGTGCGATGGCGGCCAATGGGGGCATCCACCGTACCCCTGTCCTCTTTGAAGCCGCCGCAGACGATACATTCGTAAGTTCTTGCCATAGTGTGGTCTTTCAGCTGAGAAGCCAGCACTGTATGGGCAAGGTCATTTTTTGCCACCGCCAACAAGCCCGAGGTGTCCTTATCGATCCGATGGACGATACCGGGGCGCAATTCTCCGTTAATACCAGACAAAGAATCCCCCATAGCATACAGCAGTCCATTGACCAGCGTGTCATCCTGGTGACCTGCCGCCGGATGCACCACCAAGCCCTTGGGCTTATTGAGTACCAGCACATCTTCATCTTCATACACGATATCCAGGGGCATTTCTTTTGCCACGATATCCACTTGTTTGGGTTCAGGCAGGGTAACAGAGATGATATCTCCCTGCTGTAGCTTATCGTTTTTCTTTGCTATCTTGCCGTTACGCAGCACCAAGCCCGCTTCCAACAGTTTCTGTGCGCCGCTGCGGCTCATATTTTCCATATTTTCTGCTAAAAAAGCATCCAGACGCTGGCCAGAACTTTCTGCAATCAGGGTCATTTTTTCTCTTCCTTCCAAAATTCCCGGTTAAATATTACCAAGTGCAGCATAAACAGAATACAGCCGCAGCAGATAAAGCAATCCGCCACATTAAACACCGGAAACTCTATAAACTCCACCGCGATCATATCCACCACATAACCCAACCGCACCCGGTCGATCATGTTGCCCAAACCGCCGGCAAACACCGCCACGATGCACCACCGCTCAAAGGTGGTAAAGGCCATCCGCTTTTTGGAAAATTCCCAAAGGATCGCTGCGGTAAATACCGCAAAGATCACCAAAAACAGCCACCGCATTCCCTGGAAAGAAGAAAATGCCGCGCCGGTATTTTGCACATAGGTCAGGTGGAACACCCCATCGAGAACAGGCACTTTTTCAAACAGGGCGATATTTTCCACCACCCATACTTTGCTCAGCTGATCCAATACCGCTACGCCCGCTGCAAACAGGGCCATTAACACATATCCCATGGCTTGCCTCCAAACAATTTCAATACCCAACAATCTTACCATTTTCCCATAGGAATGTCAAACGAAACAAAAAATGGTCACCGGCAAGACAGCCGGTGACCACAATCTTATTCGCCGTAACCCATGGGGTTGTTTTTTTGCCAATTCCAGGCATCCCGGCACATATCCGCCAGGGTCTTTTCTGCCGTCCAGCCAAGCAGCTCCCGGCTCTTGGCAGGGTCTGCATAGCAGGTGGCAATATCCCCCGGGCGGCGCGGTGCGATCTCATAGGGCAACTCCATTCCGTTGACCCGGCCGAAGGTATTCACCATGTCCAGCACGCTATAGCCTGTGCCTGTGCCTAAATTAAACACCTCACAACCTGCATGCTCGGTAACATATTTCACCGCTGCCACATGGCCCTTTGCCAAGTCCACCACATGGATGTAATCCCGGACACCGGTGCCGTCGTGGGTGTCATAGTCGTTGCCGTAAATGCTCAGCTTCTCCCGGCGACCCACCGCCACCTGGGTGATGTAGGGCATCAAGTTGTTGGGAATGCCCCGGGGGTCTTCGCCAATGCGGCCGCTTTCGTGGGCGCCAATGGGGTTAAAGTAGCGCAGCAAGCAGATGCTCCAGTCTTTGTCCGCAAAGGCCATGCCGGACAGAATTTGCTCGGTCATATACTTGGTCCAGCCGTAAGGGTTGGTGCAGCCACCGGTGGGGCTGTCCTCTCGCAAAGGCATCTGGTTGGTGGCGGTATATACTGTGGCAGAGGAAGAGAAAATAATATTCTTCACACCTACCTGCGCCATCACCTTGGTCAGAACCAATGTGGAATTTAAGTTGTTGTCATAGTACATCCAGGGAAGACTGACGCTCTCTCCCACCGCCTTTAAGCCGGCAAAATGGATCACGCAGCCGATCTCATTTTCTGCAAAGATCTTTTGCAATACGGCTTCATCCCGGACATCGCCTTCATAGAATTTAAGGGTTTTTCCAGTGAGCTCCTGCACTCTTTCCAAAGACACAGGGTTGGAATTGCACAGATTGTCAACTACCACCACGCCGTAGCCGCTTTCCAAAAGCTCCAGACAAGTATGGGAACCAATATAGCCGGCACCGCCTGTTACCAAAACATTCATAGCCTTCTCTCCCAGTGTGTTCAAAATTTCTGCTTTCATTCTACCGAAAACCGGGAAAAAAAGCAACTGTTTTTCCATACGGGGCGTTATCCCTTTTTTTGCTTGCTATTTTCTGCTTTCGGGGATATAATTACAATGAGTAATTATCATACTTCTTGCCAGCAGAATCTAACAGGAGAAATTTCTCTTATTTAAGGAGGCACTCTATGGACCCGATTTATGTAACAGGACACAGAAATCCAGATACAGACTCCATCGTAGCCGCCATGGCCTATGCAGCACTACGCAACGCCGTAGGTGACAGAGAATATGAAGCCGCTTGTCTGGGCCACGTCTCTGACGAGACCCAGATCGTACTGGACCGGTTCGGCTTCCAGCCCCCCAAGCGGATCTTCGGCATGCACACCCAGATCCGGGACTTAGATTTTGACACACCCCCGCTGCTGAGCCCCGCAGTCACTGTGGGCACTGCCTGGAATATGCTCTCCGAGCAAAAAAACATCAATGCTGTGCCCGTTGCCAACGACGATGGCACGCTATACGGCATGCTCTCCAGAGAAAATGTGGCAAGCTATAACATGTCTCAGGTTTTCTCCGGCTATTTGGAAAGCGTACCGCTGTTTAATGTGCTGTCTGTGCTGGACGGCCGAATCTTAAATGATGCCGGCGAAACCACCGACAATATCAGCGGCGAAGTAACCGTTGCCCTGCCTCAGTCTCAGACAAACCTGCTGTTTAACGACCCTAATTCCATTGTGATCTGCGGCGACCAGCCGGATATGATCCGTCGGGCGCTGGAAATGAATGTAAATTGCCTGGTGCTGTGTCAGGCAGAGCTTTCGGAAGATCTGCAGAACCTGCCTACCAAAACCTGCATCATCGCCACCCCTTATGACGCCTACCGGACGGTACGGCTGATCTTCCAGTCTGCCCCCATTGGCAGACTCTGCCGGACAGAGGATATTGTTTCCTTCCACTTGGAAGACAGAGTGGATGAGGTGCGGGAACGGGTGCTGCAGTACAGATTCCCCTGCTACCCCATTTTGGATAGCGAGGAAAAGATCGTAGGCGTGCTGACCCGGTATCACCTGCTGCAGCCCCGGCGCAAGCGGGTGGTTTTGGTGGATCACAACGAGATCGCCCAGTCTGTGCCCGGCTTGGAAGAGGCGGACATTTTGGAGATCATCGATCACCACCGTCTGGCAGATATCCAAACCAACAATCCCATTTATGTACGCAACGAGCCTGTAGGTTCTACCAATACCATCATTGCCAGCATGTTCCAGGACCGGGGACTGATGCCTACCGCCAACATGGCAGGTATGATGGCCGCGGCGATCCTGTCTGACACAGTTATGTTCAAATCCCCCACCTGCACCGAGCGGGATATCCGCACTGCAGAGCGGATGGCAAGAATTGCCAACATTTCTTTGGAGGAACTGGGCAAGGATATCTTCTCCGCCTCCTCCGGTAACAAGTCTGCCGACGAACTGCTGTACTCTGACTATAAGGAGTTCCATATCGCCGGTCACGATCTGGCCGTGGCCCAGATCACCTGCGTGGACTCTCCGGCTATGTTGGCCCGGAAGGACGAATTCCTGGCGCTGATGAAAAAGACCGCCCAAGAAAAGGAATTCTCCATGGTGATTCTCATGCTCACCGATGTGCTGCTGGAAGGTACACAGTTGATCTATGTGGGCAGCGACGAGACCATTCAGCAGGCCTTCAACCAGGTACCCCGGGGCAACTGCGTGTTCCTGCCCGGCGTCATGAGCCGAAAAAAGCAAGTGATTCCTATGCTGTCTGCCCTGTGGGGTTAATGATCCAACTCCACAGCTTAGATTTGACAGTTGTGTTATACTTTTATTAAAAAACGGAGGCCTATATGGGTTTTGACCAGCTATTGGGAAATGCCAGATTAAAACAAAATCTGACCCAGGCGGCAAGCAAACACCGCTTTTCCCATTTTTATATGATCTGCGGCCCTGTAGGCTCCGGAAAACACACCTTGGCAAAGCTGCTCTGCGCCGCTTTGATGTGCACAGAAAGCCAGCAGCCTTGCCTGCGCTGCAACGCCTGCCGTAAAGTTATGGCCGGCACCCATCCGGACATCACCTATGTGGAAGATACAGAAAAGAAAACCACCCCGGTGGATCTGATCCGGGATGCCCGGGCGGATATGTATATCCAGCCCAACGAGGGTAATCGAAAGATTTATATTTTCCCCCAGGAATTAGGCGTTCCCGGGCAAAATGCCCTGTTAAAAGTTTTGGAAGAGCCGCCGTCCTACGGCGTGTTCATCCTGCTGACGGACAACCCGGAGAAAATCCTCACCACCGTCCGTTCCCGGAGCATCCAGCTGACTTTGGAAAGCCTTCCCCGGGAGATTTTAGAACCTGCGCTGCAAAGCCGTTTCCCCGATGCTGACCCAGAGGCCCTGGAGGCTGCCATGGCAGGAAGCGGCGGTTATTTGGGACAGGCTATTGCACTTCTGGAGCAGCCGGAGGATACGCCTCAGACCCAAGCTTTTATCCAAAGCTATTTAGACCGGGACCCGGTGGCGCTGCTACAAGTACTTGTGCCCATGGAAAAGTGGAAGCGTGACCAGCTTCTGCCTGTACTGGAACAATGGGCCCAGCTTTTTGGTCAGGCACTGCTTTGTCGCAGCGGCGGGGCTGTCACCAGCCAAAGCGCCCGGCAACTAGGCAGTGCCAGAAGCCCGGCGGAACTGTTGCAAGTCCACCGTCACCTGCAAAAAGCCATTGAATATGCCCAGGGGAATGTATCCTGCGCCGCCATCTGCGGCTATTTGGAATGGACCCTGCGATAGATAAAAGGAGTTTACCGATGAGCGACCAAGCGACAAAAACACCGGAATTTGCGGAAGTGGTGGATATCCAGTTCCGTCCCGGACAGAAAATTTATTATTTCGACCCGGCGGGACTTTCCTGCAAGGCCGGTGATCATGTGATCATCGACACCGCCCGGGGCGCAGAATATGGCTACTGTACCGCCGGCAACCACAAGATTCCCATAAGCGAAGTGGTCGCCCCCTTGCGGCCGGTGCTGCGGAAGGCAACGGAAAAGGATGAAAAGACCGCCGCCGAGAACCAGGCCAAGGAAAAAAAGGCCTTTGCTATGTGCCAGGAAAAGATTGGGGAATTAAAGCTTGATATGCAGCTGGTTTCCGCAGAATGTTCTTTTGACGGCAGCAAGATCCTGTTTTTCTTCACCGCCGACGAGCGGGTGGATTTCCGGGAACTGGTGAAAGGTCTGGCCAGCGCCTTCCATACCCGTATCGAACTGCGGCAGATCGGTGTCCGTGACAAAGCCAAAATGGTTGGCGGTCTGGGCATCTGCGGCAGACCCTTCTGCTGCGCCACCTTCTTAGATGATTTCCAGCCCGTGTCCATCAAAATGGCCAAGACCCAGAACCTGAGCTTAAGCCCCACAAAAATTTCCGGCACCTGCGGCAGACTAATGTGCTGTCTGAAGTATGAGCAGGATGCTTACGAAGATTTGATCCGCAACAGCCCCAAGGTAGAATCCTTTGTGGATACTGTGGAAGGCCGGGGCACGGTGGTGGATGTGAATCTGCTGCGCCAGCGGGTCAGCGTCCGGTTAGAAGACCGGCCCGAGGTGATCGTGTCCTTCCCCAACAGCGAGATCGCCGTTTTACGAAACGGCAAGGCCAAGAAGACCGATCCTCCCATTCCTGCAGACTTAGCTCCTATCTCCGGCAATCCCAA
>JAZREX010000142.1:0-7777 GCA_045661025.1 Faecousia sp. | reverse complement strand
GTCGGGCAGGAATGCATAGACAGCATATTTGCCGAAATCGTTTTTGAAAAGCGGAATATTGTTCTGACAGGAATGCCTTCAAGCGGGAAAAGCACGATCGGGAAGATCCTTGCGGATAAGCTCGGCAGAGAACTGATCGATACAGATGCTGAGATCGTGAAAAAGGCGGGTGTGCCTATCATAGAGATATTTGCGTCAGACGGAGAAAAAGCATTCCGTGACATCGAATCGGAGATCATAGCGGAAGTCTCCGGCAGTGGGGGACGGATCATTTCCACAGGCGGGGGTGCCGTCCTCAGGCAGCGAAATGTGGATGCGATGAAAATGAACGGCATTGTCGTTTTTCTAGACCGCCCGCTTGAGGCGCTTCTGCCGAGTGATGACAGACCGCTTGCAGACGATACGGACAAAATACGAAGACTCTATTCTGAGAGATATCCGGTATACACTTCTTCCGCGGATGTCATCCTGAAAGTTGAGGGAACACCGGAGCATACGGCGGAAACGCTTCTGGAGAAACTGAAATGAAGATACTGGTTATAAACGGACCGAATCTGAATATGCTGGGTATCCGGGAGCCTGCGCTCTACGGCTCTGGCACTTATGATGCCCTTTGTCAAAAGATCCAAGCCTATTGTGATCGCAAGGATATCCAAGTGGCATTTTACCAGTCTAACCACGAAGGGGCATTGGTGGATCGGATCCAACAGGCTTACTTTGAGGGTGTGGAGGGCATTGTGATCAATCCCGGCGCATATACCCACACCAGCATCGCCTTGCTGGATGCGGTGAAATCCGTGTCCATTCCCACGGTGGAGGTTCATATCTCCAAGGTGGAGCAGCGGGAGGACTTTCGCCAGATCAGCTACATCCGCCCTGCCTGTGTGGCTACCATCACAGGCAAGGGCTTTGACGGCTACTTAGAAGCCATCGACATACTTATGGAGAACAAAGCATGCGTGTAACCATACAACCGGGCAAGGCCATGGGCACTGTGGCTGCACCGCCGTCAAAAAGCATGGCGCACCGTCTGCTGATCTGCGCCGGGCTTGCCAAGGGGGTCAGCCGGATTGAAGGGCTTACTTTCAACGAAGATATTTTGGCCACCTTGGACTGTTTACAGACCTTGGGAGTTTCCTGCCAGATCGAAAAAGACGCAGTTACGGTTACCGGCGCTGATCTTTTCCGCGCTGACCCTCAGCAGCCCCTTTGCTGCCGGGAAAGCGGCAGTACTTTGCGCTTTTTCATTCCTTTGGCGCTGCTGGGCGGCAAGCCTGTGGCATTTGAAGGCACACAGAAGCTTTTGTCCAGACCCTTGGATATTTACAGCCAACTGTGTCAGGAAAAGGGCTTTTCCTTTGAACATCGGGAAAATTCCCTGCAGGTACAAGGCAACCTGACCGGCGGCACATTTGATCTTCCGGGTGATATCAGCAGTCAGTTTATTACAGGTCTGCTGTTTGCCCTGCCGCTAACAAAGCAAGACAGCTGCATCCGGATCACAGGCCCGGTAGAAAGCAGAAGCTACATTCATCTGACCTTACAGGCCCTGGCCGCCTTTGGCATCCACGCATGGTGGCACGATGAAAATACCCTGCTGATCCCCGGGATGCAGCGGTATCAGCCTGCAAATATCCGCGTCGAAGGAGATTATTCCGGTGCCGCCTTTTATGGCGCTATGAACGCCCTTGGCTCTGACATTCAAATCACCGGCTTGCAGGAAGACAGCTTGCAAGGCGACAAGGTGTATGATGCCCACTTACAAAGTCTTTGCGCAGGCTGCCCCACCATTGATCTTTCCGACTGTCCGGATCTGGGCCCGGTGCTCTTTGCCGTGGCCGCTGCCAAGCATGGGGCGGTGTTCACCGGCACACGGCGGCTGAAGATCAAAGAAAGCGACCGGGCTGCCGCCATGGCCCAAGAACTTTCCGCCTTTGGCACACAGGTTTTGGTGGAAGAAAATTCTGTAACCATAACCCCCACCGCCTTCCATAAGCCGGACCGGGTGCTGCAAGGCCACAACGACCACCGGATCGTTATGTCCTTGGCTGTGCTTTTAATGCTGACCGGCGGAGAAATTGACGGCGCGGAAGCGGTGCGTAAGAGTTTTCCGGACTTCTTTGAAAAACTGCAGCAATTAGGCGTTACAGTCATATCTGCCCAATGATACAAAATCCCCCGCATACATTTGGTATGCGGGGTTGTTTTTTAGATCTTATATGCTTTATCCACAGGCAGGGCGGTGATCATGCCGCAGGCCTCGCTATGGAAGCCGTGCTCTTTGTTCACCTCTTCCATGATCTTAGCAGCAGTGCCAACAGGCGCCAGGATGGCAATGACTTCCTTTTCTTCCTGGGCGGCAATGTCGCCGTACTGTTCCAGTTTATCGGCACTTGCCAACCGGGCACGGAGAATCGTACCACCCATAGCCCCAGCCTTTTTGGCTGTGTGCATCACCTGTCCGGTGTAGCCTTGGTTCACAGTGACTAAAATCAACTGTTGCTTATGCGAGTTTGCCATTCTCTTCGTCCCTCCTTGGACTTCACTTTCAGATTCGCTTCGTTTAATGATTTCCTCTGTCAGGCGGTTGATGGCAGAAAGCCGAAAGCACATCATAAGACCGCCATAACCGGAGATCGCACCCACATTCTTGGTGATCTCCTCCACATATGCTCGACAAGCGCGCTCTGTAGCAAAGCTGATCACCACATCCTTATCGGTGTTGCCCAAGCCGAAAATGTCCATCATTTCCGAGGGGGCTGTGCCATGGGCTGTCATTTGCATATGAAAGGAAATGCCCCTACTGCACAGCATATCCATGTAGGATTTTCCCTTACCTCTTCCTACGATAGAGAAGAGCATGGTAATTTGATTGGAATTTGGCATGCTCACACCTCCTGGTAGTAGATGATATCGTCATCCACCTGTAGCAGCTCGCTCTTTGTCTTTCTATGCAGGCGTTTCTGGCGGATGCGGCTGTGCAGACCCAACACCTGGATGGCGATCAAAGGCGTCATGGCAACCATGGCAACAATGCCGAAAGCGTCGGTCATAATGTTTCCGCCGATGGCATCGCAAGCACCGATGGCAAAGGGCAGCATAAAGGTGGTGGTCATAGGGCCGCTGGCCACGCCGCCGGAGTCAAAGGCGATACCGGTGTAAATGGGGGGCACGAAAAATGTAATGGTCAAAGCGGCTATGTAACCTGCGATCAAAAACGGATAAATGGGGATACCGGTAAGCACCCGCAGCATAGCAATACCCACAGAAACCGCAACGCCCAAAGACAAAGCCAAACCGATGGCTCTCTGGGAGATCGCGCCGTTGGTGACTTCTTCTACCTGCTTTTTTAAGGAGTGGACAGCAGGCTCGGCAGATACCACAAAGTAGCCCATGAGCATACCGATGGGGATGAGCACATAGCGCACATTGCCCGCGGCGATCTGAGCGCCGATGAGCCGGCCGGCAGGCATAAAGCCCACATTGGCACCGGTCAAAAACAGCACTAAACCCGCAAAGGTGTACACCAAACCTACCGAGATCTTCAGCAGCTGCTGTTTGCGGAAACGACGGCATGCAAGCTGGAATACGATCAGCATAGCCAGGATGGGCAAAAACGCCACCAATACTTCGCTGATATATTTGGGGAAGGCTGACAAAAAGGCCCGGAAGGCATCAGCAGTGGTTTGGGCCAGGGGGATGACCGTTTCCGAGGTTTCCGGCTGGGGTTTAAAGCAAATGCTTAGAATCAAAACCGAAAGGATCGGGCCGATACTGCATAAGGATACCAGACCGAAGCTATTTTCCTGTGTGCCTTTCTGGGTGTTTAGAGATGCCATACCCACGCCCAGGGCCATGATAAAGGGAACGGTGATAGGGCCGGTGGTCACGCCGCCGGAGTCAAAGGCGGTGGGGATAAAGTTTTCCGAAACGAAGATTGCCAGCACTGCCACGATGCCATAGAAAATAATCAGCAGTTTGTTTAACTGGATGCCCTTTTTCGCCCGGATCATAGCCAGGGACAAAAATGCGCCAACCCCAAGGGCAACGCACAAAATCAACACAACGTTGGGAATCGACGGCACTTGTTCTGCCAGCACCTGCAGATCCGGTTCTGCGATGGTGATGATAATACCCAAAACAAAGCAGATCAGTACCGGGAAGATCACTTTTTGGGAGCGGCTAAGCTGAGAGCCGATACTGCTGCCGATGGGCTCCATGGAGATGGCAGAGCCAATGGTAAACAAACTCATGCCCACGATCAGCATGATCGTGCCAAACAGGAACATCACCAAAATTCCCGGATTCATAGGCACTAAGGAAATACTCAGCGCCAAAACAATAGCAAAAATAGGCAGCACGGATTTTAAGGACTCTGCCAGAGCTGCGCCTAATTCATTTTGTAAAACACTCTTCTTGATCATAATTTCCAATCCATATCCATAAGTACCTGGGTAGATACGATTTTTCACAGTATATTATACAGTAAAATTGCCAGGTTTTCAACTCGTTTATGTCTAAAGAACAAAAACAAAAATGACGGGTTTTACAACCCGTCATTTTATACTTGGAAATTACACTTCCAGTTTTTGCTTTTTCATGCTAAACCACTGCACGACCAGCACGGCCACTACCAGAGCCATACCGATCAGGTCGGTAGCAAGGCCCGGAATAACCATCAGCAAGCCGCCAACCACACAGACGACCCGCTCGTACCAGATCATGTGGTGCAGGAAGTAACCTTCCAAAGCCGCACTTATGGAAATGATACCGGCAATGGAGGAAACGGAGATCAGCGCCACGCTCCAAATTGTTACATGATCGCCAATGAACAGCATTTCCGGGTTCAGGGCAAAGATGTAAGGCACGATGAAAGCAGCGATGGCCAGCTTGGTGGCGGTCAGGGCTGTTTTCATGGGGTTTGCCTGGGCAATGGCTGCGCCGGCATAAGCTGCCAGAGCCACAGGAGGGGTCAGGTCAGCAACGATGCCGAAGTAGAACACGAAGAAGTGGGCAGCGATCATGGGCACACCCATCTTCACCAAGATCGGGGCGCAGGTGGCTGCCATGATGCAGTAGTTTGCGGTGGTAGGCACGCCCATGCCCAAAACGATACAGCACAGCATGGTAAGGAACAAGGCCACAATGACCTGGTTGCCTGCCAGGGCAACAATGCCGTTAAAGAGCATGTAGGCAAGACCGGTAACACCGATCAGACCTGCGATCACACCTGCAATACCGCAGGCAACTGCCACAGTGATCATGCCCTGTCCGCCGGCAGCCAAGGCTTCCAGGAAGCGCTTGGGGGTGATCCGGTGTTCCTTGTTAAACAGGCTCACTACGATCGCCACCACAATGGCGATGGCGGCAGCGTAGGCGATGGACTTGGTGCTGGTGCCCACAAGGTAGATGAGCAGCATCAGGGGCAGCAGCAGATAGGTCTGCTTCAGCAGAGGTACCAGCTTGGGCATTTCGTCCTTGTTAAGACCACGCAGGCCTTCCTTCTTTGCCTCCAGGTGGACAGCAATAAAGACACCTACAAAGTACAATACTGCAGGCAAAATGGCCCGGAGCACGATATCGGAATAAGGTACACCCACAGTTTCTGCCATCAAAAAGGCTGCAGCGCCCATGATGGGGGGCATGATCTGACCGCCTGTGGAAGCAGCAGCTTCTGCAGCAGCGGCAAACTCGGGCTTGTAGCCTGTTCTCTTCATCAGAGGAATGGTGACAGCGCCGGAGCCAACGGTGTTGGCAACGGAAGAACCGGAGACCATACCTTCCATAGCAGAAGCCACAACTGCCACCTTTGCAGGACCACCGGAGAAGCGGCCTACTAAGGCATTGGAGATCTGGATAAAGAAATCTGCAATGCCGGTGCGCTCTAAGAATGCACCGAAGATGATGAACATCACGATGTACTTAGAGCAGACGTTAACGGGGGTGGACAGGATGCCTTCCTTGGAGAAGAACAGGGTCTTAATAATGTTGGTGATCCGGCTCCACATATTGGGGTTGGTCGAGCCCCAGATCAGGGCGTAGATCAAAAGGCAGCCGGCTACGATCAAAATGGGCAGGCCAACGCTTCTTCTGCAAAGCTCCACCAGGCAAATAACACCAACAATACCGATCACCACTTCCAGATTGGAAATGCGGCTCAAGGAAATGATGGCATTTGCGTTAAAGGTGAAGTACAGGAAGGAGGCTGTGCCAGCAAGCATCAGTACGATGTCGTACCAGGGCATATAGTTTACCCTTTGATGACCCTTTTTCACCGGGAAGACCATATAGCCGATCAGCACGATGAATGCCATAAAGGTGGTCAGACGGATCTCGTCCAGCCAGGTGGCAAACAGAGTCACATAAATACAGTAAACAGAGAACAAAGCCAGGATGCAAGTCACCACAAACTTGGGCTTTCCTTCCCAAACACGGGTGTTAGACTCCCGGTCAAACTTCTTCATGACCTCGTCTACATTCATAGGCTCTGCCACTGTTTGATTTTTCTTCTTAAACAGAGACATTGGTTATTTATCCTTTATGCAAGATTTCAGTGGGGTATCGAAGCCGATACCCCACTGCTTGAAGATTACTCTACGGTGATGCCCTTTTCAGCAAAGTACTTTGCAGCACCGGGATGGAAGGGAGCAGTCATACCCTCGGTAGCGTTCTCCAGGGACAACTCAGCGCCCTTAGCGTGGGCAGCCTTTACCTCGTCAATGTGATCGAAGATAGCCTTGGTGATGTTGTAAACAGTGGTCTCATCAGCGGAGGTGCTGACGATCAGAGTAGCCTTAACGGTGACAGTGGTGATGTCCTCAGTCTGGCCGTTGTAGGTGTTAGCGGGGATGTTGTAGGTAGTGTAGTAGGGAGATTCCTCCATCAGCTTGTCAGCCACTTCGCCATCAATGGGAACCAGGTAAGCGCTGGCGCTGGTGCACAGCTCCTGAGCAGCAGGAGTGGGAGCGCCGGCAACGATAAATGCAGCGTCGATCTTGCCGTCCTTCAGAGCGTCGGCAGAATCAGCAAAGGACTGGTACTGAGGATCGATATCTTCCTCGGTCAGGCCAGCAGCAGCCAGAACGTCCATAGCGTTGAAGTAAACACCGGAACCGGCAGCACCGATAGAGACCTTCTTACCCTTCAGGTCAGCAACAGTCTTGATCTCGGGATCCATGGTCAGCAGCTGAACAGCCTCAGCGTACAGGCCGCCGATGACGCGGAAGGAATCCATCTTGCCTTCGACCTCGAAGGAACGGGTGCCTGCTGCAGCGTAAGCCATAACGTCGGACTGAACGGTAGCCAGCTGGTAGTCGCCGGAGTCGATGCCCAGGATGTTAGCCTTGGAGCCGTCGGTGGAGACAACATTGATGGTCACACCTGCTACGTTCTTGATCTGGGTGCCCAGAATTCCGCCGTAGCCGTAGTAAGTGCCGGCAGTACCGCCGGTACCCATGGTCATTGCATTGTTACCGCCGCAAGCGCACAGAGCGATCACGGTTGCCAAAACCAGGCAAATTGCGAATAATTTTTTAATAATACTCTCTCCTTTTGATGTTATTCGTATAAAAAATAATACTGGACATACTATATCACAAATGGGGTGTAAAATGCAAGGGGTTTTGGAAATGTTTTTCAGAAAAATACATTTGTTTTTCTCTCGAGCATCATTTCTTGGTCATTTTTCACGAAATTTTGCCTGTCAGAGGGCTGGAAAAAGAAAAAAGACGAGGATAACCTCGTCTTTTTTATAGCCCAATCTGTTCTAAAAAGCACT
>JAZREX010000141.1:0-7996 GCA_045661025.1 Faecousia sp. | reverse complement strand
TTTTCCGGTGTGCCTAAGGTCTCCCGGTTCAGCGCGTCCAACATTCTTGTGTCCATACACAGCCGGCGGCGCATCTGGGGCACTTGTGCCAACCAGCAGAAGGTTTTTTCTGTGCTGGCGCGGAACTGTTGGCTTTTTGCCCACTCCCGCAGACCCAGCACCACAAACCGGCCATACCGTTCTGGGTTGCCCCGGATAGCGCCTAATAGCAGACTGTTACACAAAAAGGCTGCCAGTTGGGTATAGGAGGTAACATCGGCAGTGCCATTGACCAAATCATAGCCTAAAAGCCCGTTAGGGCCGTAATCCTCGCAGATTTCTGTCCAGCTTTTTTTATCTACGGCGTAACCCATGGCATCGCCCACTGCAAGGCCAAGTAAACATCCTTTGCAGGCGGCTTCTCTTTGTTCCATGAAAACACCTCTTTCTTTTTGTATATAATATTTCCAAAGGCAGGAATTACTGTTCGTATAAGGGGATGGCGCAGTTGTAAGGTTGGGGCTTGTAGGTCACAGAGCCAATGGGTTTGCCCCCAATGCCATAGGTGGGATGATGGCCAAATAGGTTTACATAACGCATAATATCGTCTTTTTCTGTTTCCATGGCTTTCATTACTTCCACAGTGGCGATCACATCGTCTACCGCCCGGTGGGAATTGACCACTTTACCCTCTAAGCCGTAATGGGTAATGGCGTTGCACAGTTTATGAGGATAGCTTGCCCGGTCTTTGTAAACCGTCAAAAGATCCAGCTTATCTTTCCCTTTTAATATTGTGGGATCGCCGTTTCGCAGCAGAAGGTAAAAAAGAAAGCTTAGATCAAAATGGGCGTTGTAGGCCAGAAGCAAGGCGTTGCCTGCAAACATCTGGCCAATATCCCGGCAGACCTGCTCCTTGGAAATGCCCTTATCCTGGACATCCTGGTTGGTAATACCGGTGAGCTTTTCGATCTCCGCCGGGATGCGCATGCCGGGACTTAATGCGATCAACTGGTCATATTCTTGGGTGATCACGATGTTGCCGTTTTGGTTTTCCACCACCACTGCGGCAAATTCAATGATCTCATCCCGGGCAAAATCCAATCCGGTGGTTTCTGTGTCAAAAAGCACCAGACGGTCATATTTGGAAAATAAAGCGTCAAAGTTTGCCATAGGATTCTCCTTTTGCCAACTGTAGGGCGCGTTGGAATTTGCTTTTTGGCTGGGGTGTCAAGCCAAATTGAAGGGCCAGGGCTTTGGCGTAGGCTTGCGCTGCGGAGATAGGGCCGGATTTTAACTCTACTTCCACCTCACAAAGGGGAATTTCTTTTCCGCCGCCCAGCAAAACCCCTTGATCCAGGGCAAGCTCTACTGTGCCGCCGTTGATTTCCAGCGTTTTGGCGATCCGGGCAAACCGAGCGCCGCACACCGGAACGATCCCCTCCTGCAGAATTTCCTTTAAATCCGGGATGCCGGAAAGATCGCACAAAGCATCCAAAGCATCTTCTATTCTTTCGCAGGGCAGTTCTGTTTCCTTACGGCCTGTTTTTGCCGGGGTTTTTAAGGTGCAGACATAGGTTTGGTTTTCCCTGCGGCAGCGCAGGGTATAACGCCGGGCGGAAAGCTGCCCGGTGGGGGTGTCATAATAGGTGGTTTCCATCTCGTAAGTGGCGGCAGCGGCCTTTATGTTGGCGTCAATGGCAGAAAGGATTTGGGGTGTGGTTTGGAATTTTAGTTCATATTCGATAGCCATATCCTTGCCTCCTGCGTATATTTTCTTTATTATACACCTAAGTTTATCCATATGCAAGAAACTTTCCTTTGGCAGCGGCTTTTGACAAAATATGCAGGTGCTTTGTGATAGGATTTTTCATAGAAACGGAAAGGTCGTGTTACATATGATACCTGTTGTGGAAAGTTATGTACGCAGGGGAAAGCAATATTTGGGGAAGCTTGCGTTATATCCCGGGGTGTGGACAACCCTGCGGGGGATCGGGTATGTGCTGGGGGGATTTTTTCTTGCCCCGGCAGGCCTTAGTAATTTGCCCCAGCCTATTGCTATGGGATATGTTTGCGGCTGCCATGGTGGCGGGGCGTTTTTGGCAGCTTTAGGCAGTATTGCCGGGTATCTGTGGTTTTGGGGAAGCGCAGGCTACCAGGCAGTGGTTTGGGTGCTGGGGGCTTTAGCCGTCAGTTTGTTTATAGGCAAGCAGCCCTTACAGAACCAGACCCCGCTGCTGTTGCCTGCTGCCGCCGGACTGGTGGTTTCTGCGGCGGGAGTGTTTTTTCAGACTTGGTTGCAAGATAGCACCCCAGTGGGGATGTATTTGCTCCGGGTAGGTCTGGGAGCGGGGACAGCATGGCTTTCCAAGGAAGTACTCAGCCGCAGAAATCCTATTTTGGACTGGCTGGCAGGATCGCTGTGGGTTTTGGCTTTGGCCCAGGTGATGCCGGTGTCCTATTGCAATCTGGGATTTGTGGCAGGGGGGTTGTTGGCAGTCCGGGGAGCGTTTCCCGCAGCGGCATTGGCTGGCCTTGCCTTGGATCTGTCGGGGGTCAGTCCTGTTCCGGTGACAGCGGTGCTCAGCGCCAGTTTCTTTTTAAGGTTTCTGCCCCGGTATCCCAAGTGGGTAGGGGTGCTTGCCCCGGGGCTTGTGTATTTGGTTGTGGCGGGATTGACAAAGACCTGGGATCTTTATCCTGTGCCAAGCCTTCTGATCGGGGCGGTGCTGGGACAGGTGCTGCCGGGAAACCCCGTAGTGCCTGCCCGCCGGGGAGAGACCGGGGTGGCCCAGGTGCGGCTGGAAATGGCCTCCGGGGCGTTATTGCAGACCCAGCAGCTACTGCTGGAAGCACCCCAAGTGCCGGTGGATGAAGCGGCCTTGGTGGAGCGGGCAGCGGAGGAGGCTTGCCACAGCTGCCCTTGCCGCAAGGGCTGTAAGGACAGCCGAAAGTTGGTACGGCTGCCGGCGGCGCTGCTGTATAAGCCATTATTATCGGTGGATGAGTTGCCGGTGATCTGTAAAAAAGCAAGCCGGTTTCTGGCAGAACTTCACCGCAGCCAGGAGCAGCTGCGCTCCATTTGCGCAGACCGGCAACGGCAGGCGGAATATCGGGCGGCAGTGATCCAGCAGTACCGCTTTTTGGGAGAGTATCTGCGGGAGTTGTCGGATCAGTTGGCCCAAAAAAGCCAGAATCAGACACCTTGCTATGAAGCCCATGTAGAGATTTACGCCAACCGTCCCCAGGAGGAAAATGGGGATCGGTGCAGTATGTTTGCCGGGGTGCGGAGTAAGTATTATGTGATGCTCTGCGACGGTATGGGCACAGGTTTGGGAGCGGTGCAGGAGGGGCAGACAGCGGTGCTGCTGCTGAAAAAAATGCTCACCGCCGGATACCCTGCCAACCATGCCTTGGAGAGCCTGAACAGCATTTGCGCCCTGCGCAGCCGGGCTGGGGCGGTGACGGTGGATCTTCTGGAATTGGAACTGACCACAGGGAAAGCCACGATCTATAAATGGGGTGCTGCTCCGAGCTATTTGATTACCGGGTTAGGGGTAGAAAAAATAGGGACAGCCGGCCCACCCCCGGGGATTTCTGTTG
The DNA here is from genome assembly GCA_045661025.1 of Faecousia sp. Taxonomy (GTDB): domain Bacteria; phylum Bacillota; class Clostridia; order Oscillospirales; family Oscillospiraceae; genus Faecousia. The sequence goes on along the minus strand of JAZREX010000141.1, from coordinate 4,417 downwards.
CAGAACAGATCGGGGATGGACGGCGGCTGTCCCTGCGCCGGGGAGAACTGCTGATGATGGTCAGTGACGGTGTGGGGGAAGAGGAGGCCCTGCACCGTTGCATGAAACTGGCGGACCGGCCACCGGGGGAGATGGCCAAGGCGCTGCTGACCTGTTCGGAAACAGCAGGAGAGGATGATGCCACGGTGGTATGTGTCAGTTTGCGTCCCGGACATCCTTCTGCATAATACCACAAAATATTTGCACAATTTGTCGAAACACAATATATTGATGAAGAATCTTGTAAAATTGACAAGATATGGATAAAAAGGGGGCGTAAAAAAACGCAGAGCGCATAAAACAAGGTAAGCATAGGGATTTTTCAATGATCAAACCTGTGCAAAAGTAGAATGATGTGGGAAACCCCAATTTTGCAGCATGTAAAATGTTTTATGCTTTGAACAAACTTCACCTCTCGGCGTACCTTTGTACGCCTTCGGGCAAGGGGTCTGTTGCATGTTCCTGCAACAGACCTTTCAGTTTGTCCAATCTGCGTTCTTTTCTATCCCCCTTAAAAAAAGAGGCTGTAAAAAACAAAATGTTTTTACAGCCTCTTTGGTGTATTACAGGGGGGATTGCTTGATTTTTGCATAACGCCGGGGATACTGGGCAGGGGTGGGGGCGATCTTTTCCAGAACGATCACCGTGTGGGCTGTGCCGTCTACAGGAAATTCCTTTACCTGCTGCAATTGAAGCCCCAGTTTTTTGATGGCATTTTTTGCCTCTTGCAGTTCTTCCTGGGCGGCTGTTCCTTTCATGGCCAACACCTTGCCGCCTACTTTTACATAGGGGGCGGTGAGCTCCAGCAGGATGTTCAGCCTTGCCACAGCCCGGGAGGTAGCATAATCGTATTGCTCCCGGCGATCAGCAACAGCTTCTTCTGCCCGGGCGGTGATGCAGGTGGCGTCCACGCCCAGCTGAGGCAGAATAGTTTCCAGCCAGTGCATCCGTTTGCCAAGAGAATCCAGCAAGGTCATATGGGCTTCCGGACAGGCAATTTTCACCGGAACACCGGGAAAACCTGCGCCGCAGCCCACATCGATGACTTTCTTTCCCTTAAAATCTGCCACAGTCAGAAGGGAAATGGAATCCAGCAGGTGCAGCTTTGCCACCTGATCTGGCTCGGTAATGGCAGTCAGGTTCATCACCTTGTTCTGCTCTACCACTGCTTCGCCAAAAGCGCAAAGTTGATTTTGTACAGTATCCGGCAGCTCCAGTCCCAAATTGGGCAAGCCTGCCTGGAGGGTGCGTAACATTTCCATTAGCTTCCCACCTTGGCATTCACATTGCCGCTTAAGTCCACCTGGGTGGAATCGTAGGGGTTAAACTCCACTTCCTCGTCTTGGTGCAAGGGGGTGATATACTCCTGGATATACCAGCTGGCCAAAAGGTCTGCCACATCGGTATAAGAGGAGAAGGAAATATCTACATGGGGGGTCTGAACCATCGGTTGGGTTTCGGCAGTAGAGTCTGCGGTAGGATCTTGGGTAGCGGAGGTAGCCTCTCGGACAGTCCGAGTGGCGGTGCGTACCTGGGCGGTGGATTTCCGGTCTCCGTAGAATTTCAGGCAATCTTCCAGATCGGCCTGGAGCTGCGCGTTGACACCGCTGTCAGCTTGGGCGGCAGCTGCCTGGGCAGTGCTGGTGGGAATGTCCTTTAATGCCTGGTAGCAATAGTGGTAAGCCATCAAATAGGCGGAGTATTGGAAATTAGGGGAAGCATTGTGGATACCGGCATAGAAACCGGCAAAGCTGGCATCTGCATCGCTGTAGATGGCCAGGCGGTGGGCCATTTCCTTACCCATGGCAAAGGGCATACAGGCGGTGGGTACTTTGGGGTTCACGGCCACCTCGCCGGTCAGCGGCACCAACATACCGGAATCGCCTTTGCTTGCAAACCAAGTTTGTTTTTTCACAGGGGCGGTAGAGCCGGCAAAAACAGAGATGGTCTTATCATAGGTCAGTGTATCGTAACCCTGGCCTGCCTGCTGGGCCATTTCTTCAAATGTGCCAAAGTCGGGATTGCCTTTTTTGTCCCGGGGTACTTCCAACGCCAGGGCATTTGCCTTGTCCCGGAAGAAGATGGCGGCTTCGTTTAGCTCCGATACATTATAATCGGTGACTTCCAGACGCATATCGTCAGCCAGGGGGCTGGTGTATTCGTTCAGGCCGTACAGGACAGTATTGCACATGCTGATACAGCTGATGGTTGCCAGCACCCAACCCAACCATTGGACAGGATGCCATTTTAAAAGGATCATCAGCACAATGCTGGCGATTCCCAGGGCAATCAGCCCCAGAAGCAAAGCCTGCCACAGGCAATAACCTACGCCGCCGGTCCAGTCTGCCAGGGTGGACACCACCATTCGGCTGATATAGGGGTAGATCATGTCTACCAGGAAAGTGTGGGCCTTGGCAAATGCGGTTAGGGCAAGGGCGATGGCGGCGAAGATAGCAGCCACCAGATAGCCACGCCAATATTTCAAATCAAACGCCTCCTTAAAGGGACTTTTACTTCAACTTATAGTATAACACAAAATATCCCATTTGTCTGCCCCTAATTTTGGGAAATGATTTCTGCGGTGACACCGTCTTTGTAGACAGCCTTGATCACCACCGGCAAAATTTGATTGTGCAGGTCTTGGCCTTTCACATAGACCTTCAAATAATTGGGAGTGTAACCGGTGAAAAATTCCCCATCCTGCTCTTCAAAAAGCACCTGTAGGGTCTTTCCTACAAAACGGCTGCGGTAGGCACAGGCCATTTGCCGGGCAATTTCATTTGCCTGGCGGCTGCGCTGCTCTTTCACGGCGTTTGGTAGCTGTCCGGGCATTTTGGCAGCGGGAGTGCCGGGGCGGCGGGAGTATGGGAAAATGTGCATATCCGCAAAACCGCAAGTCTTTATATATGCAAGGCTTTGTTCAAATTCTTCCTGGGTCTCTCCCGGAAAGGCCACGATCATATCTGTGGTAATGGCGCAATCGGGAAAATAAGCATTTAGCAAGCTGACACTTTCCAAATACCGGGCGGTATCGTATTTTCTACGCATCCGGGCAAGGACACTGTCGCAGCCGGACTGCATAGACAGGTGGAACTGGGGACAAAGATTGGGAAGGTTTTGCAGAGCTTTGCAGAAATCCTCGGTGATGATCCGGGGCTCTAAAGAGCCAAGGCGAATGCGCAAATTGGGTACTGCCTGGCATAGGGCGGTGATCAGGTCTTTTACCGGGGGTTTTCCGGGCAAATCTTGGCCCCAGGAGGCGATCTCAATACCGGTGACTACCAATTCCCGATACCCTTGCAACGCCAAAAGCTTTGCCTGGCTCACTGCCAGATCCATGGGCGCTGAGCGGACAGGGCCGCGGGTGTAGGGGATGATGCAATAGGTGCAGAAATTGACGCAGCCGTCTTGCACCTTCAGCATAGCCCGGGTTCTACCTTCCAGACCGCCGGCGGGGAGCACTTCAAATTCCCGGCGGGACAGGGCGGTGTCCAACACCTCCCGAGGCTGCCGGTCGGATATGGTTTGCAGCATCCGGTGCAAAAATTCCTCCCGTTGGGCGCTGCCGCCTAACACATCCACCCCCAGATCCCGTAAAGCCTGAGGGTCGTGCTGAACATAACAGCCGCAAACACCGATCACTGCCTGGGGGTGCTCCCGGCGACACCGGCGGATGACGGCCCGGTTTTTCTTATCTGCCACCGCGGTAACGGAGCAGGTGTTGATAATATAAGCGTCGCAGTCTTCTTCAAAGTTTCCCGTGGTATGCCCCAGGGCGCAAAGCAGCTGCTCCATTGCTTGGGTCTCATATTGATTTACTTTACAACCTAAGGTAAAGAATCCAAATTTCATATTGCTCACCTAAATTATGTGCAGTTTGAATATCCCAGGATGGGCATGTCCATCCTGGGATGTAAATTAACCGTTATCCTTGGGGGAAGCCGGTCTGCGGCGGTGATGCGGCCGGCGCTTGTTCTGGGGTTTTGCAGGATTTTCCGTTGCCTGTTTTTCCTGGGGGGCTTTTGCTGCTTCGGCATTTGCAGTCTGCTCCGGTTTTTGCCCTCTTGGTCTGCGGCGATTTCTGCGCCGATTCTGTTTGGGCTGGGGTTCTTCCTGTGCTTGCGGTGTATGCACCGGAATTTCTTGCTGCTCTGCCACAGTTTCTTCGCTGTAGCGGAAGCGAATGGAATCGAGCACCACGGGCTCGCTTTCTACCGGCTCAAATCTGCGCTTTTTCTTGGGATTGCCGGAGATAGGAGCTAAGTCTGCAGGAATGGGAGGATCGGTCTTCTTGGCCTTGCCGTTTCGTAAAACGGCGATCTCGCTGTTGGGGAAGGACACGATCACCTCGGGCCGGTCTTCTAACCGGACGCTGACC
>JAZREX010000140.1:0-9395 GCA_045661025.1 Faecousia sp. | reverse complement strand
AATGTCCACTTCCCCACCAACGCGAACATCAAGGACTACTCCAACATCATCAACGACATCTCCGAAGGCTGCGCCGACATCGCTTCCACCTCTCCCGGCTGGGCCGGCCACATGGCGTTTGTTGATCCCATTCCGGAGTTCATCGGCAGCGGCGATATCGACGAATGGCTGAATCAGCCCGCAAAACTGGTTAAACTCCATCCCATGACCATTCTGCAGAACTCCCTGAACGGTACCTTCGGTCAGTGCGGCGACATCGCAAACGTTCCTCCCTGCGCCGCTACCATCGGACCTCTGGACGTTATGCGTGCTAAGGAGCGTATTGAGGTTCATGCTCTGGCTACCTGCGGTACCTTCTCTTCCTGGCAGAGAATGATCTCCCGTCTGTGCACCCACGGACCCATCACTCCCTACCTGCCTTCCACCATGCTGCAGACCAAGAAGACTCAGGTCTACATCAGCGAAGAGCTGGCTGCACCCTTCCAGTGCTGGGAGAAGGTTGGCTACTAATCTGCCATCTTTCCTACATAAAAAACAGGAACCGAAAGGTTCCTGTTTTTTTATAATTTTTTGATCAAACGCAAAACACCATCGCACAGAAGCTTGATGTTTTCTTTATCCAACTGGGTATCCCGTTTTGTATGGATTCTATCCATATAATAACCGAGAAACTTTTTGTATTTGAGGGCAGCCACTGCAACGCTTTCCTGAAATCCCATTTGATCGGAGGGGTAGTAGATCTTTTCCGCATTTGTAAGCATCACTGTCTTATTATCCGTAGGGATAAAGCTGTCATCAATGTGTTGGCCGTATTTTTCCCTTGCGGCTTTGGATGCTGCCAATAAGAGGGTATCGCCGTCGCCTACACAGTCAAAATTGATCAAAAGCTTCTGCTTCATGATTTTTTTATATTGTTTGCGAAAGCCGGAAGAACCCCACAAGCCGCTTTCTTCCATATCAAAAAAGACGAAGGCTACTTTGCGCCGCTGGGATGGTTCTAAACAGGCGTAAAGCTCGCAAAGGGTGATGACTCCAGAGGTGTTGTCGTTGGCGGTATTGGGGTTTGCTGGGCCTGCCATCATAAAGTAAAGAAACAGAAAGTAAAAACCGAGGGCGATCCATTTGGCGATTTGGGCGGGAATCTGCAAAAATCCCATGAGCATTCCAATTAGAAAGAAACCGACTAACAAGGGCAACAGGATCACAAGACCGTAGAGGATGGAAAGCATTGCGTTTTTTGGGGCAATGAAATTAGGGATTAGCATCTGGGCGCAGGTGTCATAATGGGCGGTCAAAACGACTTTTGCTGTGTTTACATCGCCAATTACCAGGTTTTTATATTTTGGGAAGCGCCCCTGCTGGATTGTGGCTTCCGGGAAATAACTTTGCATTAGACCGAGAAAGGCGTCTTTTTGATTTTTTGACTTTCGGACTTGGTAGCCTTCCAAAATCTTTTGGGATAATTCGGTCATGCCGTCGCCTTCTTTCTGCTTTTTTCTTTAAGGATAAAATGGAATCTGTCTTTTGTCAAGAAAAAGCCGGGGCTTTTGCCCCGGCTATGTTTATGCTTCATATTTTCCCTTGGTTTTTTGTGGGCGGTAGACGAAATACCAAATCAAAGCAAAGGTGGAAAGACTGAGCAGGCTGATTTTCCAGCCAAGAGAAAACGCATTGTTTTGGTAGGTGAAGGTGACGGTGTGTTCACCTTCCGGCAGCAACAGACCCATCATAGCATCTCCAATGACTACGATCTGAGCAGGCTTTCCGTCTATCTGAGCCTTCCAGTTGCCGTCCTGGGGGATGGAGGTGTAGAGTACGCCGTTTCGGTTACAGGTGATATGGCCTTCTACAAGGGTGTTTTGGAAGGTGGTAAGTTGCAGCGTGCTGGCATTGAGCACATCATAGCCCTGGCGGAATACTGCTTCGTTGACGATGCCGGCATTTATGGTAATACTGCCGGTTTCGCTGCTCTTGCAGGTCAGCTGCACTTCAACGATATCCCCGGCTTCTACCTGACATACAGACAGAGATTGGGGGATGCTGTAGGTTTCGTTATACAACTCCACGCCGTTTTTCCAGAAGGAGAATTTGTTCTTTTTGCTTAGGTTTAGGTCCATGCACACCAGTCCTTCCTGGTGGGCAATATACTTAAACATCACTGTACCGCCGGCGTCTGCCCCGGTAGTATAGCTGCAGTAGCCGGTTTTGGGCTGGGGATTTAATGTGACACCGGTACCGGAAATGGCGATGTTTTTGCTGGGGATCATGGACCATACATCCTCCACAACACCGGTGGCGGCGGTAAAGAGCTCATTTTGGAATTCCAAGCAGTTCTCATCTGCTTGGGAGAAATCCACATTGATCAGCTGGTTCTCTGCCAAAAAGCCCAAAGGCAGCCAGGCGTTATTTTCCAAAAGGCTCACATTTTGGTAGGTGTGTACCTGATCAAAATATGCATTGGATTTGTCCTTTCCTTGCCGCTCTACCATATATTTTAGATTCAAGAACAGGTTTGCCACCGGGGAGCTTTCTTCAAAGCAATAGCGGTTATAGGTGTTTTTTGCGCCATAGCCCAGGGATTTCATAAATTCGGTGACCCGGACATTGGCAGAACTTGTGAAAGTGGAGATGCCGTGATAACCGTTTAAAGCGCCATCGTTGAGGGTTTGGGCGTGGGTGGCTTCGGTGCGGTAGAACAGGGTATCATCTTCTCGTTCTTCCATATACCGCAGCATAGAGGCGGTGTAGTTGGTGCCCCAGGGGTAATTGGATACGGTAGTGCCGGTGAAATTTACGCCGAAATTCACCAGATTCAGGGCCAACTCCATGAAAAGAATACCTAAAAGTACCTTGGCGCTCAATTGCCGCCAGTAGGTTTTCTCTTCCCGATATTCCCTCTTTTTGGAAATGTCGGCGGTTTTGGCAGGCTGTTTGCACATCCGGGGTAACAATAGACCGCACAGATACAGCAGCAAAAATACGCCGTTATATGCCCAGTAGACCGGGTCTGTCAGATCGTTGGCGCAGAATGCGATGGCAACAGCCAGAACTCCGGCCATCACAATTTGCCACAGTCGGAGACGATTACGTAGAAGATAAGCCCTAAATGCCATGTAGAGCATTACAAAGCTGTACAGGAAACTAAACCGGTAGGGGATCATGTTGGTAAAATGGAAACCGTGCCAGATATAATCCAGTTGCCGGATAATAAAGCTGACATTCAAAAACAGAAGTAAAAACAGGCAGCAAAGCTTATCCCGAAGCTTGATTTGCCGACAGGTCAAAAACAGGATCGCCAGAATGTTGGTAAAAATGCCGCAGTAGAGATTGGGAAGGCCTTCTTTAAAGGAGGGTTTTAAGCTGCCGTTCATATTGCCGGCAACCTGCCGCATGGCATCTAAAAGGCCTTTCCAAGAGTCGTCATCAGTGATGTTCAGCTGAAAGCCCTGGGGGAATTTGTTGATACTGGATTGGGTGGTTTGCAGTGCTGCCAGGGCAGGTAGCTCCAAAATAGCAGTCATGCCAATGGCAAGACCGGAGAACAGGGCAATACGCCCTAAGTCACAGCAGAATTTTTTAATGCCGCCCCAACGGCAGATCTGGTAGCAGAAGAAAACCAGCGCTACAAAAATGCAGGTGAACAAACCGATATAATAATTGGAGAAGATAGACAAAAACAAGGTAAAGGTGTAAAGCACAACTTTTTTGTCTTTGAGCAAACTGACGGTGCCGAGCACCACCAAGGGTAGCAACGCAAAGGTGTCCAGCCACATAATATTCCACTGATAGCCTAGCGACCAGGCGCACAGGGCGTAAAAACAACCAAAGAGGGTGATAGACAGATCGTCTTTATGGAAGATCTTTTTTAGGAAGATGGCGAAGAACATTCCGGCAAAACCCAATTTTATGGGCATCAGCAAGGAGAAATATTCCAAAAGCCAGCCCTCCGGTAATAATACAGAGAGCAGATTCAGAGGGCTTGCCAGATAATAGGAAATGAGGCCCAGATAGTCCATTCCCATGCCAACGCTCCAGCAGTAGAGCAGACTGTCACCACTGCGTAAAGCTCTGCGGAAATCCACAAAGAAAGGGTAGTATTGGTGATACATATCAGAATACAGCATAGATACAGAACCAAAAGGTTCAAAGCTGCGAATCATCATGACAATAAACATACCTACCATAGGCCCTAAAAAGGCAAGTAGGGTATAGTTCCATTTGATTTGTTTCGGTTGCGGAAGTTTCATAGTGTTCCCCCTGAAATTTGCTATTTTCCAGTTTATCACATTATTCCCCGGGGGTAAAGTGTTCCTACACATTTTTTATAAAATAAGTGCCGTAAAGCTTCCTTTACGGCACTTGTTGAGCTGTTTAGGGGTTATATGATAAGACAAATCAGTCCGTTTGCACCTTCGTTTACGATCCGGGTCAGCGTGCCCCGGAATTTTCCTCGGACATCCTCCGGGGTTTGCAGCAGCTTGGCGTTTAATCCCTCCTGGATCAAATCGTATACGGATTTGCCAAAGATGTTGCTCTGCCACAGGGTTTCCGGGGATTCTCCGCTTAAGAACTGAATCAAATCCTGGGATTGCTTTTCATCGCCTACCATAGGACTGATTTCTGTATCAATGTCTACCCGAATCATATGGATCGAGGGGGCGGCGGCCCGAAGCTTTACCCCGAAGGCAGATCCTTTTTTCAAAAGTTCCGGCTTTTCCAATTCCATTTGCTCCGGCCGGGGCATGACAATGCCATAGCCGGTGGCATTCACACAGGAAAGGGCGTGGGAAATCTTATCGTACTCAGTTTTAATTTTGGATAGTTCGGTAAGTAATTCTAACAGCTGCCCGTCGTTTTCGATGTGCATCCCGGCTTTGGCGCTTAAAATTTCGTAGAACAAAGCTTCCGGGAAGCCCAGAGCGCAGCTGACAGTGCCTGTGGCCAGATCCACAGAGCGGATGGAAAAGTCTAGAACATGTTCCAATTCTTTCAGCTTAGAGAGGATGGGTTCTGCTTGGGCTAGGGTGGAAATCTCTTGTGATCGTTGCAAAAGTGCTTCATATAACGCTGATTTCACCGGATGATCCGGCTCTAAGGCATCCATCCAGCGGGGGAAGAACACATGCAGCTGTTTCATGGGGAAGGCATACAATAGCTGCAACAGGAGATTTTTAATGTCCTGGGCATCCAGAGCCAGACAGTCCAGGGCTATGGTATTTACGCCATATTGGGTCCTGAGTTGCCGGGCCAGGTTTTGCGCGGTCTCCGATTCCGGGTGGCGGCTGTTGACCACAACTAAGAAGGGCTTGCCTGTTGCCTGCATGTCTAAAATTGCCCGCTGCTCCGCCTGTTGATAGGCTTGCCGGTCGATATCGGTGATCGAACCGTCAGTGGTTACCACCAGGCCAATGGAGCAATGCTCCTGCATGACTTTTTGCGTACCCAATTCAGCAGCTTCCGTCATGGGGATCTCGTAGTCATACCAGGGGGTGGTGACCATGCGGGGGCTGTCATCCTCCCAGGCGCCAATAGCGCCGTCTACCATGTAACCTACAGAGTCGATCATCCGTACCCGTAAGCGGGCTGTGCCGTCAGGGGAAATCTCCACGGCTTCTTCGGGCACAAATTTCGGTTCTCCGGTCATAATGGTTCTTCCGGAACCGCTTTGGGGCAGTTCGTCCCGGGCCCGCTCTGCCCGGTAGGGCTCTGCAATATTGGGAATTACCAATGTCTCCATAAAGCGTTTGATCAGCGTGGACTTTCCGGTGCGCACAGGCCCAACGACCCCAATATAGATATTACCTCCGGTACGGGCAGCAATATCCCGGTAAATGTTTTCCATACCCAGCCTCCTTATCCGCAGAAGCAGATGCTTCTGCCGCGGTTTACCATAGGGTATGTCCCGAAACACGGGAATAGAACCGGACAAACCGTTTAGATGGTGGCGAAAATGGATGGGAAAAACTTTTTTCAAAAGAAGATATTTTTTGAAAATAGTATTTGACAAATCGCATATTTACCTATATAATATCTAGGCACGACTATGAAGAGGGGGATACTATGCGACTGGACTTATCTCAGATTGTACATGTTCCGGGCGCCAGCGTATCTTTTTCCGATAGCGTGGATCTAAGTGATCTTCAGTATGGTACTTGCTACCCTGTCAGCGAGCCTGTTTTGATCCAGGGCACAGTGCGTAATACCGCTGATGTGCTGGTGATGAAGGGTACGATCACCACCTGTATTCACGGTGTGTGTGATCGTTGCGCAGCAGAATTTACCCAGAATGTGGAAATTCCCGTGGATGTGGTATTGGTAGAGGAACTGGCCGACGAAGATAACGAAGATGAGTGGGTATTCCCGCTGGAGGCAAATACAGCAGATTTGGATGAAATCACACGGACTGTATTCGTGTTGAATCTGGACTCCAAGCTGTTATGTAAGCCGGATTGCAAGGGACTTTGCTGCAGATGCGGTAAAAACCTAAATGATGGCCCCTGTACATGCCAGAAAGAGTTGGATCCCCGTTTTGCTGCTTTACGGCAGCTTCTCGAGAAGTAAGTAAAAGAATGCTGCCAAAGAAAGCAGTTTGACCAAGGAGGTGTCATCCATGGCTGTCCCTAAGTGTAAAGTGTCCAAGGCCCGTCGCGATAAGCGCCGTGGTTCTAACTGGAAGCTGTCTGCTCCCAGCGTAGCAGTTTGCTCCAAGTGCGGTGAGCCCGTCATGCCTCACAGAGCTTGTAAGGCTTGCGGCAACTACAATGGTCGTCAGGTTCTGGCTGCCAAGGCTGACTAAGGCGGGAAAAGAGCGTAAGCGCAGAGGAAGGCTACCGCCTTCCTCTTTTTCCTTATTAGTACAAATGAAATGATTTGAAAGGAGTGTTGTTCATGGCAAAACCTTTGGTTGCTATCGTTGGTCGTCCCAACGTGGGTAAGTCCATGCTGTTTAACAAACTCACCGGTCATAGAACTTCTATAGTGGAGGATACTCCCGGTGTGACCCGGGACCGTATTTACGGTGACTGTGAGTGGTGTGGAAGAAACTTCTCTCTTGTAGATACTGGCGGCATTGAGCCCGGTACGGAGAATGATATGTTGAAGTTTATGCGCCGTCAGGCGGAGATCGGCATTGAACTGGCTGATTGCATTGTCATGGTGACAGATGTCCGCACCGGTGTGACTGCGGCGGATGTGGATGTGGCCACCATGCTGCGCAAGTCCGGCAAGCCTGTGGCTTTGGCTGTGAATAAGTGTGACTCCATTGGTCCGGTGAATCCGGATGTATATGAGTTCTATGGTTTGGGTATTGGCGACCTGTTTGAGGTTTCTGCGGTCCACGGTCACGGAACCGGCGATCTGCTGGATTGGTGCCTGGAAAACCTGCCCCAGAACGATGAGGAAGAGGAAGACGATGGTATCATTAAGGTGGCCATTGTGGGCAAGCCTAATGTGGGTAAGTCCAGCCTTCTGAACCGCATTATTGGCGAGGAACGGGTCATCGTGTCCAATGTGGCAGGTACTACCCGGGATGCCATTGATACAGAGTTTGAAAACGAAACCGGTAGGTACTGCTTCATCGATACTGCAGGTATGCGCCGAAAGAGTAAAGTGGATGACTTGATTGAAAAGTACTCCAACATGCGCTCTATCAATGCGATTGAACGGGCAGATGTGTGCTTGATCCTGGTAGATGCCAATGAAGGTGTTACCGAGCAGGATACAAAGATCGCAGGTCTTGTCCACGAGGCAGGAAAAGCAGCGATTATTGTTGTAAATAAGTGGGATGCGGTGACCGACAAGGAAACCAACACCATGCGTGACAAGGAAGCAGCGGTTCGGGACGGTCTGAGCTATATGACTTACGCGCCGGTGGTGTTCCTGTCTGCACTGACCGGTCAGCGGGTGGACAAGTTGTTCCAGGTTATTCAGGATGTGTATGCGCAAAATACCAGTCGAATCACCACCGGTGCGCTGAACAGCGTGCTGGCAGATGCAACTGCTCGGGTACAGCCGCCCTCTGATAAGGGCCGCCGTCTGAAAATCTACTATATGACCCAGGCAGGCACAAAGCCTCCTCACTTTGTTATCTTCTGTAACGATGCAAGACTGTTCCATTTCTCCTACCAGCGATATCTGGAAAATCAGATTCGGGAGGTTTTTGGCCTGAAGGGTACGCCTGTGCGCATTACCATTCGGCAGAAGGGCGATAAGGAGGAGTAAGGTATGTGGCTTTCCGGTCTGATCGCAGTGGTTGTGGGATACTTTTTGGGAAATCTCAACGGTGCGATCTTCACTTCCAAAATTATGCATGACGATGTCCGCAGTCACGGCAGCGGCAATGCAGGTCTTACCAACTTTATTCGCAGCTATGGCACAGGCAGGGCTTTGCTTGTGATTGTGATGGACGCCGGCAAGGCCTTAGTAGGCTGTATGATCGGCAGCATGCTGTTGCGCAGATTTGGTTTGCCCCAGGAAGGCGCTGCCCTGGGTGGGGCAGGTGTCTTTTTAGGCCATGTGTTTCCTGCGTTTTTGGGATTCAAAGGCGGCAAAGGAATCCTAAGTGGCCTGTTTATTGCGCTGATGGTGGATTGGCGGATCGCGGTGCTAATTTTGGCGGTATTCGCAGTTGCCTATGTTCTTACCGGATATGTTTCTCTGGGATCTGTCCTGGCGGCAGTTGCTTTTGTCATCGGTTTCGTTCTGTGGCATACACAACAGCCTGTGGTGTTGGTTTGTGGTGTGTTTATGGGCGCTTTGGCAATTTTTATGCACCGGGACAATATTAAGCGGCTCATTAAAGGGCAGGAGCGTAAGACAAATCTGTTTCAAAAAAAGAAATAATAAAAATCCGGATATCCAAATTTGGATATCCGGATTTTTAAGCAGTGGGGAACCGAACCCCGATAGGTTTTGGAAGGCATCTTTTCGCCAATACAGCGGAAAATTCCTTGAAAATACCAATGGGTATTCCCTTCAAAATTTTCCTTGTCTTAACAAAAAGCTACTCTTTCAAAACTGCGCAGCACCCCACAGCGTGAGTTTTTGCTTTAGATTTTTGCGCAGATGACGCTGCTTTGCTGACGCAAGGCAGGGAAGATAAGCAAAAAGACAAATAAAAGGACCGCTGTGGGGCTATTGGAGTTCGATTCCCCACTGCTTTAGCAACAAAAAACGGCATTGCATCAGCAATGCCGTAATTGGTTGCGAGGAAAATCAGACAGCCCGCTCAACCTTGTTAGAACGCAGGCATCTGGTACAAGCGTACACATGGCACGGACTACCGTTGACAATGGCCTTGACCCGCTTCACATTGGGCTTCCAGGGCCGATTGGAAGGTCTGGGGGAGTGGCAAACCTTAATGCCGAAGGTTACGCCCTTGCCACAATAACCACACC
>JAZREX010000139.1:0-7806 GCA_045661025.1 Faecousia sp. | reverse complement strand
TTGGTAAACAGGAGCAGGCCTTCAGAATCCATATCCAATCGCCCTACAGGATAGACCCGCTGCCCACAATCAGCAACTAACTGGGCAGCATTTTTTCTGCCTTTTTCGTCTGAGAGCGTGGTAACATACCCTCTGGGCTTATTGAGCATAATGTACACCTGTTCCATCTGGGCGGGAATCGGTTTCCCGTCCACCAAAATAACATCAGAATCTGCATCAGCAGTATCACCCAAATTGCAAATTAAGCCATTACAGGCGACACGGCCGGATTTGATCATTTCCTCAGCTTGTCTTCGGGATGCAACTCCCCTGGCCGAGAGTATTTTTTGAATTCTTTCCTTCATTCTATTCACCAAACAATCGTTGCCAAAATGATTTTTTATCTTCAGGAATTTGTTCCAGTGTTTGTCCGTAGACGACTGGTATTTTGCCAACCACATTTCCATCCACCAAAACATAGGCACTTCCGGCATTCTGTCCCGCAGCTACAGGGGCATATACAAAGGATGTGTTTTGCATAATAATCTGTATCTGTTCCTTTTCGTTCACAGCATAGGAAAAGGACGCATTGGATATTAGAGGTACTTGTTGCAAATTGCTGCCTGCTACTGGCAGATATCCGATAAAGTCACCTTTATTAATCAAGGTTTTTACAGAAAATTCGGTAAACCCATTTTCAAGCATAGCACTATGGTCATTCCAGTCATCCGGCGCTGAGATTGTAACCCCAATTAACCGCCGACCTTGCCGTTGGGCACTGGATACAAGAATTCTTCCTGCTGCTCTTGTATAGCCGGTCTTTACGCCGTCTGCACCATCTACACGCCAGAGCAGCTTATTATGATTTCGCAAATATCTATTGCCGATTCTAATTTGCTGGGTAGATACAGTCTTTGCGAAGATGGGATTATTCATTGCATAGGCTGCCAGAACTGCCATATCCGAAGCTGTGGAGTAGTTATCCGGATGATCCAACCCGTGGGGATTGCCAAACCGAGTGTTTTGCATAGATAAAGCTCGGGCTTTATCGTTCATAAGCTGAACAAATCCCTCTTGTGTGCCACCGCAGTATATGGCAAGAGCAGTCGCTGCATCATTACCGCTGTGAAGCATCATGCCATATAAGAGTTCCTGAACGGTTAAAACTTCCCCAGCTTGCAGATACATGGACGATCCTTCTATCCCAACAGCTTCCTTTGGAATTCTAACTCTATCAAGGACATTACACTGTTCACAGACGACCAATGCAGTCATGATTTTTGTTGTACTGGCAATTAAACTTTTTGAATCGCAGCTCTTTTCATACAGGATCCTACCTGTGATAGCATCCATGACCACAGCACTTTTAGCTGAGATCCCCTGTGCTTTACAAGGCAAAAACAGGATGGCAGCCAGCAAAGCAGCTGCCATCCTGGCATGTCTTTGTTTCATATTATCACCCGGTACTAAGATGCCCGGATGATGGGATTTTATTCACCCTTTTTGCCTGTGTGTTCGTCTACAAATGACACAATCTTATCCAGAGTATCAGGCACCAGTTCCACCAAACGATCCACAGTGGTATTGGCAGGCGTTGCAACAGGCAACATTCTGACACTACCTTCCTTCACGATCAAAAACGCAATCGGTGTAACCTTAACACCTGCACCAACACCGCCGCCAAAGGGCAGTTCCTGGACAGATGCATTTTTTGATGTAAAATCAGAACCGCCGCCGCCAAAGCCAACACTGACTTTGGAAACAGGAATAATAGTAACGCCATCTGCTGTAACGATGGGTTCTCCAATCACAGAATTTACATCTACCATTTCACGGATTTTCGCAATTGTGCCGTCCAACATATTAGGAAGCTTCTGACTCATGGTTTGTACCGCCTTTTCCTTTGAGTTTTTTAAATTTGTTAATTCCCTTGAGTCCGTGGTAAATCATCAACCACAAAAGCCACCCCAGGGAAATCGTACTGTGGACATATGCATAAATTTTTGTCTTATCCGAAGTAAAATCACAAGATACTGTCATATCCCGCTTTCGAATCCGAAAGTTTCGTTCCAAAAGAGGGACGAGGTTGCCCAAGGCAACCCAAGCATCTGCATAATGAATGGCCAGATCGCAAGGGTCATCTTCTGCAAGGATCAAATGCATACGGAGGATGCGAATTTGAAGCCGTTTCCGGAATTCTACCAACAAAGAAAACAGATTCTCCGCCAAAGGTAGAAAATCAGAAACATTCCCTGCAGTTTTCTTCTTTTTCGCAACAGCGCTGCCCTCTTTTTTCTTTTCAAAGTCGTTATCCTGCTTTTTAGTATCGGCAGCTTTTCTTCTGGGATATACTCGGTAGCGGAAAGGCCCAACTGTTAACCAGGCACTTGCGCCTGCACTCTGGTATTCGCCAATGATACCAAGCGGTGTAATTCCCACCAAGACCAGAATTAGGAAACCGATCCACCAGCCCATTATACATTCTCCTCAATCGCAGGCCGCTCTGTGTCTGCAGCAGGCTGCTCTGCAGTGACCTCCGCAATCTCTTCCTGGATCATAGGTTCACCAAAGTGCACCTTTTCAATGGGAGGTAACTCCTCCAAAGAGCTGATACCAAATGTTCTTAGGAAATCCGGTGTCGTACGATAAAGAATGGGCCGTCCTGGTACATTTAATCTGCCACATTCTTCAATGAGCTTTTTATTCATCAAAGCAGCTACAGAATAGGAACTGTCGACACCACGAATCTGCTCGATCATGGCCTTTGTGGCCGGTTGATAATAAGCAACGATGGTCAGCGCCTCCAGCTGTGAAGAGGACAGTCTAGGCGGCTTTCTGGTTTCCAATGCCTTTGTAATATAGTCGGCCATTTCGCCAGAAGAAACCATTTGATATCCCTGTTCCAGCCGGATAATTCGAATTCCCCGGCGATTATAGGAGAATTCATCCATCAATTCTTCAGCTGCTCGCTCCACGTCTTTTTCGCCTGTCTCCAAAGCCATGGCTAAACGGGAGAGTTCTACCCGTTCGCCTGCTGCAAAAAGGATGGCCTCAATGGCTCTTTGTAAATCCTGTTGTTCCATTAAGTTGTCTCCTTTTTCTCTTCCTCATGAGGATTCTTCAATAACCGAATATTGGGATTCTCTCCGGAAATATCATCTTCCAGAGATACGGAATTATTCTTACATAACTCCAGGATCGCCAGGAATGTGGCAACCACTTCTGAACGGGACTTATTCCCGTGAAACAGGTTTTTCAATCTTTCAATGCCTCGAAGAACCAAAGTCCGTACCACATCAAAGGCCTTCTTAGAAACCGGATAGGGCTCTTTTCCAACAATACCCCTAAAGTTTACTGTTGGAGGCGGCAGACGCCGCTGATTCCGATCAGCCATTTCATCCAACACACGAAGCAAGTCCTGAGGAATATGGCGATAACGGTAGGTGCTGTCCTTACGCAGCGGTTCTGGCTCTTTTATAAAAATATGACGACCAATATCGTTCATCGGTTCTAATACAGCGATAGCCATACGGATTTGATCCATAGCATCTCTGCGTTGACGCTCTAGCAACGACTGGCGCAAAATATCCAATTCGCTCTGTGCTTCTTCCGCTTCAGCAGTAGATAGAAGCATCTTCGTTTTAATGAGCATCAAATGAGATGCCATTGTAATAAACTCACTGGCGATCTCCATATCCAAGCGTTTCATTTCATCCAGATATGCCAAATACTGCTCCAAGATCGCAGTAATAGACACATCCTGAATATCAATTTTGTTTTTGCTTAGTAGCAAGAAAATAACATCAAGAGGACCTTCAAAATCCTCTAACGTCTCATTTCGCGCGTGGACAATTCCCTCAAGACGGTACTGTGGCTGTAGCATAGTGACCCCTAACCTTAAAATCTTTTTCCTATTATAACATTCAATTCACTTTCCTGCAAGTATTTCCCAGAAAAAACACCATTCTGCCAAGGATTGCTTTTTTCGACGCTTTATGCTAAAATAATTTAAATAGGAGGACTTGCTATGGAAAATAAAAAAACACGGTTTCAAAAAATGCAATTAACCATGTGCGGTGCTTTGGCGTTAGATCTGTTTCTTTTTATTGTTTATCTAATTGCTGCAAGTAATGGCATTGTGTGGTTAAAGGTAATTATTGCTATTTTGGCCATTTTACTATCCCTTTTATGCCTTGGATTTTTATATCTTTCAAAAGAAATTCTGCGTCCTCGCAGTCTATGGATGAGTGTAATGGCGGCTGCAATTGCAATCTGTATCCTATTTTCTCTGATTCTCAACTTCCCCTCGCCTAACCCCTATTCTGCATATGAAAAGGAAAAGACAGCCCAATCCCTTGTAGATTCCAACACATAAAATAACGGCGGAAGATAATCTTCCGCCGTTATTCTCATTTATAGAACGTGTTGCCGCCAATAAATTCACGAACCAAGCTGGTAGGCGGAATTTCATCATCTACATCCGCTTCCTGCACATAATTGAGTATTTTAACCAACCTGCGTACTTCCTCATAGCAGCTATTCTCCGGTTCTACCGCAGTCAGCAGCGGGAAGATATGACGTTTTAAAACCGCAAGTTCGTAAAGAGTCGAACTGTTGAAAATCACATCTGCCCCTTCTTGGTAGGGGTAGATCCACCGCTTCTCACCCCGACGAACAGAGTCCCACATATCCATAGTCTTCTGTACTGAAGCGCCTCTGGTTTCAAAATCTCGCACCGTTCTTCGTAGCAGTCGCAACAAACTGGTAGGAATCCGGTTATGGTCATCCAGATTAAGTGGTAGCAAAGGACTGATATACAGCTTAAAAACAAGCTGCTTATCAAAGTTTTCCGGTAATAATTGTGGGTTAAGCGCATGAAGCCCCTCTACAATGATTACAGAATCATCAGAAAGTTGTAGCATCTGCGCATGCCATTCACGCTTTCCGGTTTTAAAATTAAAGCTAGGCAACTCTACGCATTGACCGCTCAGCAAACGCCCAAGATGTTCTCTAAAAAGCGCTGTATCAATTGTATTTATATGCTCCAGATCTAATTTTCCATCCGGTCCGGGGATAATCAAATCTCTGTCAACATAGTAATCATCCAAGCTCATGAGAATAGGCTTTTTCCCATGCACCCGCAATTGCGTTGCCAAACGGTTGGCAGATGTCGTTTTACCGGATGAACTTGGACCTGCAAGCATAACGGCCTTTGCGCCCCGTTGGCAAACCATGTCTGCCACTTGAGAAAACCGTTTTTCGTGGAGTGCCTCGTTGACACGGATTAATTGCCGAATCTTTCCGTTTGACACCAGATCGTTTAGATCTGCAACAGTTTCGCACTCCATCAGCTCACACCAGCGTTCACCTTCTCTGCTGACGGCCAAAAAATTTGGCATTTCCTCGAAACACGCTACCTGGTCCGGATTTATATCATCCGGGTAGATGAACATAAATCCGCCTGCAGCAGGAAGTATATCCCAAACTTGCAAGTATCCTGTAGATGGGGCTAATTCTCCATAGTAATAATCTGCAAAATCCTCGTAGGAATATTCATCAAAATATTCCTCTGCACGCCAAGATAGTAACCTGGCTTTGTCATGCTGTCCATCGGCTATAAAATGCGCTTTCGCCGCTTCTGTAGTGATTCTCCGGCGAATCAAAGGAATGTTCTCTGCAACAATACGAGCGACCTCATGCTTTAACTGTTGTGCAGAGAAATTCTCCGTGCGAACATCAATATACAAACCCTTGCCCACAGTGCAGTCCATTTTGGCTCTGACTCCCGGCCAGAGCCGATGCAGTGCCAAAAATAGCACAAATTGCGCAGTTCTGGCATATACATCCTTGCCTACCGGGTCATGATACCGAATCAAGCGGATCTGGCCGTTGGATGCCGCCATAGCCCGACGGATGGAAGGCCTTACTTGCTGAACATCCTTAGAACGCACAGGAATATAATTTAAATTAAAGACCTCACCGGCAATTTTTGCGGCAATGGGTTTTTGAGAAAGTTTCTCGTGATTCAAACCCAAGCGTTCAATGATATCTAAAATCGTTTCATCCGGTTGTGCAACAACAGTAAAACCGTCAATATTTAAATTCATTATTACACCTCCAATCGATAGGTGGATATTATTATCGTCCTGATACACAGAGGATACGCGGATTATTTTATGCAAATATTATAACATATATTTCTTTCATTGTGTAAAATTTTTATAAAAAAGGTCTTCGCAAATACGAAGACCTTAAATTTGTCATTATTTATCTTGACCGATCGACATGATATCATAAGGAGTTGTCTGATAAACCAAGTAGTTGAGCCAGTTTGAAAACAGTAGATTTGCGTGGGAGCGCCAGCGGACAATAGGTGCTTTTGTATCGTCATCATTAGGATAATAATTAGCAGGAACTTGGATAGGAAGTCCTAGGTTTTTGTCCCTGAGGTATTCTTTTTCCAAGGTATCCGGATCATATTCAGAATGTCCGGTTACAAATACCTGCTTGCCTTGCTTGCTCATCACTGCATAAACGCCAGCTTCCTCGGAGGAGGCAAGAATTTTGAGGCCATCCACTGCCTCAATATCCTCCCGTAACACCGTAGTATGGCGAGAGTGAGGCGCCCAGAACTCATCGTCAAAGCCCCGTAGCAAAATGGAGCGTTTATAATCAGCAGTATGACGGAAAACACCGAAAAGCTTTTGATCCATTTGATATTTAGGGATGCCATAGTGATAATAAAGACCTGCTTGTGCACCCCAGCAGATGTGGAATGTACTGTGCACATTGGTTTTGCTCCACTCCATGATCTGACAAAGCTCCTGCCAATAGTCCACATCCTCAAATTCCATATTTTCTACAGGCGCGCCGGTAATTACCATGCCGTCAAATTTTCTTTCTTTCAGCGCCTCAAAGGGCTTATAAAAATTTAACAAATGGTCCTGCGCCACATTTTTGGAAACATGGGTAGATGTGTGCATCAGCTCCAAGTGTACCTGTAATGGAGTGTTGCCTAACAGGCGAGTAAACTGGGTTTCTGTTGCCACCTTCGTAGGCATTAGGTTTAACAGTACAATTTCCAGAGGACGAATATCCTGAGAATCCGCTCTTCTTTCGGTCATTATAAAGATATTTTCCTGCTGCATTATCTCTGGGGCCGGCAAATCATTGGGAATCTGAATTGGCATATACAATCCCCTTTCATCAAATTTGCATTATTGTACTCGAAAACCGGATTTTTGTCAATCAACCCTAATATAAATCACCAAAATCAGGCAATATTAATAAAAAATACAAACGGAGGACTTTTTATGTGTACCGCTTTCTCTTTTCATGCCGAACATCACTACTTTTGTAGAAATTTAGATTATGAATACCATTTTCAGGAAGAAGTAACAATTACCCCCAGAAACTTTCCCTTTCCTTTATCCAAAGAAAAAACTCTCACGCAGCACTATGCAATGATCGGAATTGCCACGATTGTAGACAATTTTCCTCTTTATTATGATGCTGTGAATGAAAAAGGATTGGCAATGGCTGCCTTAAATTTTCCAGAAAACGCTGTATATCAAAAAGAGGATACCAATTCTTATAACATCACTGTTTTTGAGCTGATTCCTTGGATTCTAGCACAGTGCAAACATGTAGAAGAAGCAGAAAGCCTACTTTCAAATACGCGGGTAATTGATATTCGCTTTAGCGAGAACTTTCCTACCTCCCCACTGCATTGGATGTTATGTGATAAGCATAAGACAATAACGCTGGAAATCACAAAAGATGGTATGCAAATATATGACAATCCGTATCAGGTGCTCACTAACAATC
>JAZREX010000138.1:0-18914 GCA_045661025.1 Faecousia sp. | reverse complement strand
GGTGGAGCTGCAGCCCTACGATACGGTGTGCCAGGGCAATATTCTGGCGATCACCGTGCCCAAGCAAGCCATCTACGCCCACCAAAAAGACGCTTCGTTGGCCCTTGGGATGTACTGCGAAAAAGGGGGCCTGGAGGTGGCCTGGCCTGCCCGGTTTTACCATACGCTGAGCCTTGGCAGCACCACCTTGACAGAAGCGGCTTTGAAAAAACTACTGGCCTTGATCGGCTAAGAAAGGAGAATCAATGGCAACGATTTTAAGAAACGGCTCTGCCGGTGAAGAGGTAAAAAAGCTGCAGCAGGCCTTGAAAGACAAGGGCTATGACCTAGGCAGCTATGGGGTAGACGGCATTTTCGGCGCAAAAACCGAAAGCGCGGTGCGCAAGTATCAGAAAGACAACGGCCTGGCGGTAGACGGCATCGCCGGAGAAAAGACCTTGGGAAGCCTTTATACTGTGGCACAAAAGCCGGTCCAGACGACCCCGGCAGTATCCACGACCCCCACAGGATCCACCCAAGCTGCCTACAAACCGTCGGTCCAGTCTGTCCCTGTGGTATCCACCCAGCCTGCCCCTGCCCCCCAGCCGGAAAGAAAGCCGGAAGCAGAGCCGGATATAGCGCTTCCGGTGTACAAGCCCAGCTATGAGGGGCTGCTTGCCGATTTGGAGGAAAAACTCCAGGCGGGGCAGGATTTTTCCTATCGCTTGGAAGATGACCCGTTGTATCATCAGTACCGCAAGGCTTACTTAAAAGACGGCGATTTGGCCGCCCGGGATTCTGCCGCCAAGGCAGCCGCGGCCACCGGAGGCTATGGCAATTCCTATGCCGAAAGTGTTTCCCAGCAGACCTTGCAAAATTATCTTCAAAAGCTTCACGCCCTGACCCCAGAGCTTGCCGCCAATGCCTATGATCGGCACAGCCAAAAGCAGGAGGATCTTTTAAGCTATTACAAAGCCGTCCTGTCTGCCCAGGAGGACGAGTATCAGCGCTACCAGGACGCTTTGAAGCAATACCGCCAGGACCAGGCAGATGCCTACCAGCGATCCCAGGATGCCCTGGAGCAATCCCGCAAGGCCCAGGCAGAGGCTTATGACAGGCAGCAGGATCAGTATAAGGCCCTGCAAACCCTCGTGAAAGCCGGCTATTCCCCCTCGGAGGAAGAACTGCAGGCTGCAGGCATGACAAGGGCCCAGGCCCAGGCGCTGCAGCCGAAGGTCACCGCGTCAAAGACCGGCAGCAGCAGCGCCGGCTATGACAACGGGGGATATACCGAAACCCAGATCGCCCAGCTGCAGAAGTTTTTGGGGGTGACGGCTGACGGCAAGTTTGGCCCGAAGAGCAAAGCCGCCATGAAAGAACAGGGCTATTCCAGCCTGAAAAAAGCCATGGAAGCCATGAACGCCCGGGCGGGGTATTTTGATTATGATGCTGGGGTGCATTCTCAGCGCAATGCCCAAAATAACGGCCAGTCCATGTACTCCATGGTGCTCAAAAAGCTTAAGCAAATGCACGCCCAGAGCGAGCCTTTGGAAAAGGTGGGACAGTATTTAAACCAGATGGTGGGTGCGTCCTACATCACCCAAAGCGAGTATCTGCGGCTGTATAACCGCTACCGCGACCACAAGCTGTCGGATTAAAAAGGGGGATTGAAATGTCAAACAGCAACTTAATTAGTTATACAAAACGCTCCCCGAACTGTAGTCCCAGAACCCAGAAGATCGACACCATCACCATCCACCACATGGCGGGAAATCTGTCCTTGCAGACCTGCGGAGAAGTTTTCCAGCCCGGCGGGAGGCAGGCCAGCGCCAATTATGGCATCGATAGCGACGGAAAGATCGCGCTGTATGTGCCGGAAGCCTATCGGGCATGGACAAGCTCCAACCGGGATAACGATAACCGGGCGGTGACCATCGAGGTGGCCAACGACGGCGGCGGGCCTGCGTGGCATGTCAGCGATAAGGCCTTGTCTGCCACCGTCGAACTGTGCGCCGATATCTGCCGCCGCAACGGCATCAAACAGCTAAACTATACCGGCGACCGCTCCGGCAATCTGACCCGGCATAATCTATTTACTGCCACCACCTGCCCCGGACCGTACCTGCAGGGGAAATTTCCTGAAATTGCCGCAGCGGTGAATGCAAAATTGAGGGCGGCAACCACAACCAAAAAGGGGGAATTTATCTTGGAAATGAAGAACTTACGCAAAGGAAGCCGGGGCGAGGCGGTTCGCGCCTTGCAGATTTTACTTATGGGCAGAGGCTACTCTGTGGGAAATGCCGGCGCTGACGGCATCTTCGGCAACGACACCGAAAACGCCCTGCGGGCCTACCAGAAGGCAAAGCTTTTAGAAGTGGATGGCATCGCAGGCAAAGAATCCTACAGCGCGCTTTTAGGGGTGGCATAAGGTGACAGAAGAATTGTTTGTGGCGCTGCTGGGCTTTGCCGGCACTTTGCTTGGCAGCCTGATCGGTGTCCTTGCTGCCCAGAAGCTGACCCAGTTTCGCTTAAGTCAGCTGGAGGAAAAGGTAAGCCGGCATAATAACCTGATCGAGCGTACTTATATCCTGGAGGGCAAGGTCACAGAGTGCCAGCACGACATCCGGGAGTTGAAAGGAAGATAAAATGCTACTGAAAAACTTAGCAAATTTGCTAAAGGTGAAAACCATCGTTACCTTGGCGGTGGTAGGTGTGTTTACGGTGCTGACCCTGCGGGGGCAGATCGATAGCGACAATGTGATGCTGATCGTATCCATGGTGGTTTCTTTTTACTTCGGCACCCAGCATGAAAAACAAAACGGATAAAGATCTGCAAAAGCCCCCTCTTACCAGGGGGCTTTTGGCGTTTTGTGAAAATTTCCTAAAAAGACAGGGGATTTATACAGGAATTTCGAGTAATTTCCCTTGCTATTTACATCCAGAGAGAGTATAATTAGATAATGTATAACTATAACTGCAACCAAATTGGTTTTCCCAGTCTAAAGGATATCAAAGAATTGAGGAAAAAACACATGAAAATGGAAGCGTTCGAGAATAAAGTTTGGCTTGCCACACCTACCATGCATGGCCAGGAATTGCAATATGTGCAGCAGGCCTATGAGACCAACTGGATGAGTACTGTGGGAGAAAACATCAACCAGGTGGAGCGCATTGCCGCCCAAAAGGCACAGATGCAATATGCGGTAGGCCTGTCCTGTTGTACGGCTGCCCTGCATTTGGCTGCCCGGCACGCAGGCGAAACCCTTTACGGCAAGCCTGCCATCGGCCACGGCGCGTTGGAAGGCAAGCGGGTATTTTGTTCGGATATGACCTTTAGCGCCACTTTAAACCCCGTTGTTTACGAGGGGGGTATTCCCATCTTTATTGACACAGAGGAAGCTTCCTGGAACATGGACCCTGTGGCATTGGAAAAGGCCTTTGCTATGTATCCGGATGTAAAATTGGTGGTTTCTGCGGAGCTGTACGGCTTCCCCGGAAGAATGGATCAGATCAAAGAAATCTGCAAGAAGCATGGCGCACTTCTGATTGAGGATGCCGCCGAGGCTATGGGCGCCACCATCGACGGCCGGCAGTGTGCATCCTTTGGTGATTATTCCGCCATCAGCTACAACGGAAACAAGATCATCACCGGCTCTTCCGGTGGGTGTCTGCTGACCAACGATATTGCAGTTGCCAATAAGGTCCGCAAATGGTCCACCCAGGCAAGAGAGGACGCGCCCTGGTATCAGCATGAGGAAGTGGGCTATAACTACCGCATGAGCAATGTGATTGCCGGTGTTGTCCGGGGACAGTACCCCCACCTGGAAGAACATATCGCCCAGAAAAAGGCCATCTATGAGCGCTACAAAGAAGGCTTTAAAGACCTGCCTGTGCAGATGAATCCCATCATGGAAGGCACAGAGCCTAACTACTGGCTGTCTGCTATGACCATTGACGAAGCTGCCATGTGCAGCCAGGTCAGAAGCGACACCGCCGCCCAGTACATAAAAGAGCCCGGCAAGACCTGCCCTACTGAGATTTTGGAAACTCTGGCAAAATACAACGCCGAGGGCAGACCGATCTGGAAGCCTATGCATATGCAGCCGATGTATTGCAAGAACGATTTTGTTACCCGGGACGGTCAGGATGTGGGCGCGGATATTTTCCAGCGGGGTCTTTGCTTACCCAGTGACAATAAGATGACCGCCCAGCAGCAGGACAAGGTGATCCGGATCATTAGAAGCTGTTTTGGTGAAATTTGAAAGAGGATTACATAATGTACGAAAAGTTTTTTAAAAGACTGTTGGATGTGGTGCTGTCTGCCGCAGCGCTGATCGTCCTGTTGCCGATCCTTTTGCTATTGACAGCCGTTGGCGTGGTCACTATGCAGGGCAATCCCTTTTTCCTCCAGCCAAGACCCGGCAAAAAAGGCCCCGATGGCAAGGAAAAGATCTTCAAGCTGATCAAATTCCGCACTATGAGCAACGCAAAAGACAAAGCGGGAAATCTCTTGCCCGACGAAGTGCGGCTTAACCGCTACGGCCGTTTTTTGCGCAGTACATCTTTAGATGAGCTTCCGGAGCTTGTGAACATTTTGGTGGGTAATATGTCCATTGTGGGTCCCAGACCCCAGCTGGTCAGGGATATGACCTTTATGACCGCCCAGCAGCGCAGACGGCATGATATTCTTCCCGGCTTGACGGGTCTTGCCCAGGTCAATGGCCGTAATAACATCACCTGGGAACGGAAGTTTGAATACGATCTGCAGTACATTGACAGCGGCATTACCTTTCTGGGAGATTTGAAAATTGTCTTGCAGACAGTGGTTCAGGTATTCAAAAGAAGTGATGTGGTCCGGGAAGGCACGGTGTCTGACCTGGACTTTGGAGATTGGCTGATTTCCCAGGGCAAGGTAGATCAGCAAACCTATGAAGCAAAGCAGGAAGAGGCAAAAGAAATTCTGAAGGTGTAGTGCTATGGAAAAATATAGCGTACTGATGTCGCTTTATGCGAAAGAAAAACCAGAATATCTGGGTTTGGCCATTGATAGCATGTGTAATCAGACCGTTGTTCCGGATGAGATCGTGATCGTGGAAGACGGCCCGTTAAATCCGGCTCTTTATGGCCTCATCGATACATATACAACGGCGTATCCCGATCTGTTCAAAATCGTTGCGTTGGAAAACAATGTGGGCTTGGGCTTGGCGTTGAACGAAGGCTTGAAAGCGTGCAGAAACGAGCTGGTTGCAAGAATGGATACAGATGACATATCCAAACCGGATCGCTGTGAAAAACAACTCCGGGTTTTTGCGGAAGACCCGGCCCTTAGCATTGTCAGTTCCTTTGTAGATGAATTCGCTTCCTCCACCGACCGTGTGATATCTGTTCGTGCCGTTCCGGAAAAACACGAAGATATTTATCAGTTTGCAAAAAAACGCAGCGCGTTCAACCATCCTGCAGTGATGTATCGAAAAAGCAAGGTGCTGGAAAACGGCGGCTATGGGGACTTAAGAAGAAATCAGGATGTGGACTTGTTCGGCAGAATGCTTTTTGCAGGCTGTAAGGCAAAAAATATCGGAGAATCTCTTTTGTATTTCCGCTCCAACGATGATTTGGCAAAGCGCCGTAAGAGTTGGCAGAATACAAAAAGCTATATCGACACCATCAAACGTTTCTGGAAGATGGGCTATGCAAGTTTTGGTGACTATGCGCTAATTGCGGTTGCTCAAACGGGGATGTTTTTAATGCCGGTAAAGGTTCAGCATTGGGTATATAAAAACTTTTTGAGGAAGTGAGAAATTGGAGCAGAAGGAAAATCCTTTGGTAAGTGTGATTGTTCCTGTATACGGTGTGGAAAAGTATTTAGACAGATGTGTACAGACTTTGCTTCAACAAACCTACACGCCTTTGGAAATCATTTTAGTGGATGACGGAAGCCCGGATCGTTGTCCCCAGCTGTGCGATGCATATGCCCAAGGGCACAACAATGTGGTTGTTGTGCATAAGGCAAATGGTGGATTGAGTTCTGCAAGAAATGCAGGCGTGGCGGTAGCAAAAGGGGAATATATCGCTTTTGTGGATAGCGATGATTGGGTTTCAGAAGATGCTTATCAATACGCAATGAAGCTGATGGAAGATTACGGGGCCGATTGCGTGCAGTTTGATTTTATTAAAGCATCTGGTAAGCAGGAAGTGAAGCAACCGGAAGAGAAGATCTCGGTATACCAAGGCAAAGACATTTTGCAATATTACATGGATTCGTCGACCCGAACCGGGAGCTATTCTGTCTGGAAGTGTCTGTTTCGCAAGAAATTGATAGCGGATATCTGCTTTCGGGAAGGAAAGATCAATGAAGATATTGATTACAAGTACAAGGCGCTGTCTGTTTGTCGGAAGCTTGTGATCTCCAATCAGCGTAAATACGTTTACTTTCAAAGCGGCGACAGCTTATCCACAGGCGGCTTGAAAAAACGGGATTTTGATCTGTATGAAGCAGCGGACGCTTTGTGTGCATTGACACAGCAGGAAGACTATGGAAGCATTCGTTTCTTGGGTCAGGTCAAAAAAGCCAGAACGGCATTTTCTCTTTTATGTAAAATTGCATTCTACGGAATTGCAGATAAAAGCATAGAGGAAAAAGCCCTGATTAAAAAATTACAGAAAGAACACAGAAAAAATACAATCACCCTTTTGCGCGGGCCCATCCCGGTGAGTCGCAAACTGTTGGCATTGGGGTTTTTTGTCAGTTATACACTTACGAAAGCTGCAATTACTGTGGCGAAAGGTCTTTATACCAGCGTGTGAATATACATGTGGAAAGAAAGGGTAAAACATGCGGTTTTCAATCATCGTTCCGGCTTACAATGCGGAAAAATTCATACAGCGATGCGCAGAAAGCGTATTAAAGCAAACATATGAAGACTTTGAATTGCTCATTGTAAATGACGGCTCAAAGGATGATACCCTTAGGGTTTGTCAGGGCATGCAAGATCCCCGTGTGCGCGTGCTGTCGCAGGAAAATCAAGGGGTTTCTGTGGCAAGGAATACAGGCATCCAAAATGCCAACGGGGAATATATCTGTTTTTTGGATGCGGACGATGAATTTATGCCCAATCATTTACAGACATTGGAAAAGGCGATCTGCACTTATCCGGACAAAGGCTTTTTTGTTACAAACTTTTCCACAGCACTTCTGGACGGAAGCGTTTTGGAAAATCCTGCAACTGGCGCAATCACATATCAGGAAAATCCCCTTTGGGATTTTATTAAAAATGCAGAGGTCGTATGGACCGGATGTGTATGCATCAAGCGGTCGCTCTTTGATGTATACGGCATGTTTGCCCCCGGGGTTCCCATCGGCGAGGACCGAGATATGTGGATTCGTATTTTTGCCCACACCGGTGTTGTTTTCTGTGATGAAATAACCGTAAAACGAAACCGGGACGGAAGTGAAGCAACAAAATTCTACCAGCGCAGAACGAAAGCAGATATTTTAAACAGACTCCCCGGATACTTGGCTGATCCCACGATTTCGGCGGATGTAAAAAAGGGCCTGATGGCTTACTACGAATGTGAAAAACTGGTGCTTGTGCGCTCCTTTTTGTTTAACGGAAACAAGAAAGAAGCATATTGTGCCATGAAGCAAATTGATAAAAAAAGGATTCCTTTTAAGCGGCTTATCAGCACAGGTATTTGCTTTTTCGTGCCATCTGCCTGGATCAGATGGGTTGTAAATTACAAAAACAGAGGAATGTTTAGGTGAAGACTTTGGATGCGTTGGTGAGTGTAATAATACCTGTATATAATATGGGCGATTCCCTGCAAACAAGTATCAGATCTCTTTTGGAGCAGGATTATGACAATCTGGAAGTCATCTTGGTGGACGACGGATCTTCCGACGATAGTTTGGACATATGCAGGAAGATAGCGCAGACAGACCAGCGGGTGTCGTATATACATACGGAAAATCGCGGCTCTGGGCCTGCCAGAAACACAGGGATTGCGCATAGCCGGGGGAAATATTTGTATTTCCCGGATGCAGATGATTATTTGGCTGACAATGCAATCTCCACACTTGTTAAGGCCATGTCAGATGACGGTGTAGATCTGGTGGTTTGCGGCTATCGGGAGATGACCCGTAATGGGGCGCTTTTGAAAGAGAAAAAATATGCGCCTTTTGTACAGGACGGACAAGCTGTCCGCAATGACTATGCAGAATTTTTTGCAATGGAGCAACGCTTCAGCATCCAAGGCGCGCCTTGGAATAAGTTGTTTGATGCACAGACTGTGCGCAAAAACAACATTCAATATCCCAGCCTGAGAAGACATCAGGACGAAGGCTTTATTTCTCGGTACATGAATGTAGCCAAAGGGGTGAAGTTTATTCCGGATGTGTTGTATACCTATTACCCCAACTCCTTGCAGCTGGAGTGGAAGAAATATCCGGTGGATTACTACCGGGCGGTGAAGGGCTTGTCAGAGGTTTGGGATGAGACGGTCTGTAAATGGAACAACGGGTACAACAGCTCTGTTGCAAAGGGGGAGATCATCTCAAAATATATAAAGGCGTTTGAGTTGTCCTTTTCTCCTAAAATGAATATGGGATTTTTTGAACGCTGCAAATGGATGAAAAAAGTTTGTGCCGAAACAGCTTTTGACAAAAACAGTTTGGTCAACGCTTATGGGGCGTATCAGAAGTTGGTTCTGATTTCGGCCAAATGCAGACAGTATTGGTGTATGGTTGCCTTGGCCAAATTAGGGGCAATAAAAAGAGGGAGCATGCAAGGTCGCTAGTTTGCGTGAAACGATAAAGGATTGAGTGGGCAATGAGGATTATATATAATCGAAACAAAAATTACATACAGATTAAAACCTTGACCCTTTTGATATTAGCGGCTTTTTTCAACGATTCTATGTTGATTTATGTAAAGGCTGTTCTGGGAAATTTGTTTGGATATAATGGCTTTGTCAACGCTTTTATACCGGGGCTTTTTGTGATTTTGCTATTGTTTAGCTTAAAGCAAATATTCGGATATGTGCGAATTCAGGATGTGTTGTTTGCTGTGGTTTTTCTCCTGGTACTGGGAGTATCGTATGTTATTTACCCTGTTAACAGAGAATTTTACAACGAATACAACATGGATCTTCTGTTTACCCAGGCAATTCCCGGCTTCTTCCTTGGGATTTGTGTATGCTTTGATAAAAAGCTGTTGAAGTCAATGACTGTGCTTTCCTGGATTGCCATTTTGGTGAATTTTTTGTATGTATTCTACTTTATGCTGACAAGGGATATGGCAAAAGATGCAATGGGGTGGGCATACACAGCGCTGCTTCCGACGATGATATCCATTGTGGGAGTGTTTGATACCGGCAACAAAAAATCTGCAATTATCAGCCTGCTGTTTTCTTTGCTGGGGATTCTTTACATTATCGCCATGGGCACGCGGGGTCCTATTTTGATCGCTTTGGTGTTCTTTGCCATTATGCTGTGGCATAAAAGCGCAAAGAAAATAGGGCTGAAACTATTTCTCTTCGTGCTGCTTATCTTTTTGGCGGTTGTTTTTGCCAGCGAATCCTATATTGTGTTTTTGGAAAAACTCAGCGATCTTTTGGTTGAAAACGGCTTGTCATCTCGCACCTTGGACATCTTCTTGGCGGGAAAGTTTATAACGCATACTTCTGGACGAGATGCAATTTATCAGACGCTGTTTGAACAATTAAAGGCAAGACCCTTTATAGGATATGGCGTGTTTGGGGAATGGCAATTCGTAGAGTATTCCGCCCATAATATATGGCTGCAGCTTTGTATGCACTTCGGGTATGTTTTAGGTTCCGGTTTGCTGCTGACACATATGGGAATTACCATTCACGCTTTGCGAAAATCGAAAAATCCGGTTGCCGTAAGTATGCTCATTCTCTTTGCTTGCTTTGCTTACGGACGGGGAATTTTTGGCGGAGATTATTTGTACTTTGAGTTTATGCTTTTGCTTGGTCTGAGCCTGCACGAAATACGGTGGGCGAAGAAAATGCGTGTAAAATACAGTTAATAAGCCAAATAAATATGGTGAAATAAGTGAATGGGATTGGATATGCGACAGTTATTAAAAAAAATAGCCAAGGCATCCGGATTGTATGTTACCTATGAACATATGAGAAGGTTGGCGGTAATCAAGAAAATTGAAAAACTGAAAAAGCTTCCCTTGGAAAAACAGATCGCACTTTTAAATGATGCTTACCAAAAGCGCATAGGGCATCCGATCCATTGGGAAAAATTGGAAACCTATACGGAGAAAATGCAATGGGAGAAGTTGTATAACACAGATCCTGTGAAAGCAACACTTACCGATAAGTATTTGGTTAGAGATTGGGTCAAGGAGCGCATAGGAGAAGAATATCTCATTCCACTTGTGGGGGTATGGGATAAGTTTGATTACATCCGTTTGTCGGATCTGCCCCAGCAGTTTGTTTTGAAAACCAATCATGGATCCGGAACAAACATTATTGTAAAGGATAAAGCCAAATGTAACTGGGCAGAAGTGAGAAAAAAAGTAAACGATTGGATGAGAATGGATTTTGCATATACGACCTATTTTGAAATGCACTATTCTCAAATCGAAAGAAAAATTATTGCGGAGCAGTATTTGGAAACAGCGTTGGGGGAATTGCAGGACTATAAGTTTTTGTGCTTTGACGGTGTTCCCAAGTTTTGCTGGGTGGATTTAGGCAGATATGCAGATCATACCCGCACAGTTTTTGATATGAACTGGCAGAAACAGCCTTGGACCCAGGTGTATCGAACAGCAGATAACATACCGCGTCCAGAAAATTTTGACAAAATGATCGCCATTGCAACGAAATTGTGTCAGGGGTTTGCCCATGTTCGGGTAGATCTGTACAATGTGGATGGCAAAATATATTTTGGAGAAATGACATTTACAAACGGTAGCGGCATGGATCCCATTATCCCCGGAGAATACGACCGGATTCTTGGAGATATGTGGACTTTGCCACAATGATTTTGGGATTGTCTGGATGTTAAAACATTCGGTTATCCGAAGGAGAACAGGAATTAACATGGAAATACTTTTGTTTTCTTCGTATTTTCAAAAAATGCATGCAACTGCCAACGGTCTGTGCGCGGCATCGGTTTATGACGGGCTGCGCAAGCAAGGACATAACATAACAGTGGTGTGCTACCGGTCCGGTGAGGATGTTGAAAAGGCAGACAATATCATTGAGGTAGAGGAAAAGAAAGAATTTGGAAACACAGGTGCCGGTGTTGTGGGCAAATGGAAAGCGTATGGCAACACCTTCAAGGCGTTGTTCAGACCGTATATCGATAAAAAACTGGTGCAAGGGTACAAGAACGCTGCAAAGAAAGTGATCCGCGAGAAAAAAGTGGATATGATCGTGGCGTTTTATTTTCCCTTAGAAACTGCGATTGCGGCAGCGGAGCTGAAAGCGGAATATCCGGATGTTAAAACGGTAATTTACGAATTAGATTCTGTAGGGGATGGCGTTTTAGGGCAGGCTTTTTTGGAGAAAAGAAAGGCTGCCGCGGCGGAACGGTATTTGGACAAAAGGTATCGCTGTTTTGATGCAGTCGTTGTGATGCGGGCCCATGCAGCCTTTTGGAAACGCACCCACTTTCTCCATTTGGACAAAATGCGGATCGCAGATATTCCCATGATACAGTCGAACATGGAAACCAAAAGCATAACGATTCCGCAACAAAATCCATTTTCCTGCATTTATGCAGGCCTTCTGGATAAACAGTTCAGAAATCCGGCTTATTTTCTGAAATTGCTTTCACAGATCAATCAAAAGGAAACGGTGTTCACAGCCCATTTCTACACCAAAGGGGATTGTGAGCAATTATTGAAAGCAGAAGAAGAAAAGACAAGCTATGTGAAAACCCATGGTTATGTAACGCAAAAGGTGTTGGAGGATGCTTGTGCAAACGCTGCTTGTTTAATCAGTATCGGTAACGCAAGTTCACATAGTGTTCCATCCAAGATTTTCAGTTATATTTCAAGCGGGAAACCCATCATTCATATTACAGCCCAAAAGCAGGATGTATGTATAGATTACTTAAACAAATATCCTCTGGCGCTTGTGTTAAATGAGGACGACGCACTAGGGGAAAATGCGGAAAAGATAATGGGCTTTTTACACGATTGTAAAGAAAGAACAGTAAAATTACAAAGTATAAAAGAAACCTTTGTAGAAAACACCCCGGAATTTAGCGCAAAGATGATCGAATCCGTTTTCTGCGAATAAGGGTTTAGTGGAAGTGTTTATGAGTGAAATGATGAAACAAGATATTTTGGTAACGGTGATTATTCCTGTGTATAACACAGAAAAATATATTCAGGAATGTATGCAAAGCGTGCTGCAGCAAACCTATCAAAATTTACAGATCCTGTTGATCAATGACGGCTCGACAGACAACTCGGCAGAAATATGCCGTAGGTACGAAGCAGATCCCCGGGTCTGTTTTATAGATCGGGAAAACAGGGGATTAAGCTATACAAGGCAAGAAGGCATTGATTTAGCAAAGGGAGAATATTTTTGCAATCTGGATTCAGACGATTGCTTGGAGTTGTCTTTTGTAGAAAAAATGCTTTCGCAAATCTTAGCGTCTGAGGCAGATATAGCCACATGCGGCAGGTTGGATTTTGACAAAGGCTACAGACAAGCCTTATACTTGCCCCATGGGCCGGAAGAGGTCAAGCTAACCAGACAAAGGGTCTCATCGGATTTTGAAACCATAAACAAGCAGTTTTGGCTTGCGGACTCTTGGAATAAAATGTATAAAACAGCCTTTGTAAGGCAAAGCGGTGTGCAATACTTTTTGCCCAACCGTTTCAATGGCACCGATCTGTCTTTCAATCATCTGCTGGCGCTACATCTTCCGAAAGTTGCGGTGGTGAACGAGCCGCTTCTTTTACATAGAATCGTTGCAGGATCCAGAGTTCACAGAAAGAACAAGCCCTTACAAGAGGGTTTTGAAACTATTACAGACCGGGTGTTTGCAGAGGCGGAAAAACTTGGCTACGATGACACATTCAAAATAGGGTATTGCGCAGTGTATGCCAAATTTCTGGACATGGTGTTTGATGCAATCATAACCGAAAGTGAGGACTTTACGGAAGTGAAAGAACGGCTGACTGCTTTTTACCGCAGAAGACGTGCTTACGAAAAAAAGCACCCGGTATTGACAGTTAAGAAAATGATTGCAAAGGCAACAACCTTGAAAGCCCGTTTATTCTACAGCTGTATATATGGAAAGCAAAAAGGATTGTGTTATCTATTGTTTTTCCGAAAACAGCTGAAATCATGGCAGAGCCGAGGACAAAAGAATGAAGCGAAATAATGAAGGAATTGCCAATAGTATGCTGTGGAGTTTCCTGGAACGATTCAGTTCCCAGGGAATCAGTACGGTTATCTCCATAATACTGGCAAGAATCATCCTTCCTGCAGAATATGGAAT
Organism: Faecousia sp.; assembly: GCA_045661025.1. GTDB lineage: Bacteria > Bacillota > Clostridia > Oscillospirales > Oscillospiraceae > Faecousia. The sequence continues at coordinate 5,443 of JAZREX010000138.1, read as the reverse complement.
TATTGCGGCAGTAACGATTTTTATCAGCGTGGCCACGGTGTTTGTAACAGGTGGCTTCGGTGCTGCGCTGATTCAAAAAAAAGACGCAGATGAATTGGACTTTTCCTCTATGTTCTTTTTCAATGCGGCATTTTCTGTAAGTTTATACTGCATTATATATGTAACAGCACCCTTCCTTGTGAGGATATTAAATGATACTTACGATTATGAAACCCTCACCTTGGTGCTAAGAGTGCTTGGTATCGGAATCGTTTTTTCCAGCTTCAATTCTTTTTATCGATCCAAATGGATGAAAGAATTGCAGTTTAAAAAGATATTTATCGTATCCTTTACAGGAACGGTTGTTTCAGCAGGGGTTGGCCTTGGGATGGCCTTTGCCGGCTGGGGCGTTTGGGCGCTGATCGTACAGAATTTGTTATCATATATTGTAAACACCATATTGTTTGTGGCTCTGTCTAAGTGGCATCCCCGATGGATGTTTTCCTTTGCCCGCTTGAAGCCGTTGCTTTTCTACGGCGGGAAAATTATGTGCTCGTCTTTATTGACCACAATATACGCAGATGTGAACAGTCTGGTAATTGGCAATCAATATGATGCAAAGGATTTGGCCTATTACAGCAAAGGCGTGTCTTACCCCAAATTGATAGTAGCCAACATTATGAGCGCAATTAATACGGCTTTGTTTCCTGCCATGGTAAAAATGAAAACCCAGGAAGAAATGAAAGATTGCATCCGAACATTCAACAAGCTCAGCACATTTATTATTTGCCCGTTGATGTTTGGATTGGCAGCAGTTGCGCCCACATTTATTTCTTTGCTTTTGACAGATAAGTGGTTGCCCTGCGTGGTGTTTTTGCAATTATCCTGTTTGAATTATGTGTTGCAACCCATGGGATTGGCCAATATTCAATATTGGAAAGCTTCCGGAAGAGCTACGCTATACTTGGTTGCAGATATCGTAAAAAAGATTGTTGGAATATCCTTTTTGGTGCTGGCCATGTGTTTTGTTGGCAGCGTGGAAAGTATTATCGTGGCGGAAGTTTTGGCAAGCTTTGTTGGAATGGTCATTAATATTACGCCCAGCGCAAAATTTATCAATTACTCCTTCTGGGAGCAAATCAAGGATGTTTGCGCACAATTTCTTTTATCTTGCGTGATGTTTGCCCTTGTTTGGGGATTGGGAATGGTTTGGAATGGGGCGCTGCTTGGGAAATTAGCGACCCAAATTCTGCTGGGTGCTTTCGTTTATATTGCCGGCGCATGGATTATGAAAATGGCGGAATTTACACAGGTAAGCAATATTTTAAAGGGTTATTTTAAGAAGAAAGCATAAAGAAAAACAACAACAGGTCTACAATTTCAAACGATTGAGAGAATCGAGTTATGGCAAAGAAAACAATACAATTGCAAAAGAAGGTTATCTTCGTTACAGGGGCGGCTGGGTTTATCGGCAGCAATTTGGTGATGAAGCTGCTGCAGACCAAACAAGATGTGCATATTGTCGGCTTTGACAATATGAATGCTTACTATGATGTTTCCTTAAAGGAATACCGCCTTGGGGAAATTGAAAAAGTTGCCGCTGCCCATTGTGCGTGTACTTGGGAGTTTGTAAAGGGCGACCTTGCTGACCGGGCTTTGATTCAGGGGCTCTTCGAAAAGCATCACTTCTCGGTGGTAGTAAATCTGGCGGCCCAGGCCGGTGTGCGCTATTCCATCACCAACCCGGATGCCTACATCCAGTCCAACATGATTGGTTTTTATAACATCCTGGAAGCTTGCAGAAACTATCCTGTGGAGCATCTTGTGTATGCTTCCAGTTCTTCTGTCTACGGCAGTAACAAAAAGATTCCCTACAGCGTAGAAGACAAGGTGGACAACCCTGTATCGCTGTACGCTGCCACGAAAAAGAGCAACGAGCTGTTTGCCCACGCCTATTCCAAGCTTTATAATATCCCCACCACCGGCCTTCGGTTCTTCACTGTTTACGGCCCTGCCGGCCGCCCGGACATGGCGTACTTTGGGTTTACCAATAAGCTGCTCCGGGGCGAAACCATTGAAATTTTCAACTATGGCAACTGCCAACGGGATTTTACTTACATTGATGATATCGTGGAAGGTGTTATGCGGGTCATGGCCAAAGCCCCGGAAAAAAAGACCGGAGAAGATGGCTTGCCTTTGCCCCCCTACACGGTGTATAATATTGGTAACAACAGTCCTGAAAACCTGCTGGATTTTGTGGACACCTTGCAAAAGGCATTGGTCAAATATCAGGTGCTTCCTGCTGATTACGATTTTGAGAGCCACAGGAAGCTTGTGCCCATGCAGCCGGGGGATGTGCCTGTGACTTATGCGGACACCCAGGCTCTGGAGCGGGATTTTGGATTCAAGCCCTCCACTTCTTTGCAAGAGGGGTTGGAAGCTTTTGCCAAGTGGTATCATGAATTTTACCAAAGCAAATAACCTGTAAATGAGGTAATTGTATGACTGCATATGAAGCATTTGAGAAGACTTATAAAAAGCCACCCCAATATACGGCCTTTACCCCTTACCGGGTCTGTCCTGTTGGCGCCCATTCTGACCATCAGCTGGGCAAGATCACAGGCTTTGCTATCGATAAGGGCATCCATATTGCCTATGGCCCCAAGCAGAACGGCGTGATCGAGATCCAATCTCTGCAGTTTGAAAAGCGGGCCCAGTGGCATGTACAGGCAACCCCCAAGACCAAAGAAGATGACTGGGCAGACCATCTGCGGGGCGCAACCATTGCCCTGAACAGCAGATATCCCCTGCGCTGCGGACTTTGCGCAGTGATCGACGGAGAGCTTCCTATCGGCGGTCTTTCCTCCTCGGCAGCGGTGATCATCACATTTTTGTCCGCCCTTTGCGAAATGAACGGCATTTGTCTAACGCCTCAGGAGTTGATCTTGATCTCCCAGGAGGCGGAAAACCGCTATGTGGGCGTATCCTGCGGCAAGCTGGACCAGTCCTGCGAGGTGTACTGCAAAAAAGACCATCTTCTGTACTTAGATACCTTAGATGACACCTATGAGTTGATCCCTCAGCATCCTCAGATGAAGCCCTATAAGTTCGCCATCTTCTTCAGCGGTTTGGAACGGAGTCTGGCAGGCTCGGCATTTAATATGCGGGTGGACGAATGCAGAAGTGCGGCCTACGCGCTGAAAGCCTATGCCGGTCTGCCCTACGGGAAATTTGATGAAACAAACCTGCGGGATGTACCCCGTGAGGTTTATGAAGCCTATAAGGACAAGCTTCCGGAAAACTGGAGAAAACGGGCCGAGCATTGGTACACAGAGTACGACCGGGTGGAAGCAGGCGCGAAGGCTTGGCGGGAAGGCGATATTGAAACCTACGGCAAGCTGTCCACCCAGAGCGGCTACAGCTCCATCCATAATTGGGAAACAGGATCTGCCGAGCTGATCAAGCTTTATGAGATCATGACCGAAACCCCCGGCATCTACGGCGGCCGGTTCTCCGGCGCAGGATTCAAAGGTTGCTGCCTTGCCATTATCGATCCTGCTTATGAGCAAAGCATTGTAGAAACGGTTACAAAAAAATATTTGGAAGCCTTCCCCCATTTGGAAGGGAAATACAGCGTACATATTTGTGAAAGTGCAGACGGAGTGAAATTATGAAATGTTTGATTTTGGCGGCAGGCTATGCCACAAGGCTTTACCCCCTAACGGAAAACTTCCCCAAGCCCTTACTGGAAGTGGGAGAAAAGACCATTTTGGATTGGCTGGTGGATGACATTGACACCTGCGGCCTTGTAGATGAATATGTGGTGATCTCCAACCATAAATTTGCCCATCACTTTGATGCTTGGGCAAAAACGAAACAGCAGAAGATCACTGTGGTAGACGACGGCACTTCCACCAACGAGACCCGGCTTGGGGCAGTCAAAGACATTCAATTTGCCATTGACAAGTTAAACCTTGACGATGATATGCTGGTGATCGCCGGGGACAATGTGCTGGATTTCAGCTTGACGAAGTTCATCCAATACGCAAAACAGAAGCAGACCTCTTGTATTATGCGTTTTTATGAGGCGGATGAGAAGAAGCTGCTCAAATGCGGTGTTGTTACTGTGGATGAAGGCGATCAGGTTGTGAATATGACCGAAAAATCTCCCACCCCCGCCACCCATTGGGTCTGCCCACCCTTTTACTATTACACCGCAGATGATGCAAAGCTGGTACAAAAGGGTATCGACAGCGGCTGCGGAACAGACGCCCCCGGAAGTTTCATCGCATGGCTTTGTAAGCAAACCAAAGTTTATGCCATGGAAATGCCCGGCGACCGATATGATGTAGGTAACTTAGAAAGCTACGAAAAGATCAGATCTACCTATAAAGGTATCACGCGTTAGACAGAATCTCCCTCATCAGAGGGAGATTCTTCATTCAAAACCCACAAAAAATAATATTTCATCTGTGCACAAATGTTTTTTTCTCAAAAACATTGCTTTAACCCCTTGCATTTTGGGGGTGATTTGTGATATAGTAGGCGCAGTATTATTTTTTATACGAAAATTACCCAAAGGAGAGAGTATTATGAAAAAATTATTAGCACTTTGCCTGGTATTGGTTACCGTCGTCGCTCTGTGCGCTTGCGGTGGCAACAATGCCATGACTATGGGCACCGGCGGCACTGCAGGTACTTACTACGGTTACGGCGGAATCCTGGGCACTCAGATCAAGAATGTTGCAGGCATCACTGTCAACGTAGTTTCCACCGATGGCTCCAAGGCTAACATCCTGGGCATCGACACCGGCGACTATCAGCTGGCAACTGTCCAGTCTGACGTTATGGCTTACGCCGCAGCCGGCACCCGTTCCTTCGAGGTAGAAGGCAAGATGGATAGCTTCCGCGTCATCGGCGGTTTGTATGCAGAAGCTGTGCAGCTGCTGACCATGGACCCCAACATCAAGACTGTTGCTGACCTGAAGGGCAAGAAGGTTTCCATCGGCGCAGCAGGCTCCGGTGTTTACTTCAACGCTATGGACATTCTGGGCGCAGCAGGCCTGACTGAGGCTGACATCGATCCTCAGTACCAGTCCTTTGCTGATTCTGCCGACGCTCTGAAGGACGGCAAGATCGACGCTGCCTTTATCGTTGCCGGCGCTCCCACACCTGCTGCACAGGAGCTGTGCACCAGTGCCAGCGCTTACCTGATCCCCATCGACGGTGAAGTGGCTGACAAGCTGATGGAGTCCTCTCCCTACTACACCGCTTACACCATCCCTGCCAACACCTACAACGGCCAGACCGAGGATGTTACCACTGTCACCGTTAAGGCTACTTTGATCGTCAGCACCTCCGCTTCTGAGGATGCTGTTTACAAGATCACCAAGGCTATCTTCGACAACATCGACGATGTAAAGGCTGCTCACGCTAAGGGCGCAGAGCTGTCTTTGGAGAACGC
>JAZREX010000137.1:0-17711 GCA_045661025.1 Faecousia sp. | reverse complement strand
TCAAAGCCGGACAGCTTGCCCAGATCGTCCTTGACGGCGAACTTGACGTACACAGAGGTACAAGGATCATCGTGGTATTCAATGTCAGCCTCTGCCACAGCGGTGGCGCAGAAGGGGCACCAGGTAACCGGTTTCAGACCCTTATAGATATAGCCCTTATCAAACATACGGCCAAAGACTTTCACTTCTTGGGCCTCAAAGTGTTTGTCCATTGTGCGGTAGGGATGCTCCCAATCGCCTACGACGCCCAGACGCGTGAAACCGCTCATCTGCTTTTGGATAAAGTCTTCTGCGAACTCCTCACAAGCCTGGCGGAATTCCGGCACAGACATATCCTTATTCAGCTTCTTCTTGGAGTTTTCGATGGCGCGCTCAATGGGAAGTCCGTGGTTGTCCCAACCGGGGACATAGGGGGTGTAGTAACCCATCATTGCGTGGCTGCGAACAATAAAGTCCTTCAGTGTCTTATTCAGCGCGTGACCCATATGGATATAGCCGTTGGAGAAGGGAGGGCCGTCATGCAGCACGAAGGGGGGCAGGTCCTTGTTCTTTTCCAGCAGCTGCTTGTACAGGTTATCCTGGTTCCAACGATCCAGCATACCCGGTTCCCGGTTAGGCAGACCGGCCTTCATGGGGAAGTCTGTCTTCGGGGTAATGATTGTGTTCTTATATTCCATTGGAATTTACCTCCGTTTATAATCAAAATAAAAACACCTTTGCCTCATATAAGAGACAAAGGTGCTTATAACCTCTGCGGTACCACTCTTGTTCCGGTTTCCCGGCACTTGTAGGCGCGATAACGGGCGCAACCGGCACAGTCTACTGACCAAATGGTGTTGGGTGTGCAGCTCCGAGGGGATATCTCCACCGGTGAACCTACTGCCTTGCACCAACCGGCAGCTCTCTGTAGGATATGTCCGGGAAAACCTGTCCTCATCTAAGCGATGGTATGAAATTATCGATGGGTGGGATCGTAGTTTCGACCAAACTGCAGGTTTGTAAACTTGCTGGTAGTTGTGTCGTTCACAGGATGCTTGGGCTCTGCAATGGGAGCAACATCCTCGGTAGTACCAACCAGCGCTTGCAGATTTGCGGAAATTTCGTCTGCTACCTCGTTGGCAGCTTCCTGCCGAGAACCGGATTCACTGCGCTCAAAATCGAAAGCAGTGTGATTCTGGGGGGCGGGAGCAGGGCGATTGGCTTCTTTGATCCGCTCTAAAGCCTGGACGCAGGACTGGATCTGCTCCTGCAGCTGAGTAATGCTGGCAGCGGCAGCCTGTTTAGCTTCCTCTACCCGGGCGTTTTCTGCAGCGATCAATGCATCCGCATTTTTGGCGTTTTCCGCAGCAGCCACATTGGCTTCGCTGAGCATCTGTGTGCATTTTGCCTCTGCCTCTTTGACCATCATGTCGCAGGTCTTTTGGGCGTTAACAATGGCATCTTTCATGCTGGCTTCGTTTTTACGGTACTCTTCCAGCTTGTTGACCAGAACCTTCATTTTGCTTTTTAGCAAAGCATTTTCCTTATACAAGGTAACATAGTCCTCAGTCAAGGGCTCCAGAAATTCATCTACAGCCTGCATGTCGTAACCGCCGAAGGCAGCACGGCTAAAAGCAACTTGATCGATTTGTTGGGGTGTAAACATAGATTATCCTCTCTGTTTCTTAGATATAGCTCTCGATTTCGTGCTGGACATTTTCCAAATCGCCTACTACATCCATATTGTGGGGGCAGAACAGGTAAGTAGACTGGGCAACCTTCTTTACACTGCCATCCAGAGCGTATACGCTGCCGGACAGAAAGTCCACAACACGGCGGGTCAATGCCTTGTCTACATTTTCCATATTCAAAATAACTGCCTTCTTTCTGCGCAGCTCATCAGCAGCCTTGGCAGCATCGTCAAAGGTCTTGGCGTGGAACAGGACAACCTCCTGCTTGCCGGAACCCATGTTCAGAACCTGGCCACTAAAACCGCTGGATGCAGGCGTGCTGGCGGCAAATGCGCTGTTGGATTCCTGATTAGCAGTAAAGGGGGAAGTGCGGCGGCTGCGGGGGGCAGTCTCCTGGATTTCCTCTTCGTAGCTATCCAGCTCCTCATCGTAATCATCATATTCCTCGTCGGAATAGGGCTGGGCAAACTTCTTCACATTGTCCCAAAAACTCATATGTCTGTATCCTCCTACTATCGTTGCATCTTAATGATGAGAGTTTGTATAGTCCCTTGGGCCGAAGATGGCGGTACCGACTCGGATCATGGTGCTGCCGCACCGAATTGCCTCCCGATAATCGCCGGACATACCCATGGACAATATATCTACCCATACATTATCGTATTTTTTTGCCATTATGTCAACAGAAAGGTTGTATATTTCTTGAAAAAATTTGTGATTTTCTGTAGAATCTTGACAAATAGGGGGGATGGCCATCAATCCGCGGAGTCGAATATTGGGGTAATCTCTCATTTTTTGTAAAATTTCATCCATTTCACCAGGTAAAAACCCTGATTTACTTGCTTCGTTACCAATATTGATTTCCAATAAGATATCCTGCACAAGATCTTGTTTTGCGGCTTCCTTTTGAATCGCTTCCAGAAGCCGCAGAGAATCCACGCTTTGGATCAGGTCCACCTTGCCCACCACTTGCCGCACCTTGTTGGTTTGTAAATGGCCAATAAAATGGACAGGAGCACCGGCATAGGCGTTTTGCGCCATTTTTTGCGTTAATTCCTGAACCCGATTTTCTCCGCAGCAGTCCACGCCGGCAGCAATAGCCGCCTGGACAGCTTGTGCATCGTTCATTTTGGTGGCAGCGCAAAGAAGGATGTCTTTTGGGTCTCGTCCGACCTCGCGGGCGGCCTGGTCAATTTTGTTTCGAATATCAGCGATGTTTTCAGATATGGACATAATAAATCTCTCTTTCTATTGAAAAAGGCGACAAAGCAATGCTTCGTCGCCTTTTGGTTATCCAACGGGAAGTGCAGCTTTGATCGGGCGAATGGGGGCAAGGGTGGAGATGGCGTGCTTATAGATCATCTGTTGTTTGCCATCGGTGACCAGTAGCACTACAAAGCTATCAAAGCCTGTAATGACCCCTCGAAGCTGAAAACCATTCATCAAAAACAGGGTGACCGGCACTTTGTCTCGGCGCACCTCGTTTAAAATGGCATCTTGCAAATTTAGTTGTTCAGACATATGTATTCCTTCTTTCTTGTAATAGTTGGGATACATAAATCCTATCATTTTTCAGTTGTCGAATTCCTCAAGAATTTGTCGAGCCTTTTGAAGAATTTGTGTTGTATTTTCTCCCGGGGTGCGGCGAAGCCAATGGATATTAGGATTCCTGCGGAACCATGTCAGCTGCCGTTTGGCATAATGCCGGGAGGCTTGTTGAACTAGGACAATAGCGGATTGGATATCGCTGCGTCCTGCTAGAGCGTCTACGAATTCTTTATAGCCAATGGCTTGCATAGCGGTGGATTTTTCGCTAATGCCACTATCCAGTAACTTCTGGATTTCCTCGATCAAACCTAGCTCCAGCATGATTTCCACCCGGCGGTCGATCCTATCATATAGATCTGCCCGGTTCTCATCTTCTAAGCCGAACCAGATGGGCTGAAATTTAGGAGGAATCGCTTGGGTCTTCAGATTGTGGGAAGTGATCGTTTCTCCTGTTTCGTAATAGACCTCCAAGGCCCGCAAGATCCGTTTTCGGTCTTTCAAATGTAGTTTTCCAGCGCTGTCTGGATCAATTTGAGCAAGCAGTTGCAGCATGGCCTCCATACCCAGATCATCTGCCTGCTGTTCCAGCTTTTCCCGCATCCCGGTGGAAGGGTAGGGGGCGAAGGTGTTGCCTTTTACCAGAGCATCCATATACAGGCCTGTTCCACCGGCTACAATGGCTGTTTTGCCTCGGGCAATAATATCCTCGACAATGGGGGTGGCCATTTCACAGTAGCGGCTGACAGAAAAATCCTCGTCGGGCGCAACCACATCCAGCATATGGTGGGGGATGCCCTCCATTTCTTCCTGGGTAGGTTTGGCAGTGCCGATATCCATGCCTTTATAAATCTGCATGGAGTCGCAGGATACCACTTCTCCGTTTAACAGCTTTGCCATGGCAACAGCCAGCGCGGTTTTTCCGGAGGCCGTAGGCCCGGCAATACATATTATAGGCTGCAAGGCGCGGCCTCCTTTCTGGGGTAAGTTTCGGGGTTCGATTCCCCGAAGCTTAAACTCGCTTAAATTGTTTTTCCAGTTGCTTTTTGCTTAGGCTAATGCAGATAGGTCTGCCGTGGGGACAGTATTTTAAATCCTCCCGGGCCATGACCTGCTCTGCCAGGGCTTTGAGCTCCTGTTCGCTGGTGATCCAGCCTGCCTTGATCGCGGCCTTACAGGCAACGGTGTGGAGCACTTCATCACGGATGTTGGTGGACTTTTCCCGACGACCGTTCAGCAGATCTGCCCCAAGGGTTTCCAAAGTGTCCTGGACATCCTGGGTGTCTAAGTCCATGGGGATTTGGCGTACCAACAGGGTGTTGTCGCCAAAACTCTCAATCTCAAATCCAAGGGTATCCAAAATTTTCAGGTTTTCTAATAAGATTCCTGTGACTTCCGGAGAGAACCGGCAGGGCAGGGGGGCCAGCAGTGCCTGGGAACTGATTTTTTCCTGGTTGGCTTTTAGCTTTTCAAAAAGAATCCGCTCGTGGGCAGCATGCTTATCAATTAAGAACGCATCTTCGCCTTGTTCCACCAAAATATAGGTATTATAAAGCTCGCCCACATAACGCCAGGGTTCTTCTATGGGCATATCCAAAGCTTGCTGCTCCATAGGTGCAGGTTCAGCAATAGCTGCAGGCGCTGCAATAGGTGCAGGTTCCTGGGGGACAATGGGCTCCGGTGTTTTTGACAGAATGACCGGAATAGGGGCATCCGGCAGGGAAGGGGTTTGCCGCATGACACGGGGTTCTTCCCGAACTGCTGTAGCGGTGCTGAACGCAGCAGGTGCAGGGGGCTGGGGAGACTGTTTTACAACCGTGGAGAATTTTTTAAATTCCTCGGCAGTCATAGTGCGGAAGAAATTCTCCTGTTTGGCAGGTGCTTTGGCAGGGGTAGAAATCGGTGCGGATGCAGGTTTAAATTGCATCTGTGGCCGATCCTTCGTTTGATTCAATGCCCCAAGAACACCGTAGTGGATACAGTCAAACACTGCTTTTTCATTTAAGAATTTTACCTCGGTTTTTGCCGGATGAACATTCACATCCACCAAATTGGCAGGTAGCCGCAGGTGCAGAACGCAAGCAGGGAATTTACCCACCATCAGCTGGTTGCGATAGGCCTCCTCCAAAGCAGCGATCAGCAGCCGGGATTTTACCGGGCGGTCGTTGACAAAGAATGTCTGCAAATTTCGGCTTGGCCGGGCATCGGTTGGTTTGGAAACATAGCCAGAGAGTGTGTAGTTTTCCCAACGGCTTTCAAGTTTTATCATTTTTCCGCCTTCACGGCCATATACACAGTAAACTGCAGCCTCTAAACCGCCTGTGCCCGGGGTGGAAAGGACCTCCTTGCCGTCGCGCAAAAAACGGAAAGCGACTTCTGGGTGAGCAAGGGCCTGCAGTTGCACAGCGGCAGATACACGGCTGCCTTCTACAGTATCGGATTTCATAAATTTCATCCGGGCTGGGGTGTTGAAAAACAGATCCCGAACGATCAGGGTAGTGCCCACTGGACATCCAGCATCACTTTCTTCAATGATCTCGCCGGCCTCCAAACGCAAGCTGACACCGCTGAGCGCACCTTCGGGTTTTGTCATCATATCAATGCGGCTGACGGATGCAATAGCAGCCAAAGCTTCACCGCGGAAGCCCATGGTGGCAATAGCGGTTAGGTCTTCAGCAGTCCGTAGCTTGGAGGTGGCATGACGCAAAAAAGCGGTGCGGGCATCCTCTGCGGACATGCCACAGCCGTTGTCTGTTACCCGCAGGAAGGTCATGCCGCCGTCGCGAATCTCCACTGTAATTTGGGTAGCACCGGCGTCCACAGCGTTTTCCAGCAGCTCTTTCACCACAGAGGCGGGACGCTCTACCACCTCGCCGGCAGCGATCATATTTGCCACATGGGGGGATAATTGTAAAATCTTAGGCATCTTAGTTACCTCATTGAAAGAATACCGATTTGGTTAATGGCGATGTGCATGAGGATGGGAGCAAAAATACAATCGGTTTTTGCATAGGCCCAACCCAGGCAGATACCGGCGGGGATATACTGCAGCAAGCATAGGGCCAGATGTAGGGGACTGTACAGGCCGATATAGCCGACAACATGCAATGCAGCAAAGGCTAGGGTGGATACCAGATATCCCCAAAGGGGCTTTCGGTTATAAAACCCACGGAAAATAAGACCCCGGTATAATAGCTCTTCTGCCACAGGCACTAAAAGGATCGTGCCAAGGCTCATCAGAGCCATGTTTTGGTCTGCCATTGTGCCGATTGCGCTGTCGTTGACATTGTAAAAGTCCGGCGATACCAGAAAAATAACAGTACCCACAATATAGTTTAAAATCCAATAGGCAATAAAGCTATAGACACTTCCCAAAAGTGAGCGAAAAGGATTGGAAAGAAAGCGTTTGCCGTGATTTAGCAGGAACTTTCGAAATATAACGGTGGTAACAAGAAAGTTCAGGGCAAAAAACAGGAAGTTTAGCTCAGTATCTGTAAAAGGTTGGATTAGCAGAGCGTTTCCCAACTGTAAAACTGTGGGCAGTACAAAAAACTGTAATGCCCAGTATCCGTAGCCAAATGCTATTTCTTGCCGGGTCATAGGGATCGATAATTGTTTTTTCGTCATTTGATCAGTTGTTTTAGCTTGTATAGCTCATTCATGGCTTCAATGGGCGTAAGTGTTTCCACATTGATCTTCTTCAGGGCTTCTGCCAGCTGTTGTGCGCCTAAATCCAGCATGCTCATTTGATCCTGCTCGGGTTGGGCTGTAACATGGGTGGGGATAGGGGCGCCTTCTGTTTCCAGCTGGGCCAGGATTTCTCTCGCGCGACGGATCACAGCGTTGGGGATGCCTGCCAGCTTTGCCACTTCAATACCGTAGCTGTCGTCGGCGGCACCGGGAATGATCTTCCGCAGGAAGGTCATCTGGTCGCCACGCTTTTTCACGGCAATGTTGTAATTTTTCACATTGGGCAGTTCGTCTTCAATGGTACTCAGCTCATGATAGTGGGTGGCGAACAAGGTCTTTGCACCTAAGTACCGGGGGCTGGCAGCATATTCCAGAACGGCCCGGGCAATAGACATGCCATCATAGGTGGAAGTACCTCTGCCGATTTCATCGAGAATCAACAGGCTCTTTGCGGTAGCGTGCTTCAAAATAGAAGCCACTTCGGACATTTCTACCATAAAGGTGGACTGACCGGAGGCCAGATCGTCACTGGCACCGATGCGGGTGAACACCTGATCTACCAATCCGATTTTGGCACTGCGGGCAGGGACAAAAGAGCCCATCTGTGCCATGATCACGATCAGCGCAACCTGGCGCATATAAGTGGATTTACCGGCCATATTCGGGCCTGTAATAATACAGACCTGATTACTTTTGTTGTCCAGATATGTATCGTTGGGAACAAAGAGAGAGTCTTTCAACCCTTGTTCTACTACAGGGTGGCGGCCTTCGGTAATGGAAATTTCGTTGTCCAGGGTAATTTGGGGGCAGCAATAATTTTTTTGTACTGCAACGGTTGCCAAAGAACACAGGGCGTCTGCCACCGCGACTGCGGCTGCAGAGACCTGGATGCGGGTGGCCTGGCTTACAAGGAACTCACGCAGCTGGGTGAAAACCTGATATTCCAGGGCGGTAAGCCGATCCTTTGCGGTGAGCACCTGGTTTTCCAGTTCTTTTAGTTCCTGGGTAATATAACGTTCACAGTTTGCAAGGGTTTGCTTGCGGATGTATTCTTGGGGAACTTGATCCACAAAGGATTTGGAAACTTCAATATAGTAGCCAAATACACGGTTGTAGCCGACTTTTAGTGTGCGGATACCAGTGCGTTCCCGTTCAGAAGCTTCGATGGCGGCAATAGTGCCTGCACCGCCGTCCATAATATCCCGCAGTTGGTCAACCTCGGCATTGGCACCGCGGCGAATGATTCCACCTTCCCGTACAGTCAAGGGCGGTTCGTCAACGATCGTGCCTTCAATCAGATCGGCGCAGTCGGTTAAGTCGTCAATTTCCTGGTTCAAACGCACCAGAAGGGTAGACTCCATTGACTGCAGCTGGGCTTTTACCAAGGGCAACGCATGCAAACCTCTAGCCAGACCCAACAGGTCGCGGCAATTCACAGTGCCTGTGACGATACGGGTGGTAACCCGCTCCAGATCAGAAACATCCTTCAATGCTTCTACCAATTCGCCTCGGATAACAGTATGATTTACCAGCTCTTCCACAGCTTTTTGCCGGCGGGTAATTTCAGCAGGATCCATAAGGGGCTTTTCCAGCCAACTGCGGAGCATTCGGCCACCCATAGCGGTGTGGGTCTTGTCCAGCACCCACAAAAGCGTACCTTTTTTCTCCTTACTGCGGAGGGTCTCTGTTAACTCCAGATTTCGTCTGGCATCCAAATCCAGCTCCATAAACCGACCGGTGGTGTAGTACTGTAGCTGACGGATATGCATCAGGTCGTTCTTTTGCACAAACTGTAATGTCCTCAGCAGTACCCCGGCAGCCAGAGCGGCCTCATCCAGTCCGGTCAATCCCAGTTGGGCAAGGGTTTGTCCAAAATGGGATTGCAGATGGTTTTGGCAGTCTTCCAGAGAGGGGATATCTTTTGCACCTTCATTTACGCAGCAGTTAAGCCGATGAAACAGAGCATCGTCCAAAACGTCTTCTCTGACGTTTTCACCAAAACGGATCACCTCGGAGGGTGCAAAACGGCCCAGTTCTGAAGCGGCAGACGGGGCGTCGGCACACACAGTTACAAAGAATGCGCCGGTAGAAACATCACAAAAGGCCAGACCGTACCGGTTTTCACCGCCAAACAGGCAGCCCATATAGTTGTTTTTGCTCTCCTCCAACATGCAGCTCTCGGTAACAGTTCCCGGCGTAACGATCCGGGTGATATCCCGCTCTACGATGCCCTTGGCTTGAGCCGGATCTTCCACCTGTTCGCAGATAGCGACCTTATAGCCCTTGGAAACCAGCCGGGCGATATAATTGTCCACAGAGTGGAAGGGAACACCGCACATAGGGGTCTGCTCTTCCTTGGGCTTGTTGCGGTCTCGAGTGGTTAGGGTCAAATCCAGCTCCCGGGATGCAATACGGGCATCCTCATCAAACATTTCATAAAAGTCTCCCAGTCGGAAGAATAAAATGCTGTTAGGGTTTTCGGATTTGATTTTATTGTACTGCCGCTTCATAGGGGTCAGTTCGTTTTTTTCAGCCATTTTCTATCAATCCTTTTTGGCAACAGTTCCGGTAAGACTCCAGGTGGAAGCGCCGGTAATGGTGATATCCAGGAAGCTGCCAATATATTTTTTGTCTGCGCTCAGCCGTACCAGGCGTCCGCCCTCTGTGCGGGCTGTGAGCATATCGTTGTCAACACCGTCTACCAAACACCGAAGGGTTTTGCCTACATAGGCTTGGTGGATCTGCTCAGAGATCTTATTTTGCAGGGCACAAAGCTTGTCGAAACGACGGTTTTTCTCCTCTTTTGGGGTGGGGTCTTCCATGGTGGCGGCAGGTGTGCCGATTCGGGGGGAGAAGATAAAGGTGAACAGAGAATCATAGCGAACTGCCTCGATCAAAGACAGGGTTTCTTCAAACTCTTCCTCTGTTTCACCGGGGAAGCCCACAATAACATCGGAGGTCAGCACCAGATCGGGCATGACGGATTTTGCATAGTTTACCAGTTCTAAGTATTTTTCTCGGTCATAATGCCGGTTCATGGCTTTGAGCACTCGGCTGGAACCGGATTGGAAGGGCAGGTGCAACTGTTTTGCGATTTTGGGAGAGGAGGCCATGGTATCAAATAGCTTTTTTCCTGCATCCCGGGGATGGCTAGTCATAAAACGGATGAGGAAATTTCCCGGGATCTGGGTAATCAAAGTAAGCAGATCAGAAAAATCTACCCCTTCTTCCAGATCTTTGCCGTAGGAGTTCACATTTTGTCCTAACAAAGTGATTTCTTTTGCGCCGGCTGCAATGACCTGGCGGCACTCTTCCAGAATGTCTGCTACTTTACGGCTGCGTTCCCGTCCTCTTACATAGGGGACAATACAGTAGGTGCAGAAATTGTTGCAGCCGTACATAATGGAAACCCAGGCTTTCAGTTGGTTGTCACGGACCTGGGGCAGACCTTCTGCAATAGAACCTGCTTCGTCCTCTACAAAAAATGTGCGTTCGTTTTGGGTCAGCACCCGATGCAGAAGTTCCGGGAATTGCCACAGATGGTGGGTAGAAAAAGCGCCGTTCACATGGGGATAGCTCTTTTTCAGCCGCTGCACCACATGGGTTTGTCCTGCCATACAACCGCAGAGAAAAATCTTTTGTCTGGGGTGGCGGCGTTTGGTGTGGGTCAAAGCGCCCAGGTTGCCGAATACCCGCTGTTCCGCGTGCTCCCGGATAGCGCAGGTGTTCATAATTACCACATCTGCGCCTTCTGCGCTGTCACAAATTTGATATCCGCTTTCACACAAAATGCCACGAATTTTCTCGGAGTCTGCTTCGTTTTGTTGGCAACCGTATGTTTCTACATAGGCCAAGGGCGCAACATCTTGTTCTTTCCAATAGCTATGAATTTTATCACAAAAGGATAGCTGGCGATCCAGTTCCTTCTGGGAAATAATCGTTGTTTTCTTTTCCATGGAGATGCTCCTTCAATTAGGCGATTAAGCTACACTTTCTCAATGATAAATAATAACATTTATTTTGCTTTTTTTCAAGGGCGGGATGGAAGTTTTTAACCTTTGGTAAACTTTATAAAAGCTTGCTTGCAATTTGAAGGATGCCATGATAAACTATTTGCATCAATTTCCTACGGGAAGAAAGAGGAATACTATGGAATGTAAATTCTGCGGCGGACAGATGAATGAGGAACACAAATTCTGTCCCTTCTGTGGCAAATCTCAGGAGGTACAAGAACAGGTAGATCCAGTGTATACAGAAGAAGTCACCTGTTGCCAGGGTGATGAGATATTGGAGCAGGTGGAGTGTGAGGAGTCCTTCGTTCCGGAAAAGCCCAAAAAGAAAACATGGGTTTTGGTAACTGCCATTGCCGGTGCTGTGGTGGTGCTGGCTGCTTTGGCAGTGGTGTTACTGGTGGCGCTGGGTGTAGATTTAAAGCCCCGGGCCAACGATATTCATAAGCTGGACAGTTATACCTTCAGTGATGAAAAGGTGTTAGAGAATGCGGATACAGTGGTGGCTACTATCGCTGATAAGCAGCTGACCAATGGACAACTGCAGATCTATTACCGGATGCAGGTGCTGGACTTTATCAACTACTACGGCAGTTATTTAACCACTCTGGGCTTAGATTATACAAAGCCTTTGAGCGAGCAGCCCTGCTATTATGACCAGGATTTGTCCTGGGAACAGTATCTGCTGGATGCCTCCATTCAGACATGGCACAATTATCAGACCTTGGCTGTTTTGGCAGAGCAGTCCGGCTTTACCATCAGTGATGATTTAGCGCAGCAGCTGGCAAAGCTGCCGGAGGATTTGGAAACCCAGGCTAAGAATGATGGCTATGAGAGTGCCCAGGCGATGATCCAGGAGATTGTAGGCCCTGGATGTACCATGGATGCATATTTGGAGTATATTACACTGGTCTACACGGCCAATGAGTTTTATGCCCAGGAGTATGACCGCTTGATGCCGGACCAGGCAGCAGTTGAGGAATATTTCGCTCAGAACGAAGCTACCTTCCAGCAGCAGGGGATTGAAAAAGACGGAAAGCAGATTTCGGATGTGCGGCATATTCTGATTTGCCCGGTGGCGACAAAAAGTGAAGACGGAGAGTCTACTCTGGGTGATGCAGAATGGGCAGCTTGCCTTACCAAGGCGGAGGAAGTGTTAAACACCTGGAAGTCTGGGGAGGCCACAGAGGAAAGCTTTGCTGCGTTGGCAAAAGAACACACAGAAGATGGCGGCTCCAAAGAAACTGGTGGCCTGTATGAGAATGTGGCACCCGGTTCTAATTATGTGGAACCTTTCCTGAATTGGTCTGTAGATGCTCAGCGTCAGACGGGAGACACAGCAATTGTAAAAACCGAATATGGCTATCACATTATGTATTTTGTAAAAGGTGAACCCTATTGGCTGTATTCGGCAAGAAACACATTGGTTACGGAAAGAACCGATGCGCTGATTGATGATGGCAAGGCCCAATTCCCCATGGAAGTAATTTATAAGAAGATCTGCATGCCTGCGCTGGATTTAACCCAATAAAAAATGCCCGATGCGATTTCGCATCGGGCGTTTTTTACCAATCCGGTTGTAAAGTGTCCCGAAGGGGACAGGTTTGGAAGATCTCACGGACAATAGCATTATATTCCTGTAGATCGGTGGTTTTACGCAGGCGTTTTGCGAGCTTTTCTGTGTTTTCAAACCGACAAAGCAGATAACGCCAGTTTTCCTTTAATCGGAACATAGCATTGCGAGAACCACCAAAGGCGACTAAATATTTCTCCAGCAGGGCGTTATGAAAATCCTCTAAAAGGGATATGTATTGCACCGAGTGAGAAAGCATCCCGGGATCGGCAATGAGCCCCCGGCCCAGCATGACACTTTGCAGCTGAGGAAATGTTTTGGAAAGACCTTCGATTTCTGCCGCAGAACAGAGATTTCCGTTGTAGCAAACCGGCGCATTGCTGTTTTGCAGCGCATATGTAAACGCATCCATATCGGGCTTGCCGTTATAGAAAGCGCTACGGGTTCTGGGATGGATGATCAGTTCATTTACCGGATACCGGTTATAAATTTCCAGCAGTCTGGGAAACTCTTCCGGTTGAGAAAAACCGATTCTGGTCTTTAGGGAAATATGGATAGAACTACCGGTGAAAATGCTGTCCAGAAAACAGTCCAATCCATCCGGGTCTAACAGCATGCCGGATCCTTTTTTCTTGGCAGTTACTGTGCCGGAGGGACAGCCCAGGTTTAAATTGATCTCCTTATATCCTAAATTGGCGCACTGCTGTGCCATCCAGAGAAAATCCTCGGGGTTTTTCGTCAAGATCTGAGGTACGACGGTGTAGCCTAAGGTGTCGGCATTCGGAAGTTCTCTGGCTTCTTTTGCCGTTAAAGCCCTGTGGACAGTTGGGGAGAAGAAAGGGGTAAAATATTTGTCAATACCGGGAAAATACCGATGGTGCAGTTGCCGGTAAATATGGTCGGTAATACCTTCCAACGGGGCAAAATAAATTTGCATATTTATCTCCTAAAAAGGGTGCGTCGCTTTTTGTGCGACGCACCCTGCTTTTTAGATTTCCATAATCACAGGCAGGATCATGGGGTTGCGCTTTGTGGTTTTGAACAGATAGCCGCTCAGGTCATTTTTTATGGCAGACTTGATAGAAGACCAATCCCGCACCCGCTTTCTGCCGCAACGCTCGATAGCTTCCATTGCAACGGTTTTTAGTTCTTCCATTAACTCCTCAGATTCTTTCACATAAATAAAGCCTCTGGTGATGATGTCCGGACCGGATACTACAGAGCCATCCTGGGAGGAAATATTTACGCATACCACAATCATGCCGTCCTGGGCAAGGTGCTTTCTGTCACGCAGCACAACGCTGCCTACATCGCCTACGCCAGTGCCGTCTACGAATACTTTGCCTGCGGTGACGGTGCCGTTTAGTTTACAGCTTCTGCCGGTGAGCTCTAACACACTGCCGATCTCAGCGATCCGGACATTTTTTGCGGGCATTCCCATTTGGACGGCTAGCTTGCCGTGGATCTGCAGGTGACGCTGCTCGCCGTGAACGGGTATAAAGAACTTAGGTTTGCAAAGGGCGTGGATAATTTTTAGTTCCTCCTGGCAAGCGTGGCCGGAGACATGCAGCCCTTCACTCTTTTCGTAGACTACCTCTGCGCCCTTCCGGTACAACTCGTTGATAATACGGGAAACTGCTTTTTCGTTGCCGGGGATGGCAGAGGCGGAGATGATGATCCGATCGCCTGCTTGGATATCGATCTGTCGGTGGGTGGAGAAGGCCATCCGATACAAGGCGGACATATTTTCTCCCTGAGAACCGGTGGAGACGATGACAACCTTATTTTTGGGAAGACTTTTTACTGCGGCTAAGTCTATAATTGTGCCGGCGGGCACTTTGATATAGCCTAATTCCTGCGCGACTTTCAGCATGTTTTCCATGCTGCGGCCGGTAACTGCTACTTTTCTGCCATAGCGGTGGGCTGTAGCGAGAACAGCTTGGATCCGGTGCATATTGGATGCAAAGGTGGTGACTACGATCCGCTGGTCGCAGTTTTTAAACTGCCGATCCAAGCCCTCGGCGACAATATTTTCACTGGGGGTGTAGCCTTGCCGCTCTACATTGGTGGAGTCGGCCAATAGAGCCAAAACGCCGTTGTTACCCAGCTGACCAAACCGGGCCAGATCGATCATTCCGTCTTTGGCGGTGGGGTCGATTTTAAAGTCGCCGGTCATCACCACAGTACCTACAGGGGTGTGGATGGCAAAGGCGACAGCATCAGCGATGGAGTGGTTTACATGGATAAATTCCACGGTAAAGCATCCTGCTTTTACCACATCGCCGGGCTTATGGGTAATGAGTTTTACTTTATCTGCGATTCTATGCTCTTCCAGCTTCAGCTTCACCAGACCGCAGGTCATGGCAGTGGCGTGGATGGGGCAGTGGATCTGCTGCATACAATAGGGGATAGAGCCAATGTGGTCTTCGTGACCGTGGGTAATAAACATGCCCCGTAGCTTCTTTGCGTTTTGGACTAAATAGGTAAAGTCAGGGATGACCAGGTCCACACCGTACATATCTTCGTCCGGGAAACCCACACCGCAGTCGATGATGATCATATCTTTCCCGTATTCTAAAACAGTCATATTCTTGCCGATCTCATCCAGACCGCCAAGAGGGATTATCTTTAGTTTTTCAGCCAATGTATACTCCTTTCGAGAATGGAAAAATGTGTGAATGGACATAACAAAGCAAGCAGCCGTCTGTACTGGGTTTGGCCCCGTATCGCCATTGTCGGTACAAAATGAACGCCTGCATATCTTATGTAATTATAAAATTCTGTAGCACGCTACAGATGCTCAGGTCTGCCTACCTGACGCTTATAGAAACAGTATACCACATTTTATCAAAATGTACATAGATATTTTTTGACAGACCTTGACAAAAACTGCAATTTCTGCCGCAATGAGGAAAAATGCTGTTGCAGTATGGAGTTGTATTTGCTATAATGTATAAAATAGCGTGTATTATAATAATTAGGTTAGGGAGGCGATGGCTTTGAATAAAAAATTAGGCAGATTACTCAATCCCAGTACAGGTTTATATTTGTTGGTTTGTCTTGCTTTTACAGTAGCCACCGCACTGTGGGAGCAGTATATTCTGGCGGGAATTGAATTTGGAATCACTGCGTTGCTATTTGCGTTCCATTTGATTTACCAAGACAGTCGCCGCAGAGAATTGCAAAATTTTATCCGGGAAAGCACATATCTTTCCCAGCACACTGCAGATGTGGAAATTCCGTTCCCAATGGTATTGTTGCGTTTGGCAGACAACCGGATCGTATATACCAACGATATGTTTGCCCGGTTGACCAATTTCCGTCCGGTTTTTTCGGAACATAGCGTTGATGAGATCCTGCCTGGTTTTCATTTGGATTGGCTTTCCGCCGGAAAACATGAATATCCCTACGATGTGACCATCGACCAGCGGCGTTATCGTGTTTACGGAACTGTGATCCGTGGGGATGACAGTCAGAATACCCCCCTGGGTATCTTGTATTTTTCTGATTTAACAGAACTGTATCAGGTGCGGGATGAGTATATCCGTTCCCGTCCTGTAGTGTCTATTCTTCTGGTGGATAATTATGAAGAATTGACTCGCAATATGACCGATGGTGCGATTTCTGCCATGGATGCCAAGATCAATGACACCATCATGAAGTGGGCCAAGGACTACCAAGGCATGCTCCGGAAATTGGAAAAGAATCGGTATTTGCTGGTGTTCGAAAAGCGCGATCTGAAAAAGGCTGTGGACAGCAAGTTCTCCGTCTTGCAGGATATCCATGAGATCACATCTCCTTCCGGTTTGTCAGCTTCCATTTCCTTAGGTGTTGGTGTGGATGCTACCACCTTTGCAGAGGGTTATGAATTTGCAGCGCTGTCTATAGAAATGGCGCTCAGTCGTGGCGGCGACCAGGCAGTTGTTAAAGATAGGCTAAACTTTACCTTCTACGGTGGCCGCAATAAGGAAGCAGATCACCGCAGCAAGGTGCGTTCCCGTGTGACTGCCAATTCCATGATGGAACTGATTGCCCAAAGCAGCCAGGTCTTTATTATGGGTCATAAAAATGCAGATATGGACTCTGTGGGTGGTGCTATGGGTATTAGCTGCCTGTGCCGTAAAAAAGGAAAACCCTTTCATATTGTATTGGATTTAGAAAACAATTCTGCATCCAGTTTGATTGAGCAGATTCGGCGAGTGCCGGAGTACCAGAACGCTTTTATTTCCGGACAGGAGGCACTGCTACTGTGCGATAACCGCAGTACCTTGATCATTGTGGATACTAACCGTCCGGATCAAGTGGAGTACCGTCCCTTGCTGGAGGCAATTCCTAAGGTCTGTGTGGTTGACCATCATCGCCGGGCTGCAGATTATATTAAGCCTGTGGTGGTAAACTTCCATGAACCTTATGCTTCTTCTACAGCAGAACTGGTGACAGAACTGCTGCAATACGGCGTAGAGAAGAAAGATGTTTTGCCCGTTGAGGCCAAGGCTATTATGGCAGGCCTTTTCCTGGATACCAAGAGTTTCCATGTTCGTACTGGTGAGCGTACCTTTGAAGCTGCAGCATATCTGCGGCAGTTAGGCGCGGATACTGTGGAAGTCAAGAAACTTTTACAGCACGACTTCCAGAACACCTTGGCCAAGCATCAGATCATTCAAGCTGCCCGGTTGTACCGGCAGGAGATCGCTATTGCTGCTTTGAATGCACCTACTTCCCGCACATTGGCAGCCCAGGCCGCAGATGAACTTTTGAACATCTCCGGTATTACGGCCTCTTTTGTGCTGTACCCCGATGACAATGGGGTGGTGGTGTCTGCCCGCTCCATCGGAAATGCCAATGTGCAGGTGATCTTGGAGCCTATGGGCGGCGGCGGCAATACAGCTACAGCCGGTGCACAAGTGAGCGACAGCACAGTAAAGGAAGTGCTGGACCGATTGGTGGCATCAATTGACCGTTACTATGAATCTTAAAAGGAGAGTTTGAAAATGAAAGTGATTTTGCAGATGGATGTAAAAGGCAAGGGTAAAAAGGGTCAGATGATCGAAGTATCTGATGGCTATGCCAGAAACTATATGCTGCCCAGAAAGATTGCTGTGGAAGCAACTGCAGATGCAGTCAACACCATGCGTATGAACGATAAGGCTGCAGCGGAAAAGGCTGCCAAGGAACGGGCAGAAGCTTTGGAAATTTCCAAGCAGCTGCGGGCGATGACCTTGA
>JAZREX010000136.1:0-19741 GCA_045661025.1 Faecousia sp. | reverse complement strand
CCGGTAATCACAAGCTGACTGGAAGACATTTGCATAAGCTCCAGGTTACATCCGGATACACAAATTTGCCCAAATTTCACCTTGATACGAATCTCCCGATGACTGTAACATGTGATGCCACAGTGATTTTCCAACAAGATCCTCTGATCACCAGATAGTTCTAACAACGGCATACCCGGCAACACAGCGCCTGTTAACTCTGTATTTCTGTTAAACTGTGTGGATATTTTTTCCATTGGTTTCAAGTAACATGCCCCCTTTCTTCTAGTGTATGAGAAAAAGGGATGAATTTTCATACTCGAACATAGATTCTATGGAGGTGGTGTACATGGCTGTTAAACGAAGCGCTTATATGGCTGCTTTGATTGGGATGTTGATTATTTTGATAATGGATACCAAAACTGCGGTATTTGGTGCATCCCAAGGCATTGCAATGTGTCTAAAATCTGTGATTCCCTCTCTATTTCCTTTTATGTTATTAAGCAGTTTAATCAGTGGTGTTATGGGGCAAAATCTCAAAATTTTTAAAATTTTGAGAAGACTATGTAACATCCCAAATGGGTGTGAAGGGGTTTTTGTGTTAGGTCTGTTAGGCGGATATCCTGTTGGCGCAAAGTTAGTATCCCAGCAATACGAAGTAGGAAAACTTCCAAAAGAAACTGCCCATCGCCTTATGGGGTTCTGTAACAACGCTGGACCTGCTTTTATCTTTGGTATGTTGTGGGACATCTTTCCAAATAAGTATGTATTATGGGCAATTTGGGTGGTCCAGATCCTATCTGCCATATTAACTGGCGTAATTCTTCCCCAAAAAGGCACCATCGCCAATATACAATTGCAAAGAGATTCCCAGGATATTGTTCAAACTCTAAGCACCTGCGTGCGCACAATGGCTAACATTTGTGGTTGGATTGTGTTATTTCGTATCCTAATCGCATATTTGCAGATCTGGATTTTCCCAATCTTGCCGGATACCATGCAGGTGATCTGCGCAGGCATCCTGGAACTGACAAACGGTTGTCATCTGCTATCATTGGTGCAACCGCTTTCTATGCGATTTATCCTATGTACAGGAATACTATCCTTCGGCGGGTTATGTGTAACCCTGCAGACTGCATCTACTGCATCGCAACTGGGCCTTGGATGGTATCTGCCAGGAAAGATATTACAAACAGCAATTTCTGTATTGTTATCAATTATTTTACAAAAATTTCTGTTTCCGAATCCAATCCTACCGATCTTTCTTGCAATTTTATCATTTGTAGTCATTCTCGTTATATATTTTTTCATATCCAGAAAAAACAGTAGCATTTCCTTGAAATATGCGGTATAATACCCTAAAATAAAAATCGAGGTGAGCCGCATGCTGTTTCGCAAAAAACTTCCCCGGGATTGCCGATATTGCATTCACGGAACAAATTTTAATGACGATCAAGTGCTTTGTATCAAACGCGGCATCGTGTCCTGCGAAAAGCCTTGTCGAAAATTTACCTATGATCCCTGTAAGCGAATCCCAGCAAGGCCTAAGGCGCTTCCCGTAGAACAGTACGATCAGACAGATTTTTCTCTATAAATAAAAAGAGGACGGTTAACCGTCCTCTTTTTTACTTTGTCATTTCTAAAAAATCTTCTTCAGATAGAATAGGGATTCCTAATTCTCGTGCCTTACGTTCCTTAGAACCGGCATTTTCTCCCACAATAACATAGCTGGTCTTCTTGGAAACAGAACCGGAAGCCTTACCTCCAAAGCCTTCAATAATTTCCGTTGCGGCATCTCTTGTGAACTTACTGAGCGCACCGGTAAGCACAAAAGTCATGCCGGCAAACCGGGTGTCCGATAGGGTGCGTTTACTTTCAAAATTCACACCGGCTTCCCGCAGCAATTGCACCATGTGTCGGGATTGGGGCTGATGGAACCAATCATAAATGGAAGCGGCAGTCACCTCTCCAATATCCTCGATGTCCATCAGCGACTGTAGATCTGCGTTCATTAGAGCATCCAGAGAGCCAAACTGTCTTGCTAACACCTTTCCGGTCTTAGCACCAACCTGCCGGATTCCCAGGGCGTAAATCAAACGACTGACATCCTGCTGTTTGCTGTTTTCAATAGCAGTTAACAACTTTGTAGCTGCCAGTTCACCTTTTTGCCACAGACTCTTTAACTGCTCCAGGGTCAGATAGTAAATATCCGCCGGCGTATGAATAAAGCCATGCTCGATCAGGCTGTCAACAATGGAAGCTCCAAGGCCATCAATATCCATGGCATCACGGCTAGCAAAGTGAGCGATATTTCTCGATAACTGTGCAGGACACTCCGCGCCGGTACAGCGTAAAAATGCGCCTTCGGGGTCTTTTTGTGTAGGTGCGCCGCACACCGGGCAGGATTCCGGAAGATGATAAGGTTTGCTGTTTTGAGGCCGTTTTGTAATATCCACTTCCAAAATTTCAGGGATAATTTCTCCCGCTTTCCGGATTTTTACTGTATCGCCAATACGAATATCACGCTCGGATATAAAATCCTGGTTATGCAGCGTTGCATTCGTTACCGTAGTGCCCGCCAAGCGGACTGCGCTGACCACAGCCTTGGGCGTTAAAACACCGGTACGGCCAACCTGTACTACAATATCCTCCACCACAGTATCCTTGATTTCTGGAGGATATTTATAAGCTGCCGCCCATCTGGGGAATTTCGCAGTTGCACCTAATGTTTCCCGCAGGGCGATATCATTTACTTTTACAACGGCACCGTCAATGTCCCAGGCCAATTCCCCTCTTGTTTCATTGATAGAAAGGATTTTGTTGAAAATATCTTCTTTATTAGAAAAGCGCTGGCAATCCACCACTTTAAAATGCAGTTGTTTGAGAAAATCTAAGGATTCCTTATGGCTTTGGAAGCGCACACCCTCTGCCATTTGCACATTAAAGACTAAAATGTCCAATCCACGCTTTGCCGCAATCTTCGGATCTAACTGGCGCAGTGAGCCTGCAGCCGCATTTCTGGGATTGGCAAACAGAGGTTTTTCCTCTTCCTCTTGCCGCTGATTGAGTTTTTCAAAGCTGGCTTTTGGCATATACACCTCGCCTCTGACGATCAACTTTTGAGGTGCATTTTCCAATCGCATAGGAATGGAGCGAATGGTTTTTAAGTTTTCTGTAACATCCTCGCCAACCGTTCCGTCGCCACGGGTAGCGCCCCGGATAAACAAACCGTTTTCATACTCCAGCGCCACAGACAGTCCGTCAATTTTCGGCTCAACTGTGAATTCTGTATTGGGATATTCCTGACAAATTTTATCCAAAAAAGCGCCCAACTCTTCTAATGAGAAAACATCCTGCAGACTCATAAGAGGAACAGGGTGGCTCACTTTTTCAAAACTGCTAATGGCAGCACCGCCGACACGTTGAGTCGGGGAATCCGCTTTCTGAAGTTCAGGATGTTCCTGCTCCAGGATCTCCAGTTCACGCAGCATGCAGTCATATTCAAAGTCCTGCATTGTGGGATTATCCAGCACATAATACTGATAATTCGCTTCATTGAGAATACGGGTTAATTCATCCATTCTCTTTCTTGCTTCCATAGTATCCTCCGGTCTGTAAAAAAGTCTCTGGCACTTGCCCAACAATGACTGTTTCAGCAACCACCACTTGACTGGTAACAGTAAAATAATTGGTTTTTCCTAAAATAAGCACAGCCACATCCACACTTACCTGCATGTTCAGTTGCTGCAATGTCTGGTTAATGCCAGCTTCCGTAAAATTGCTTGTAAATGCTGCATCAGAGTTTCGGATGGAAATGATATGAACAGGAATCACAGGGCCTTTCCCAGCCATAAATTCCGGCAAAAACAGGTTGCCAACAGGAATCCCAAGATCTGAAACATCCAGTGCAAGAATTTCATCATTGATCAGGTTTAATATGGCTGTTTTCAGTCGATTTACTTCACTCATATTGGTCTTTAGCGCTGTGATTCGACCATCTAAATCCTTTTCAAAATAGACAATCCTATCATATTGAATATTTCCCTGGGCGATCTGCTTATCGATGGCATCATTGATCAAATCGGATGTGGAGTTACGAACCTGGGTCTCTGCCAAACCACGAATGGTGGCATCATAGCGGTAACGAAAAAACAGCATGATCCCAACCACCAGCACACCAATCAGGAGCAGCCATCGAATGAATCGTCTAACACCTCGCCTCATAGACTCACCCCGGGCAAGTCTATGTAACAATAAGCAAAAATATTACAGTTTTTTCATATGGGCAGATGCCGTCTTTGCCATTAGTTTTTTAGTACCCTTATCATCAAAGGCGATTTCCAACAGCGCATCTCCGCCTACCTTCATGACAGACAGAACCATACCTTTGCCAAAAGCGGTATGCTGAACCATATCACCTTTATTCAGCTCCAGGAAGCTTGCGGATGGAGTCGCCGTTTTGTATTTCGAAAAATCATAAGAAGAAATAGTTTTCTTTTCAGGAATCTGTGAGAAAGATGCAGATGCATAAGCGCCAAATCCACTGCTGTAAGATGCAGCTTGTTGATATCCGCCCTTTTTCACTTTGATGTCTTCGGGGATTTCCCTAAGAAAACGGGATGGTAAAGAAGCGTTGGTGCGGCCATAAAGCATTCTCTGACGGGCATAGGATATGGAAAGTTTCCTCTTAGCCCGGGTAATGGCTACATAACAAAGCCGCCGTTCCTCTTCCATTTCCTCTACATCGCCAATGGCGCGCATTCCTGGAAACAACCCATCCTCAAAGCCGACCAAATATACATTGGGAAATTCCAGCCCCTTTGCCGAGTGCATGGTCATCATAACCACCGCATCATCGCTGTCATTATACTCCTCAATATCCGTATAAAGGGCAACTTCTTCCAGGAAACCCGCCAAGGTGGGAACTTCCGCATTTTGTACATAGGCGTTAATACTGGATTTCAATTCCCGGATATTCTCCAAGCGTGTCTTATTTTCTTCTGTTGGCTTTGCCTCCAGCATGGCAGCATATCCGGTGCGCTGCATCAGCTCATCATAAAAAGTCGGCAGATCCATACCTTCATCCAGAAGCTGCTGCAGACCTTCGATCATAGCAGTAAACTGTCTTAATTTTCCTGCCGACTTTTCCAGAGGACCATAAAACTCAGGCTTGGAAATGACATGATACATTCCCTCCCCTTCCGCTTGTGACAGACGCTGCACAACCTCAATGGTTTTCGTACCCAGCCCTCTGGGAGGATTGTTGATTATACGCCCCAAACGAAGATCATCATTACGATTGTTGATCAAACAAAGATAGGACAGCATATCTTTAACTTCTGCCCGATCAAAGAATCGGTGTCCACCAACTACGCGGTAAGGAATGCCGTTTCGCCTTAAAGCAAATTCCAAGGCGTTGGATTGGGCATTGGTCCTGTATAGGATCGCATTGTCTTTAAAACTATATTTCTTGGAATCTGCAATGATCCGACTTGCTACAAAATCTGCTTCTCCGCCTTCATTCTGCGCTTCATATACTGTGATCAAATCACCTTCCGGATTAGCAGTCCACAGATGTTTTCCTTTTCTGCCTAAGTTATGGGCAATCACAGAATTTGCCGCACTCAAAATGGCCTGTGTGGAACGATAATTCTGCTCCAACCGGATGATCTTTGCGCCAGGATAATCCTTCTCAAAGTTTAAAATGTTTTCAATGGTTGCGCCGCGAAAACGATAGATACTTTGATCATCATCACCGACAACACAAATATTTCTGTATCCTCCGGCCAATAAGGAAGTAAGCAAATACTGCATATGGTTGGTATCTTGGTACTCGTCCACCAAGATATAATGGAATTTGTTCTGATAATAAGCAAGAATATCCGGGTTGTTTTGCAGCAATTCCACCGTTTTGAAAATAATGTCATCAAAATCAAGGGCATTATTCTCTTTCAGCTGACCCTGATATCGGCTATACGCCTTTGCCACACTTAGAAGTCGGTAATCATTTTGCGCATGGATCCGATCCATCATCTGCTCAGGTGTTACCATGTTATCTTTTTCCCGACTAATAATGGATAAAACATACTTTGCAGGAAATGTTTTGTCATCTAAACCCATATCCTTAATGATCTGTTTCATTAACCGCTCAGAATCCGCAGAATCATAGATGGTAAAGCTGCCGATATATCCAAGACGTTCAATATCCCGCCGTAAAATACGGCAGCAGGCAGCATGAAATGTCATGGCCCAAATGTCCTGCGCTTCTTCTCCTAGCATTTGAGACAATCTGGCCTTGAGTTCATTAGCCGCTTTATTGGTAAATGTAATCGCGATCACATTCCAGGGCGCAGGCGTGTGAACACCGCACAGGAAGTCCGCTCTGCGTCGCTCTTCTTCAGTAGCAAATGCCGATATATTTTCAAGAAAAGCCACATCTTCTTCCGCAATAAAATCCGGAATCAAATCGCTATCACTACCCTTACCAAATCGCAAAATATTGGCGATTCTATGAATCAAAACAGTTGTTTTTCCGCTTCCTGCGCCTGCAAGGAGTAGAAGCGGGCCTTCTGTGGTCAGTGCAGCCTCCCGCTGCTGGGGATTTAAATTTCCAATTTGTGATTCAATATATTTTTTTCTTGCCGAAACAAAACGTGTCATTAAAGAATCTAACATATGTCTACCTGTATTCTTTCTATCATTGATGCTTCTATTTTACTCTATTTTTTACAAAAGGTAAAGACAAAAAACTAATGCATAAGTTCCCGCAGACGACCAATGGCTTTCTTTTCAATTCTTGAAACCTGTACCTGGCTTACCTGCAGAATCTTAGCTGTTTGCTCTTGGGTCAATCCATGAAAATATCGTAAAGAAATCAGCATCCGCTCCCTTTCCGGGATTCGTTCCAGGGACTGGCGCAAAAGAAGATGCTCAAGCATCTTTTCTTCTCCATCTTGGTTTGCAAGCACATCTTCAAGGGATAGACCCCCTTCTCCGTTTTCCTGCTGTATCGATTCCACACTGGCAACAGCTGCCTCTGCTGTAGCAATTTCTTCCGGTAATATCCCGGTAAAATCACTGATTTCCCCGATAGTAGGCTCTCTGTCCAGACTTTGTAACAGTTTTTGCCGGGCTGTTTTTATCTGAGCGGCCTGCTCTTTTAACCCACGGGACACTTTAATTGCGCCGTCATCTCGTAAAAACCGTCGAATCTCCCCTGATATTTTAGGGACTGCATAAGTGGAAAACTGAGTTCCAAAGCTTAAATCAAATCCATCAATTGCCTTTAAAAACCCAAGGCATCCCAACTGATATAAATCATCCAGCTCTGCACCTCGTCCGATGAAACGCCGGGCAACCGACCAAATAAGTCCTGAGTTTTGCGCAACCAAACACTCTCTTGCTGCCGAATCCCCTGCTTGCGCTTTTGCAATCAGTTCTTTTGTTGTACTCATCGGCGGCGCTGCAGCTTTCTGCGCATATGTACGCTTGTCCCCTTCCCAGGCGTAGAACTTACCTGAAAACTGGACATAAAGCTCTCCATAATCGTAAAGCCCATACCGCTGCGCTCCATGCCACCGGTTGTAAACATCGGTCTTCTTGCCTCTTCCAGATTCTCGATACCCACGCCCTTATCCTTGATCACAATATCCAGCGTATTGTCTTTTAAAATGCGGCAACGGATGGTAATATTGCCGATCCTATCGGGATAGGCATGGACAATGGCATTGGTAACCGCCTCTGACACCGCAGTGCGAATATCCCCTAACTCCTCCATAGTGGGATCCATCTGAGCTGCAAAGCATGCAACGGCTGAACGGGCAAAAGCTTCGTTATTCGACTTGCTGGGAATTTCTAAAACCATATAATTCTCAAATTTCATGATACTGTCTCCTTAATATTCACTAATTTGTCGATCCCTGATGCGTGAAATACTTTCATAGGTTGACTGTTTAAATCTGCTAGGATGAGATTGCCGCCAATACGCGTCATGTTTCGCAAAGCATTGATCGCTACAGCTATGCCCGAAGAATCCATAAAAGACACTTCCCGAAAGCTTAAGATACAAACTTGCGGTTTATATGCTTCGATTTTGGCGGCAATACCATCAATGTACCCCTTGGCGCAATGATGATCAATTTCTCCGGTTAATTCTATTGTTAATTGTCCATTTTCCAAAAAGCTGGTAAATTGCATGAAATTCCTCCTTGTTCATGATAATCCCAGTATAAAATATCGGATTATCATTTGCAGTCGGAATTACGGATAAAAAAATAGAGCGTAAGCAAAATGCTTACGCTCTATTTATAAATATGAAATTACAGTTTCTTCAAGGATGCAGCGCTCTGCTCTAGCTGCGTGATCAGACCTCGAGCCTTAGCTGCCTTTTCCTGCTCCGCTTTCACCACATTTTCGGGTGCCCGGGCGGTAAAGTTTGCATTGGAAAGTTTCGCTTCGATTCCGGCCAGATTTTTCTGTGCCTTTTCCAGCTCTTTCTCAATGCGCTCTAATTCCTTAGCAACATCCACCAGCTGACCCATAGGAATAAACAGCTTGGCGTCAGCAGTGGTGCAGCAAACCATACCGTCAATATTCTCAGGTTCTTTATCCAACAGAGTAACTTGATCTGCATAAGCCAGACGCTGAATAAAGCCTTCGCCTTCTACAAAAATCTGAGGTTTGTTGGTACATACAAACAACGCTGCCTTTTTAGAGGGCGGTACATTCATATCTGCCCGGCGGTTACGGATCGCACGGATGGCGTTCATGACGCCTTCCATCTGGTCTTCTTCCGCCTTAAACTGGAACTCGGGCTTGAATTCCGGCCAGTTTGCAACGATCAAAGCCTCGCCTTCATGGGGCAGGGACTGCCAGATCTCTTCCGTAATAAAGGGCATGAAGGGATGCAACAGGCGAAGTGTCTGATCCAATACATAAACCAAAACAGACAGCGCATTCTGCTTCTGTGTGGCATCGTCACTATACAGTCTTGCCTTTGTCAGCTCAATATACCAGTCGCAATAGGTATCCCACAGGAAGTCGTAAACCTTTTGAATGGCAACGCCCAGTTCGTATTTTTCCAGGTTCTCTGTTACCTCGGCGATCAGTTTGTTCAGCTTGGACAGAACCCATCTATCCGCAATGGTCAGATCCTCCAAAGCGGGCAATGTATAATCTTTACCCTCTTCCAGATTCATCAGCACATATCGGCTGGCATTCCACAGCTTATTGGCAAAGTTGCGCATAGCCTCGCAACGCTCCACATAGAAACGCATATCATTTCCGGGAGAGTTACCGGTGACCATGTTCATACGCAGGGCATCACAGCCATACTTTTCAATCATTTCCAGCGGATCAATGCCGTTGCCCAAAGACTTGGACATCTTACGGCCCTTATCGTCACGGACAAGTCCATGGATCAGTACAGTGTGGAACGGAGTCTTTTTAATATGCTCGCAACCGGAGAAAATCATTCTGGCAACCCAGAAGAAGATGATATCATAGCCGGTGACCAGCACATCTGTGGGATAGAAATAATCCAAATCTGCAGTATTCTCAGGCCAGCCCAGGGTCTCAAAGGGCCATAGAGCAGAAGAGAACCAGGTATCCAACACGTCCGGATCCCGCTGGATATTCTTACTGCCACACTTTTCACAGCAGCAAGCATCTTCCCGGGAAACAGTAATGTGACCGCACTCTTCGCAAGTCCAGGCAGGAATCTGATGACCCCACCACAACTGACGGGAAATACACCAGTCGCGGACATTTTCCATCCAGTTTAGATAAGTCTTGCTAAAGCGATCGGGAACAAACTTAGTCTCCCCTTCCTTAACGACGCGAACTGCTTCTTCTGCCAGAGGCTTCATCTTTACAAACCACTGAGCAGAAATGATAGGTTCTACATCGTTATGGCAACGATAGCAAGTGCCAACATTGTGGGCGTGATCTTCGATCTTGACCAGATAGCCCTGCTCCTCCAGATCTGCAACGATCTGCTTTCTTGCCTCGTAACGATCCAAGCCTTCGTACTTACCGCCGTAGTTATTGATAACACCATTATCATCCAACACGCGGATAACTTCCAAATTGTGGCGCAGACCCACCTCAAAGTCGTTGGGGTCATGGGCAGGTGTCATCTTGACGCAGCCGGTACCAAACTCCATTTCTGCATAGTCATCAGCCACAACAGGAATTTCTTTATTCACCAGCGGCAGGATCACGCTCTTGCCTACAATGTGTGTATAGCGGGTATCGTTGGGATTTACACAAACGCCGGTATCGCCCAACATGGTTTCCGGTCTTGTAGTAGCCACCACAACCTCTCCACTGCCATCTGCCAAAGGATAACGAATATGCCACAGATGCCCGGGCTTATCCACATATTCTACCTCAGCATCAGACAGGGCAGTCACACAGTGAGGACACCAGTTAATAATTCGGCTGCCCTTGTAGATCAATCCCTTTTCATACAGGGATACGAAAACTTCCCGGACAGCGTTAGAGCAACCCTCATCCATAGTGAATCTGGCGCGATCCCAATCACAGGAAGCACCCAGTTTCTTCTGCTGCTCCACTATCCTGTTACCAAAGCGGTGCTTCCAGTCCCACACCCGCTCCAGGAACTTCTCCCGGCCCAGGTCATAACGGGTCAATCCCTCCTTGCGAAGTTCTTCCTCAACCTTGATCTGGGTGGCAATACCGGCATGGTCAACACCGGGAACCCAAAGAGCGTTGTAGCCCTGCATCCGCTTAAAACGAATCAGGGTATCCTGCAATGTAGCATCCATTGCATGACCCATATGCAGCTGGCCTGTAACATTAGGAGGCGGCATTACAATGGTAAAAGGTTTTGCGCCTTCTTTCATAGCGGGGCGGAAATATCCGTTTGTCTCCCACATCTGATAAATTCTATCTTCTACTTGTTGCGGTTCATAGACCTTTGGCAATTCTCTGGCCACTGTCAACACTCCTTTGATAAAATAAAAACGCCCTGGGCATATGCTCAGGGCGAAAACTACATTTCCGTGGTACCACCTGAATTCCCGATATCTCGGGCACTTAAAAGCAATAACGGGCTGACCCGGACTGCCCTACAACCTTTCAGGCAATCAGCTCAAGGGCGACAATCCAGACGATGCATACATGCTTCCACCAACCGCACGCTCTCTAAAATGCATTCTGCCGGGAAACTCCCTATCTACGCATTTGTCTAGCTAAAAATATCATAAAACAGCAGATATGTCAATAAAGAAAACAGATATTTCCGGATAAAACACCGGATATTCCCATTTATGCTTTAAAACTCATCTACATGATACATAACTGCTGAAAGCGCGCATAACGGAGCGGTCTCACATCGTAAAATTCGACTTCCCAGAGTGCAGATCTCAAAACCTGCAGAAGCCGCCTGTTCTACTTCCTTTTCCTCCAAACCGCCCTCGGGACCTGTCAGCATACAAATGCTTTGAAACCGACCTTTAGACAGCGCCATCTTCAATGTGGTAGCATGCGCATTTTCATAGAAAAGGATCTTTAAATCTGCTTTAGCGCCCTCTTCCAGGGCTTCTTTATAGCTGTTTAAAATACGAACATTGGGGATTCTTCCTCTTCCGGACTGCTCTGCCGCAGATGCTGCAATTTTCTGCCAGCGTTCCAGTTTTTTCTTTAAACTTTTTTCGTCAGGTTTGGAAACACAACGAGCAGTGGGAAATGCTACAATTTCAAACGCGCCCAACTCAGTCGCCTTTTGGATCACATGTTCCAGTTTATCCCCTTTGGAAAACGCCATATAGATACTGGCATTGATGCTAGGCTCAGTTTTGGAGGAACTGCGTTCCTTTACGGACAAAACCACATCAGATTGATTCATCTGCGCTACAAGGCAGATGCATTCATTTCCCTGTCCGTCGCATACAGTCACTTCTTCGCCATTTTTAAGGCGTAATACCTTGGCATGAGCAGCGTTTTCTCCCGTCAACACCAGGGTCTCCCCCATCAACTGTTCCGGGTTTACAAAGAATCTCGCCATATGGATTCTCCTTAATTTATATATTATAATAAAAAAGAGGAAACCCGAGGGTTTCCTTCTTTTTTGGTGCAAGAGATGGGACTCGAACCCACACGGCGTTAACCACACGCACCTCAAACGTGCTTGTCTACCATTCCAACACTCTTGCGAAGTCCTAAGCATTATAACCTGTGAAAACAAATTTGTCAATATGTTTTCCGCACAGGAATTGGCGTTTATTGGTTCGTGGTTCTTTTAAATTCCAGCGGCGTTATACCCATTTCTTTAGAAAAAATCCGGGAAAAACTTGAGGATCTAACCCATAGCCTCTTCAATGATTGTAACGAAGAATTCTGCCGGACGGTTTTCCTTTTAGAAGCTTTACTTGATTTTATATTGATAACATGGTAAACTAAGATAAATAATTATCATAAACAACATAAAGATATAAAGGATATAAAATATGAAGAAATTATCTTTTTATGTAGCGCTATATGCGGCAAAATGTGCCCAACTTGCCATGCAAATTTTGGGACGTAATGCCACTTTTCTACCCGGCAAAATCGCAGTAAAGCTGTGTAAGGATTTTTTAGGGCAACTGACACCCCCTAAAACTGTTATTGCTGTCACCGGCACTAACGGAAAAACAACTGTTAGTAACCTCGTCGCATCGATTTTAAAAGAAAACGGATTCTCTATTACCAATAACAGTTTTGGTTCCAATGTCCAGGCCGGTGTCATTTCCGCATTGATCTCAGACACTACTTTTGGCGGCAAGCCCAAAAAAGATATTGCCATCCTGGAGGTAGATGAAAGAAGTTCCCTGCTTATTTACCCCTATCTAAAGCCGGATTTCCTTGTCTGCAATAATCTAATGCGGGATTCTATGAAGCGCAATGCTCACACTGAGTTTATCCAATATATTATCAACAAGGCACTACCTTCAACCACAACCCTCATTCTAAATGCTGACGATTTAATTGCTGCAGGCCTTGGTACACGGGATCAAAAAAAGATCTTCTTTGGTATTGAGGCAGAGAAGCCTGAGATTTCCAAGGTTCAACACATTACAGATATTGTCTACTGCCCAAGCTGCGGTGATTTGTTAGCCCACGAATATGTACGCTATAACCATATTGGTCGGCACTATTGCCCCAAATGCGGACTGCGCTCTCCCCAACCTGACTTCTCTGTTAGTGACATTGATCGGGAAAACGAGTCTTTTACCATTTCTCATAGCAACAACCAATCTAAGTACACCTTGATCAACGACAACATTGTCAATATTTACAACTTTGCATCTGCCATTGCCCTACTGACTACCCTGGGGCTAACCGAAGATCAAATCTCCAAGGGCTTTTCCCAGTCCAAAATTGTGAAGACACGATTCGAAGAAATTGCCACAAAGGATCTCAACATCACCATGCTCATGGCAAAGGGTCAAAACCCCATAGCCTGCTCCCGTTGCTTTGACTATGTTTCCACAATCGATGTGCAGAACAAAGGTGTTATTGCTGTCATTGACGATAAAGACGATAATATCAATAACTCCGAAAATATGTGTTGGATCTATGACTGCGATTATTCCGGTCTTGCTGATCCCAGTATTCGTCAAATCGTATTTTGCGGTCCTCGCTGCAAAGATCATTATTTGCGTTCCCTGCTGGCGGGCGTGGATGCCTCTAAAATCATGCTGACCGAGGATGCTTCTGAAGCTGCAAAATTATTGGACACTACAATTTGCAAAAACATCTTTGTGCTTCACGAACTTTATCGCCCCGAAGATGCATCCACCATTAAAAACACTTTGGTTGCCATCGGAAACGGAGAAACAGTATGATTATCGAAATTCTTTTTAGTGAGGTTTGTAACCTCAACGGTGACGGACAAAATATTACCTACCTGCAAGCTTCCCTTCCTGATGCTGCGTTCATTTTTACACCGCTGACAGAACAGCCCTATTTTGTAGACAATCAGCCGGATATGATCTATCTCGGCTCAATGAGTGAATCCATTCAACGCAGAGTCATTGATAAACTAATGCCTTACCGCACCCGACTGCAAGCGCTTGTAGACGATGGCATGCTATTTCTGGCCACAGGAAACGCAGGAGATATCTTTTGTAAACAAATTGATTATGTGACAGAGGAACGCACTGTGGATGGGCTTCATTTCTTCGATAATGTTGCAAAAGTCAACCTTTTTAAGCGTTTCAACGGCAAGATCCTCGGAAATTTTGAAGGCATTGAAATTGTTGGCTTTAAATCTCAGTTTAGTATGATTGAAGGAGATAATGCATCTCACTATTTCTTCAAAGCAGAGCGCGGTATCGGTATCAATCCTAATACTAACCTGGAAGGTCTGCGTAAAAACAACCTAATTTGTACACAGGTTCTCGGCCCAATCTTGCCGTCCAATCCCCTATTGACTCAGTACCTTATGAGATTGCTGGGCGTAGACGGGCAGCCTGCTTTCTTTGAAGCAGCGAATAACGCCTATCAACAACGTTTATCAGAATTCAACGATCCAAAAGTTTCCTTTTAAAAAAACGGCTGTACAAAATGTACAGCCGTTTTTATTACTTATTTAGATACTTTTCCAACGCTGCCAGTTTTACGCAAGCACAGAAGACATCCATAGCCTGCTTAAGTTCCTCTACAGGAGGCAAACTGGGAGCAATACGAATATTACTGTCCTTGGGGTCAACGCCATAGGGATAGGTTGCACCGGCCGGTGTCATTTCAACACCTGCTTGCTTACAAAGTTCCAGAACACGCTTTGCCGTACCGGACATTGCGTTAAAGCTGACAAAATAACCACCCTTAGGACGATTCCAGCTTGCAATACCAAGGGGTTTGATCTGCTCATCCAGCTTATCTGCAACTACCTGGAATTTCGGTTGCAGGATAGCTGCATGTCGCTTCATCACTTCAACGGTATATTCTTTGTTCTTTAAATATTTCACATGGCGAAGCTGATTCACTTTATCATAGGAGATCATCTGCACCGAAAACAGCTTATTAAAATAAGCAATATTAGCCTCAGATGCTGCCATTACAGAAACACCGCCGCCAGCCAGAGTGATTTTAGAAGTGGATGCAAACTCATAAACCATGTCAGGATTACCAGCCTCCTCACACAAGGAGATAATGTCCGGGAAAGGAACATAATCGCCCTCAAATTCGTGAATACAGTAGGCATTATCCCACATGATTGCAAAATCCGGTGCTGCGGGCTTCAGATTAGCAAAACGCTTTACTGTGTCATTAGAATAGATGATGCCGTCAGGATTGGAGTACTTAGGTACGCACCAGATACCTTTTACCTGGGGATCTTTTATCAACTGCTCCACCATATCCATATCTGGGCCTTGAGCCGTCATAGGAACTGTGATCAATTCTGCTCCAAAAAACTCTGTAATTCTAAAATGCCGATCATAACCGGGTGCGGGACACAGGAATTTTACCTTCTCTTCCTTGCACCAGGGTCGCTCACTATGTAGCAAACCATGGCTATATGCTCGAGCGATCACATCAAACATGAAATTCAGGCTGGATGTGCCACCCAGAAAAACCTGGGAGGGCTTGCAATCCAGGACGTCTGCCCAGTATTCCTTTGCGCATTGCAAACCGGACAATTCTCCATAGTTACGGGTATCCACACCGTCTATAATACAATCCTCACCGGTCTGCAGCACCTGCATAATATCGCTGACAGCATCGAGTTGGAGTTTTGAGGGCTTACCACGGGCCATATTCAGCTTTAAATTTTGGGCCAAGCAAGCATCAAACTGTGCTTTTACTTTTTCATACTCCCGGGATAATTCCGCGGAACTTAACTGCATATACTCCATAGTCAAACCTTCCCTTTTCATAATTATCAACCATTATACAGACAAATGACGAAAATTACAACAACAAATTCCAGGAAAAGAAATCTTGCATAAAAGATGATATAACAAACAAATGGTTTTTATCGATTATAATACTTGCAATTTTCTCCAATATCGCATAAAATTATATAAACTGTACCCGTATAAATTGGAAAGGATACATGATTATGACCAAGCCTATTTGTGTTCCCGAAATATTCGGCAGCGATGTCTTCAACGAATCCACAATGAAGGCCCGTTTAACTCCGGAAATTTATAATGCATGGAAAACCTGTATACATAACAGCAGTCCTTTGCCCTTAAATGTTGCTAACGCCATTGCAGAAGCAATGAAGGACTGGGCAATCGAACGGGGTGCTACACATTATACCCACTGGTTCCAGCCTATGACCGGTATCACTGCTGAAAAGCATGACTCCTTCATTACCCCTGCCGGCGAGGGCAAGGTTATCATGGACTTCTCCGGAAAAGAGTTGATCCGTGGCGAACCGGACGCATCTTCTTTCCCTTCCGGCGGTCTGCGTGCCACCTTTGAAGCCAGAGGTTATACCGCATGGGATCCCACATCTTTTGCCTTTGTAAAAGATGGCAGTCTGTACATCCCCACCTGCTTCTTCTCTTACACCGGCGAAGCATTGGATAAGAAAACACCTCTGCTGCGTTCCATTGATGATGTGTCCAGGGAAGCGGTGAGAATTCTGCGTCTGTTTGGAGACAATGAAACCAACAAAGTGCAGGTGTCTGTTGGCGCTGAGCAAGAATATTTCTTGATCCCCCGCGCTATCTATGCCCAGCGTGAAGATCTGCGTCTGACCGGACGGACACTGTTTGGCGCTGCTCCTCCCAAAGGTCAAGAGTTGGACGACCATTACTTTGGTGCTATCCGCACCCGTGTTTCCCGGTTTATGAAGGATCTGGATGAGCAACTATGGCGGCTCGGTGTGCTTTCCAAGACAAAGCACAACGAAGGTGCTCC
Source organism: Faecousia sp. (assembly GCA_045661025.1). Classification (GTDB taxonomy): domain Bacteria; phylum Bacillota; class Clostridia; order Oscillospirales; family Oscillospiraceae; genus Faecousia. The sequence goes on along the minus strand of JAZREX010000136.1, from coordinate 2,887 downwards.
CTGTCAACACGAATTGGCCCCTATCTTCACAGATGCAAGCAGTGCCTGTGATGCCAACCAGCTGGTTATGATGGTGATGAAGAAATGCGCCGCCAAGCACGACCTGGTTTGCTTGCTCCACGAAAAGCCCTTCGACGGCGTTAACGGCTCCGGTAAGCATAATAAGTGGTCTTTGTGCACAGATTCCGGAAAGAATTTGTTTAAACCCGGCGACACCCCCAGACAAAATGCCCAGTTTTTGGTATTCCTGGCAGCTTTTATCAAAGGCATCGACGAGTATCAGGATTTCCTGCGCTGCACAGTTGCCTTTGCCGGTAACGACCACCGTCTGGGTGCCAACGAAGCACCCCCTGCCATCATTTCTATTTTCCTCGGTGACGAACTAACTGCTGTGGTAGAATCCATTATCAATGGAGCCAACTACACTGATCCCAAGAAGAGTATGATGCGGATCGGCGTGGATGTATTGCCTGTGCTTCCTAAGGATACCACCGACCGGAACCGTACATCCCCCATTGCCTTTACCGGTAATAAATTTGAATTCCGTATGCTGGGCTCTTCTCAGTCCATTGCAGGTCCTAACATCGCGCTCAACACCATTATGGCAGAGGAACTTAGCAACTTTGCTAATATTCTGGAAAACGCTGAGGACTTTGATGCAGCACTGCAGAAGCTGATCTGTGACACCTTGACGCAGCATCAGAGAATTATCTTTAACGGTAATGGCTATTCCCAGGAATGGAAGGACGAGGCTGCCCGCAGAGGCCTGAGCAACCTAAATAACACAGTAAAGGCACTGCCCACCTATGTTTCTCAGAAAAACATTGATTTGGTTGTTAAGCGGAATATCTACACAGAGACAGAATACCGGGCTCGGTATGAGATCCATCTGGAGTCTTACAATAAGCTGATTCATATCGAAGCAAAAACCATGTACGATATGGTTTTGCACCAGATCTTGCCAGCAGCTACTGCATATTCCTCTGATTTAGCAGACAGTATCCTGAAAAAGCAAAGCATTCCGGGTGTCAATGTGAAAGCAGGTGCAGAAACTGCACTGTTGGAACGATTGTCTTCTTTGTGTGATTCTCTGTACGAAAACGCAGAACAGCTACAAAGCAATCTGTTAAATGTTCCTGCAGATAGCAAAGAGGCTGCTGAATACTATAGCAACACCATTATTCCCAATATGCAGCAGGTTCGCAAAGATGCGGATTTGTTGGAAGTATATACCGCAAAATCCTACTGGCCTTATCCGACATACTCGGATTTGCTCTTCTATTAATCATAACAAAAAAGGTAGACACAATGTGTCTACCTTTTTTCTATTATAATGCAATTTCAATGGCTTCACATAAATTTTTAACTTGGTATACAGTAAGGCCATTAGGAATCTCCAGTTTTTCTGCGCTCACTTTTGGGATAATGCACTTCCCGAATCCCAGTCGGACGATTTCTTGAAGTCGTTGATTCAAATGAGATACGGTGCGAATTTCACCGGTTAAACCCACCTCTCCAATCGCGACCAGATCATGGGGCACAACCCGATCCCGATAGGAAGATGCCACCGCTAAAACCACAGGCAGATCAGCGCCGGGTTCATCTAACCGAAGACCGCCAATCACATTGATATAGGCATCAAAGGCGCTCAGCTTCATCCCTGCCCGCTTTTCAGCTACAGCCAGCAGCAGAGCAGCCCGATTAAAATCAAAGCCGTCAGCAGTCCTCCTGGGCACATTAAAAGATGTCTTTGTCACAAGTGCCTGAACCTCTGCCAGCACCGGACGAGTTCCCTCCATCACACATGCAACACAAGTGCCCGACGCCCCTTCCGGTCTTCCGGACAGGAGCATCTGGGAAGGATTCGGCACTTCCAAAAGTCCGGTATCCACCATCTCGAACACACCAATTTCGTTGGTAGAGCCAAATCGATTTTTTGCCGCTCTCAACAGGCGGTAAGAAGAATTGGCATCCCCTTCAAAATACAAGACACAGTCAACCATGTGCTCCAAAACTTTCGGTCCGGCAATGGCGCCGTCTTTGTTAATATGACCCACCACAAACACCGTAATACCTTCTGTTTTAGAAAAGTGCATCAAAGACATTGTGCATTCCTTTACCTGAGAAACACTTCCGGGCGTAGATTCACTATTTTCGTTATAAAGCGTTTGGATCGAATCTACAATTAAAATATCCGGTTGGATTTCTTCAGCTGTCTGCATAATATCAGACAATCTGGTTTCAGAAAGAATAAACAAGGATTCCGGTGCTACACCGATTCTTTGCGCACGAAGCTTTAATTGCCGTTCGCTTTCTTCTCCGGATACATAGAGTACTTTTCGTTCTGCACACAGACGGTTGCAAATTTGCAGCAACAAAGTGGATTTACCAATACCCGGTGCACCGCCAACCAATACCAATGAACCAGCAACAGCGCCTCCGCCCAACACTCTATCCAATTCTCCCATACCGGTGGAGAAACGAATTTCTGCATCGGTGGTAACATCTTGCAGTCGAACAGCGCTTCTGCTGCTGCCTACCGGCGCTGATTTGCCTCTACCGTGAATCGCAGTTTTTTGGATATGTTCCTGCATGGTATTCCATTGGCCGCAAGCAGGGCACTGTCCATGCCATTTAGGAAATTCATTGCCACAAGATGTACAATAAAAAATCGTTTTTTCTTTCGCCATCTTTCTTCGCTCCTGTTATTTCTATGACATCATTATACCAAGCAAATGCAAATGGGTCAAGCAGTACCGTTTTGTACGATATAAGTGCTAAGCGCCGTAGCAATCACGGCGCATATTTTATTCTGGTAGGTTTTTTCACGAAGAAGCCGCTCTTCTTCATAATTGGATATAAAACCGCATTCGATCAGCACAGCTGG
>JAZREX010000135.1:0-33905 GCA_045661025.1 Faecousia sp. | reverse complement strand
GGGGTCTTTGGGACACTGCAGACCCCTGTGGCGGACGAGCCTTTGCCGGTAGCTACCATGGATCAAATCAAAACAGGGAAGGCTACCATCCGCAGCACCATTTCCCGGGATACTCTAAAGGAGTATTCTGGGCAGATTTTAAAAATTTATCCCAACTCCCGGGATCACTGCCCGAATTTTCTTATTAAAGTTACAGACCAAGACCTGCTTTCTCAAACAGGCGGCATCGTGCAAGGTATGTCCGGCTCGCCGATTATCCAAAACGGGAGACTCATCGGCGCAGTGACTCATGTCCTGGTCAACGACCCGACAACGGGTTACGGTATCTTTATTGAAAATATGTTGGATGCAGCAGCATAAGGAGGTATTATTATGGATTTCTACAAAGTTCCAATTGGATTTGGCATGGCTTTGGCTGTAAACGAACCGGCTATGAACGCCTATGCCGCCATGACCGAAGACCAAAAGCAAGCCATCTTAAACAAAGCCCACAACGTCCGCTCAGAGCGCGAAATGCACGCCCTTGTGGCCTCTCTCGCCTTGGGACCAATGCAATAATGTAGGGCGGGAGCTACTCCCGCCGCTTTTTCTTGCAATTGCGCTGGGTTGTGCTATGATAGTAGGACATTGCGATAGGGGGATTCCAAATGGTATTTTTGTGTCTTGCTATTTTGAGCAGTTGCACCATAGCCCTGTTAATGCGTATCAGCGCCAACAAGGCAACTGCCAAGCTGAGTATGCTCAGCGTCAATTACCTGATCTGCTCGCTGCTGGGCGCAGCCTATGCCGGCTTTGATGTGATATGCCCGGATGTTTCCGGCTTTTCCACCACTGTGGCACTGGGTGTTGTAGGTGGCATACTGTTTCTTGTGTCCTTTATGCTACTTCAGTGGAATACTGCCAGAAACGGCATCGTGCTATCCTCTGTTTTTATGAAGCTGGGGCTGCTGGTGCCTATGCTCCTTTCGGTGCTGGTTTTTCACGAGCTGCCTACCTGGACCCAGATCACCGGTTTTTGCATTGCGCTGATTGCCATCGTGCTGATCAATGCAAGAAAAGAAAACAGCGGAAGCCGCTTTCGATGGGAATTGCTGGTGCTGCTTCTGATGGGTGGCGGTGCGGATGCTATGTCCAAAGTTTTTGAAACGCTGGGTCCGGCGGCTTTGTCCAATCAGTTTTTGTTTTACATTTTCGCGGTGGCTTTGGTGCTGTGCGTTGCTTTGGTGGTATATAAGAAAGAGCGCCCGGGCATTCGGGAGCTTTTGTTCGGTGCAGCCATCGGCATTCCCAATTTCTTCTCTTCCAAATTCCTGCTGCGGTCACTGGCGGATCTGCCGGCGGTGGTAGTTTATCCTAGCTTCAGTATCGCCACCATGCTGATTACCACCCTTGCGGGTGTGTTTTTCTTCGAGGAACGACTGTTAAAACTCCAGTGGCTGGCGCTGATCGCCATCATTGCGGCGCTTTGTCTGCTGAACATCTGAGCTAACAGCGGAAATATAATACACAGTTTTAACGAAAAGCGGAAACTGCGCATTGCAGTTTTCGTTTTTCTTATAGGCAGGCTATACACTTGTGCACCTCCCGGAATCAGAATTTGTCGAAAACGAGAGAGAAATTTTAAAGCGACCGCTTTCGACAATTCGTCTATGTCAACTTAGGGATTGCGGTTGCGGTGTGCCAAAACCTGCCTGTTACCCGTCAATACGCATAAAAGCCGCAGAAAAACACGAAACGCTTTTGTCCCCTACTTGACATCAGCGTGTCCGGCTCGCCCATCCTCCAGAACGGGAGACTCATCGGTGCTGTGATCCACGAACTGGTCAACGACTCAACTACAGGTTACGGCATTTTCATCGAAAACATGCTGGATGCTGTAGCATAAGGAGGGGTTACGATGGAGTTCTATAAAGATTCCTGTTGCGGTGCCCGGCAGCTTCTTCGGCAACAAGTGCCGTCGTCATCTGCCGACCGCGGCCACTGCGACTCGCTAAGAGCCTCGCTATGCTCGGTTGCTCTCTTGCACAGCGCCTGCGGACGCTAGTCGCTCAGCTCGCTTCATCTTCCACCGGCAGCGCTCGCATCGCTCCCCATAGGCTTCGGCATGGCACTTGCGCAAAACACAGCTGCTATGAACCGCTACGCCCGTAGGGCAATAACAGTAAAAAACAGGAGCAGATATCTGCTCCTGTTTTGTTTCTTAGGATATTTCTTTTTAGTCGCCAAATTTTATGTTGATACCGCCGGAGTTAGAATCGCTGTCGGAGATGTGTAAGTAGGGGGAGAGTTTTTGCGCGGTGTTAATGACAGGCATAGACTGGATGTACACTTTGCCCGGGCCGGTTACCCGGGTGTGGAACAGCCCTTCACCGCCTAGGAAGATGTTTTTTGCGCCTCTAACAGCCTCAATATCTATAGTGCAGCTTTCGCTCATAGCGGCCAAATATCCCGTGTCCACCACAATGCTTTGTCCGGCAGTAAGCTCGTATTCCTTGCAATAACCGTCGATTTCCAAGAACACAAGGCCGTTGCCGGAGATCTTCTGCATAATAAAGCCTTCTCCACCAAAGAGGCCCTTACCCAGGCTTCTTTGCAGGTAGACTGACAAATCCAAACCTTTCTCCATGGCCAAGAAGCCGCGTTTTTGTACAATGATGCCGTTACCCGGTGTTACCTGATAGGGGATGATGCTGCCGGGGAAACTGGCAGCAAAAGCGATCATGCCTGGGCCGCCCTGGGCGGTGTACTCGTTTATAAACAGGGAATCCCCGGAGAACATTCTGCCTAACATCTTTTTTAAACCGCCGCCGGAATTGGTGTCCATTTTCATATTGGGGGACATCCAACTCATAGCGCCACTTTCCGTACAGAGCGTCTGTCCTGCTTCCGGATAACAGATGACTACCGGCAGATTGCCGCCTTCGATTTCATATTTGATCATAATGGTTACATCCTTTCTGCATTTTATTTTGCAAATATGGGTGTCTAAAATCAGTATAGTATATGTTTAAAACCCCGTCAATTTATTTTTGTTGCTTCCTTTTTGCGGATGCTGTGCTATAATGAAGAAAACAATTTTCCTAATGGAGGTTTTTATGATCGGTCTGGGTACGATAGTGAACACCGTAGCCATTATTGTGGGTGGACTTTTGGGTCTGCTGCTGAAGAAGGGTGTGGCAAAGCGGTTTGAAAAAATACTGATGCAGGCGCTGGGGTTGTCTACTATTTTTATTGGCGCCGGCGGGGTGCTGAAATACATGCTGGTGGTAGAAAATGGCGCGATCACCACCCGGGGCACAATGCTGCTGATCTTCAGCCTGGTGATCGGCTGCATCCTGGGGCAGCTGTTGGATATTGAAAATAAGATGGAAAAACTGGGCATCAAGCTGAAAGCCGCGGTAAAGATCAAAAATGACAACCTTTTTGTGGAAGGGTTTGTGACAGCGTCGCTGATCGTTTGCGTTGGGGCAATGGCTATTGTTGGTGCGATGCAGGACGGACTGTCCGGCGACAGCTCCATGCTGATGGCAAAGGCGCTTTTGGACTTTGCGTTGGTGGCAATTTTGGCGTCTGCCTATGGCGTTGGCCCGGTTTTCTCTGCATTACCGATTTTTGTGTATCAAGGCGCGATCACGGTGATCGCCGCATTGTTTGGGACGGTAATCTCTGATGCTTTGATTGCAGAATTGTCCTTTGTGGGCAGTGCGCTGATTTTCTGCGTTGGTGTCAACCTGGTACGGGAAAAGACATTTAAGGTAGCCAATATGCTGCCTGCATTGCTGATTCCTGTTCTTTGGGAAATCGGGTGCGTTTTATTTGCATAACATCACAATGAAATGATAAAACTCCCGGAATGCAGACTCGCATTCCGGGAGTTTGTTTTTAAAATTATCAGCCAAAGCGGCGGGCGTAGCCACAGCGGCGGCAGAGCTCTTCCGGGGCATTTCGTTCAGAGAAGCCCTGGAAGATAGCTTGGGCTCTGGGGGATGCCAAAATTTCTTCCATGTCTTGGTGGAAAAGATTTCCTAAGACAAGATCTCCCTCGTGGTCTAAGCAGCAGGGAACCACAGTGCCGTCGCATAGCACACCCAGTTGATCCCGCAGTCCGTAGCAAAACACTTGGGAGCTGCCCTCCGGGGCGGATAAGTCCGGCCAGTCAAATTTATCGCCATATTCTAAGTAAGTGTTTTCTGCGATTTTTGTGCCTTGGCGTTTTGTGATCCATTCCCCCGGGAAATAGGCGTGGAGAGTGTTTAGGATCTGTTGATTTAAGGCATCTTTGCCCCCGTGATTCCAAAGCCTGTAAACGATCAATTTTTCTCCTGCTGCTGCTTGGGCAAAGCGGAAACAGCCTGCTAAATATTCCTCAAAGGGCTTTGCAAAATCGTTGGCTTCAAAGGCGTGGAGCGAAATGTTCACTTTATGCAGCCCCGGGGCTTGCAGCAACACATTTTGCACTTTTGGAAGCAGCGTTCCGTTGGTGGTGAGGATCACCTTAAAACCTGCCCGGTGTGCAAGAGCTAGAAACTGCTCAAGCTGAGGATGGCACAGGGGTTCTCCCATGAGGTGAAAATATAGATACTGCGTATAGGGGCGCAGCTTGGGCAGTAGCCGATCAAATTCCTCCGGGGACATCCGGCGAGAAGGACGGTGCGTGCCGGGGCAGAAACTGCATTTTAAGTTGCAAATATTGGAAATTTCTACATAAATTTTTCGAAAAGCCACAGGACACACCTCCTTTTTGTTTGATGAAAGGATTATAGCATAAAAATTATCCGGGGGCAATGATAGCTTTTCGTTGCCTTTTGTGCAAATCTTCGGTATAATATACCATAATGTTTGAAAAAAGGAGTGGCGGGTATGAAAACAAGAAAATTGACTACCATGGCGTTACTCACCGCCATTGCCTTGACGATTTTTATGGTAGAGGCCCAAATTCCTTTGCCTGTGGCAATTCCGGGAATGAAACTGGGACTTAGCAATATCATCACAGTCTACGCCGTGTTTGCCTTGGGGGCAAAAGAGGGGGCAGGCATCTTGTTTGCCCGGGTGTTTCTGGGGGCCATCTTCTCTGGAAATTTTGGCACGATCTTCTATTCTGCTGCTGGCGGCGCGCTGGCTATTTTAACCACTATTGGCTTGAAGCCAGTGCTGAAAGAAAACCAACTTTGGGTTGCCGGTGTGTTAGGGGCGATTGCCCATGTTCTGGGACAGATGGCCGTGGCGGTATGGGCTACAGGTACGCCTACTGTTTTGATCTATTTGCCGGTGCTGGTGGTGTGCAGCGTGTTTACGGGGCTGTTCACCGGGCTGTGTACGGGGCTACTGTTAAAGCGAGGAAAGAATCTATGGAAAACTATTTTCAAATGAATTTTACCCCCGAACAGGTGAAAGAAGTGTCCAATCTGGGCCTTGCTCATGTGGGGGACTGTGTGTATGAGCTGCTCTGCCGCACCTATCTGTGCAGCCGGGGAGACCGGACAGCGGCTCGCTTGCACAAGGATACGGTGGATATGGTAAAGGCCACCACCCAGGCTCGGTTTGCGGACCTGCTGCAGCCTTATTTGACCCAGCAGGAGCAGGACTATTACCGTCGGGGAAAGAACACCAAGCCACACGGCATCCCCAAGGCGGCCAGCCGCCAGGAATATGCCAAGGCCACAGGTCTGGAAGCATTGTTCGGGGCATTATATTTACAAGGACAGACCCAGCGTCTTCAGGCGCTGTTTCAGATCATAACGGAAGGCGAAGACAATGGCATTTGATGCATATTTTTTAACAGCGGTATTAAATGAGATCCGTCAGAAAGCGCTGGGGGCACGGGTGGAGAAGATCCATCAGCCCAGCCGGGATACGGTGATCTTGCACCTGCGATGCACCGAGGGCAGAGAAAAACTGCTCATTGCGGCAAATCCTGCCGCGCCTCGGCTGCATTTGACCACAGCCAGTCCGGAAAATCCCGATCAGCCGCCTATGTTCTGTATGTTGCTGCGCAAGCACCTGTCCGGTGCTTTTCTGGCAGAAATCACCCAGCCTCCTATGGAGCGGATGGCAAAGCTTTCTTTTGACTGTACCGACGAAATGGGCTATCCGGTGCAAAAGCATCTGGTGGTGGAGCTGATGGGCAGAACCTGCAACCTGTATTTGCTAGGCCCGGATGGGCGTATTATAGATTGCTTGCGGCGCATTGGTCTGGATGAAACCACAAAACGGCCGGCATTGCCGGGACTGATTTACCAAGACCCAGAGCCGGTGGCAAAACAGGACCCTATAGGGTTAATTTCGGAAGATTATGTAAACTTGCTATCCCAACCCGGCCCGGAGTTGCTTTCCGACCGGCTGATGGAGTGCTTAGGCGGATTGTCCCCCTTAGTATGCCGGGAGGCGGCATTGTTTGCCGCAGGGGATACCGATGCCCGACCCGGTGTGCAGCAGATCCCGGCGGTGGCAGAAAAGCTGCAGCTTTTCTTTGCAGAGCATCTGACCCACCCCGGTGCATATTATTATGCCCAGGCCGATGGCACACCCAAGCAGTTTGCCTTTTGCCCTATCCGGCAGTACGGAAACGCCCAGCAGGCAGATTCCTTTACACAGCTGCTGGATAGCTTCTATATTCTCCGGGATAAGAAGGATGCCATGCGGCAAAAAAGCCAGGCGGTGCGCAAGACCGTTACAAACCTTTGCCAACGCACCCGGCGGAAACTAAGCATCCAGGAAAAAGAGCTGGAAGCCACCTTTGACCGGGAACGGCTGCGTCAACTGGGAGATATCGTAACTGCCAATATCCATAAGATCACAAAGGGGCAGACTAGCTTACTGGCAGAGGATTTTTACGATGAAAATATGGCAACGGTGGAGATTCCCCTGTCTGTCACCTTGTCCCCCCAGCAAAATGCTGCCAAATTTTATAAAGACTACACTCGGATGAAAAATGCGGAAAAAGAACTGACCCGGCAGATGGAATTGGGCGAGCAGGAGCTTTTGTATTTGGAAAGTGTGTTGGAGGAGCTGAACCGGGCAGAAACCGAGCAGGAGCTGGAGGAGATCCGCCAGGAACTGCAGGATGGTGGATATTTTCGGCAGGATTCCGGAAAGAAACGGATCAAGCAGAAAAAGGTCGCGCCTATGCGCTTTGAATCTACCGACGGCTATCCCATTTATGTGGGCCGGAACAACCGACAAAATGATGAGCTGACCTTTAAACTGGCGCGGAAAGACGATCTGTGGCTTCATGCCCAGAAAGTCCATGGCAGCCATGTGATCATCTCCTGTGGCGGCACAACGCCCCCGGATGATACCATCACCCAGGCAGCTCAGTTGGCGGCTTTCTATGCCGAAAGCGCCGGAGGACAGAACATTTCTGTGGATGTTACTGCGGTCAAGCAGGTGAAAAAGACACCGGGGGGAAAGCCCGGCATGGTCATCTATCACACTTACCGCACCGTGGTGGTAAACCCCTATAAGGACATCGTGGTGGACGCGCTGAATGCAGAAAAGAAGCAGTAGAAACATACCGCCTGGGGATTTTCCCAGGCGGTGTTGATTTGTAAAAATATTTTATAACTTTCTGAATAAGGCAAGAAAAATTGCATATCCTTTAGAAAGATAGGAAGAATGCTTCGGCAGAGAACTGAAATTCCCTGTTGACAAACCATAGCCCCTGTGCTATAATGACCAAGCGCTTGAGGCGCCCCATATCGCGGAGTAGAGCAGTTGGCAGCTCGTCGGGCTCATAACCCGGAGGTCGTAGGTTCGAGTCCTGCCTCCGCAACCAGAAGGAAAGACTCGCTATCACATGGTAGCGAGTCTTTTTTTGCGTTTTTAATGCCTTCGTACATAATCGTAATCTTTCGTTTCTAATCGGTTTCTGTCTGTTCTATTTGGGCGGCAAACTGGGCGGCACGAGCAAAATTTGACCCCGAAAGCCGGTCGACGCGCCGACGGCATGCCGACGAAATCCCCTTAAAATTCCCCATCCCCCAATGCAAATCCCTTGCTGGGAGTAGCGTTAGGGGATTTTTTCGTAGTGGCTTTGCCTTGGACCTATAAGGGCAAACAGGTGGATGCTTGCGAGATTTCTCCGGTTCCCCTAAGTTTTCGATAGACGTTAAGAATAGCGAAAATCTTCTGCCTTTCTTTCCAGGAAAAAGGCCTGTCCTTCATTGATGCTTCCAGCCTTGCTTTGGAGCCTCGGACAGGCACTGCTTTTGTCCTTGCCGCCCTCATGCCGCCCCAACGATTCGTTCCTCGATATGTGGAAAAACACTTATTTATGTTGTCAAATATAATTTTTCGGTATATAATTAAGAAAACGTCGAACTGAGGTTATGTTTGTGAAAGAATTTTTGTTAAATTTAATTGAGAAGACATGGCTAAAAAAGAAAAGTATCCCATTTGCGCTTATCTTTTTAGCCGCCGTATTTTTGGTACTGGCGTCCATGTATGATGATTGGGAGTGGATTGTCGTACCTACGTGGCTATATAATACCACAGCTATAATCTTGCTTTGTGCATGGATGGCATATAGCGTAGCGTGTATAGTTCTTGACCACTTACCCAAAGTACCCAAAGGAACTTTAGGTGTTTTGTTTTGCATAGATGCAGAATCGGTATCTCTTTATGAAGCTGCTAGGTTTAAGCTCGCAGAAAGCTTTAACGAAGCGAATCCTGGTGGAAAGGTACGAGTAATGGCTAAATGCGTCTCCAAAATGCAAGTCGCAAAATATGATTTACAGGATAAAGATAGTACGATAGAGCTGCTTAAAAAAACAAATTGCGTTTTGTTTGTAAGGGTGCGCTATAGTGCAGACAATGCTAGCGATGCGGAAGACTTTGAACTGAAGATTGGTTGTGGTGTGAGACATCCGCGATTTAATGAAAAAGCAAGCGCAGTAATTGTGCGGGATATGTCTATATTAACAGAGACAGTACGAAACCAGCATTTTTCTAAAGAGAATGCAATTAGTGTCTTTAGTTTTACTACTAAAACATTGATTTTTGCTTGTAATTATATAATGGGTTTTATTTATCTCTTAGCTAAGGATGCAGAAACAGCATACACGCTTTTAATTTCTGCAAGAATGGCGATTCTTCAAGATAATGTGGTTGCGGAAGAGCAGGAAAAATGGAGAGCGCTGGTCGATGATAGAATTTATTCCGCTTTAGCGCAAATTACGTGCGATTGCATAGATGGATTTGAAAAGAAGAAAAATGCAATTGAACTACAAAGGGCGGAAAAATTACTTTGTCTAGCGAATAAAATATATCCGGATACTTATTTGTACAATGTAAATATGGCATATATTCAGGTAACGCTACACCATAATGCGACCTGCGCAAAAGAGTTGATAGATAAATGTAAGTTATCAGCACGAGGACAACCTGAAAAAGGATGGCTGTTTAGTGACGCTTTTTTAGCGGCTTATCTAGGTTATGCACCAGGAACCATTATTGCAAGGTACAACAAGGCGATTCGTGAGGATAAACAAAGCAATCTGGTTGAATTGGTGGAGCATATTGAATTTATGATTTCTGAGCAACCGGAAAAAATGAAGTTGCATTTAGCAGCGGCCTTGGTTTATGAGGCAATTTCTGATTTTAAACTTATGAAGCAGCACTTGGCAGTATTTCTCAATCATGTGGATGTTATCGATGGGAGATCGAGGAAGCTACTGACAGATAAAATAGACATAAAGGATTGCAATGAGGAATGTAATCATAATTGTGAGCGGTGTGCAAGTTAATTATATTCAATATAAAAGCTCTCAACCATAAGGTTGGGAGCTTTTTGTTGCAAAAAGTGCTACCGGAGCAGCACTTTCTGAGGGAGATTAGTAGATGATTTTGGGGCAACTCGTAGGTTGTGCAGAGGGGAACAGAGCGACGTTCAATTTGTCGGCTGCCTCTTGGTCCATCTCCGGCAGAACATGGGTGTAGGTATTTAGCGTTATACTGACATTTGCGTGGCCTAGGCGATGTTGTATGACCTTAGCGTTGATGCCTGCGGCGATCATTGCGGTAGCATTGCTGTGGCGAAGATCATGTAGACGAATGGGAGGAAGGCCATGCTTAGTAACGAAACGTTCCCATTTTTGGGTAAGGGAGTCGGGGTGAAAGGGATCACCATTGTCCTTAAAGAGTACGTAACCAAGATCTTTGAAGCCGGGTTTGTTGGTCACGGTTTCGTCGTAGATTGCCTTAGCATCGCGTAGCGCATTTGCAACATCGTGACCAATGGTAATGGTTCGCTTACCTGTCTGTGTCTTGGGTGCTTTCTCGATGACGCCCAGCGTGGTGTGTACCCGGCTTTGGGAGATGGAAACGGTGTTTTTATCAAAGTCTACGTCTTTCCACTGTAGAGCAGCCATTTCACCACGACGAAGGCCAACGGATGCTCCCAACAGGATTATCACATAGGTAGCCAAGTCGTCAGCGGTAGCTAATGCTTGCTGTATCATAGCAATATTGTAGACATTGGTTTGTGGTTTTTGTAGTTTAGGGAGCACAGTGCCGTCGCATGGATTGTGGGGGAGCATATGCAATACAACAGCTTTTTTAAGCGCAGCGTTAAGGTTGTTGTAGACATTGCGGATAGTCTTGGGAGACTTGCCTTTGTCGTTAAGATTGTTGATCCATGCTTGTACATCGTTATTCTTTAGTGCCTTTAGAGAGATATGTCCAAGAGTAGGCTTGATATACAACGCAATCTTAGCTTTGTAATCATCTCTGGTTGTCTGCTCGATGTTGGGCAGATAGGTGGTTAGCCAGGTATCCATCCAGTTAGACAGCTTAATGGCCGAGGGGGTGGTGATGTTACCGGTCTCCAGATCACTGATCATCTTGCGAAGTTCAGCCTCGGCTTGTTTCTTGGTGCCGTTAACGGTTTTGTACTTTCGTTCTCTCTTGCCGGTGAGAGGATCACGATCCCCTTCAGCGGTGAGCTGGTAGCTTACGCTGCCTTTTTTGTTGATTCTTTTTCTGATATGTCCAGTAGCCATATTGGTGGACTCCTTTCTTTGTATTTAAATAATAATATTTATCTTAAAGCGGTCATTTTACGGTGCCGCCAGTAAGATCGATGCAGGTGGGGCCTTTCTTGTTCAGAAAGGCCCGCAGTTTTTCAGCAGAGACCCGGTACTGGTTACCAATACGATGGTAGTCAATGCCAGAGTACTTAATGAATGCCAGGGCTGCTTCGTACCCAATCTTGAGTATCTCAGCGACCTCTCGCGGTGTAAGCATTTCAGGCACTTTGTTCACCGCCCTTGATTTCTCTATCCAAGCGCTTCCTAGCCTTTTCAAGTTTAAGGCTGCGCTTTACCGCTGCTTCAGCTTCTTGTTTCTTTTCTTCACGGATTTCGGCAGATGATGCGTCATCTGCGAACACCCTTAGTATGTAGACGTCCTCATTAGCACCCTTTGCTGAGGTGGGGTTAATCTTGCGAGCACGGCAAGCGTGAGTGTCATCCTCGTAATCTAGGACACCTAAGCCCTTCCATGCGGCAATGCAGGTAGAGCGATTGTCATAGCCTTTGGTGCGAAGAATATCATGCAGAGTTTCTTTGCAGATTTCGAACTCCTGAACGATCAGTCGGCCATCGGTATGCTCTTTGGCCATGTTTGTAATGCGACCCCAGTACTCTTGCGTGGGAGCCTTGGCAACCTCATCTGGAATGCGTACTTTAGGGAGGCTTTTATCATGGCGCTCGAAAAATTTATGCGGATGAGAACGGCAATGCTGGATTATCAAATCGTAGCTGGCAGCGGAAGTGTTTCTCTCAGCACCATGCTCACGATCATGCTCTTCGAGGAAATCCAGTAGACCTTCAATGTCGAATGGAAGTTTTAATGCCTCGCTTGCAATTTCAGCCGTGGTTACAAAGAGTGCCGCGAATTTTTCTACGAAACGCTCCATGGAGGGACCTTCGGGAAATCTAGCACGAAGCTTGCTAACCCAATCCTGGTAACGTGGAAGAACATAGTCTACACCGCCCTTTTTGATGATGTGATGAGCGAGTTTAGGTGCAGCGAAGCCACAGTTATTGAAGCAGCCCTCCTTGATGCGATTTGCGTGCTCTGCATCCTTGGTTAGAGGTTTGCTTATCTCCATGACCCGGACAGCTAAACCCTCCAGTTTGCTGTCACATTTGTCCAAGAGGGAACTTTCACCGGTGCTGATAAACGCAGTGCTGTATCCTTTGGAAATCCTTGTCTTTAGGTCGGTTGTGAGGCGCTTTTTGTCGCTACCCTCACTGAGATCGAAAATCAGCCTTGTCATGTTCCGGCTTAAATTTTTACCCAGCTCATTCAGGACGGTCACTATGCCCCGATTACCGGCCATTGTTGCGACCATTGCGTTGTCTGTGGCTCCCCAGGACTGGTAGACGCTTAGTTTTTCGACTACTTTGCCATCTTCGTCCACAGAAGTCATGCTGCCCTCGAAGGGCTTGCCAGCGGTAGCTGCAGCGACGTAGCCAGCGGTGGACTTGCCTTTACCAGAAGGCAAATTCAGGTGAACGATGGGGTTTTCAACGGGAATTTTCATAGCCAGTAGGCCAACTACCACCGCGGACAGCGCAGCTACTAACACTAACTGCAGAGCCGGGTAGGGAATGATTTCGTCAATCATCAGCTGCCGCCAAGTGTTATAGTCACCTGTGTGAGTGATGTCATAGGGTCCCAAATACTTGATAGGCTTCTTTGCGCCAATAAGTTTGAAGCCTCGGTAGCACAGCTGAAATGCAGTTTGGCCGGTGGTGGGATCTATGTAGGGAACTTCGATCCAACCAAGGGCAGAGTAGGCTGCTGTTGGATCCCCGTGGAGAGACTCGTAGGCTTCTGCCTGTAAACGTATGACGTCCACAAAATAGTTAGCCAATGCCTTGGTTACATCGAAACCGAGATCGGCTAAATCCTTGCAAAGCTGAGAATCTGAGAGATCGCCTTGAGAGATATAGGTGATCTTATGACGACCGTAGAATGGTGTTGACAGCTTAAAGTAAACCTTGCCGTCCTCAATGCATTCCAGAACCTCTTCCAACACAGGGAGTTTGCCCAAGGGACAGAATTTGTAGGTGCCGTCCTTCTGAAGCTTTGAGACACCGTAGTAGTTGTTTTTATATTTCACGGTCGGTTTGATGCCCATTATGCCACACCCCTTCTTCTCCAGAGGCTGGGCATGATGCAGCAGGTATCTGTGGTTTGGGTGACCATAGTATAGCCGTCCACAAAATCACGCTTTGCGAGAAAGCGCTGCATGTTTTCTACCAAGGTATCGTCCAGGAAATGTTCTTCCTGATGCTTCAGCATACATGCAAAGATAGGGACCAGCTTGGTACCAAAATCGGAATTGGAGTGACCGATCTCCAGCAGCGCGCGTAACTGACGATGGAAAAAGCCCTTGCACACGTGGGTTCTTAGCTTGTTCATGTTGGTGTGGAGGCTTTGCGCCTTATAGGCTGCCTTGCGGCGGTAGTCAGTACGCGGCAGAGAAAGGTACTGCGCACAGAGGGCAGGGTGGCTAGCGTAGAGCGCAACAGCCAGAGTGTCCACATCGTGCAGGAATGATGCAAAATCGATGCTGGCAATTCTAGCAGCTTCGCACTGAATGCGATTGAGGGTGTCGGCACCAATGCGGTAGGCATCGCGCTCGGGTGTGGAAATTGTTGTAACGTTCATTTTTTGAACCTCCATAATATTTTTACAACAAAAAACTTGTGAGTTTCTGTTGGTGCGGACAATATAGCAAATCCTGATAAAAGTTGCAACTATTATTTTTAATTGATGGAAAACGGAGAAAAATAGTGCACAAAAGTTAGAAAAATAAAGAAAAGTTAGGATTCTGCAGCAAAGGGCAGATTTACATAACAACGATTTTGGCGGTCTTGGCGACTCGATCGTCGTCAGCCCGGATAAAGGTGCGTTTTTTGGTTTTTATCCCAAAAGTTAGAGGAAAATTTTAAAGAAAAAAGCGACGATACTTTTTAGCGCCTAGAGGAAAATAAATTTGGCGAGTTGCACAAAAGACCGGCCCCAAAATAGAACAAATAATTGAGGAACAGGCGGCCACGGAGTGACTCGCCTGTTCCTTTAATACTATATTCTGCTACAGAGGGGAGGGATGGACATGAGGAGGTATGCGTTAGCATCACTGGAGCACAAGCAGAATGTGGATTTAAGGGATTATGAGGGCGTGATTGTAGCGGCCGTTATGGCAGCAATGAAGAATGTTGAGGGTGTTTCTGTGGTGGTATGTGAGAGATACTACGAAGTCTCACCCTCCCCAAGTAAGGGGGCAGCAATTGCTATAGGGAGGGCGATCTGCAAGTCAGGCCTTGGCAAGTGCTGTGTCCAGATTCCTAAGTTGTTTTCAAGTGTTGAGGTATGTGTAGATGAGGAGGAAAAGAATGACAGAAAAGAGAAAAACAGAGTGGGTGGACATATGTGAGTTGGTATCTGTGTATATCCCGGTGAGCAAGCGAAAAGCCCGTAAGTTCGTTGATTTGTACCTAACCCCCAAAAGAGTGGGTAATCGCATCTATGTTGAGCGTGCGCAGCTAGAGCGATTGCTTGCTGACCCGGACAGGGAAAGTTTTCCCTTGGACGTTTAAGGAGGTGCATGTGGTGGTTACAGCCTTGATGCTACGACCTGGGGAGCAACCTTGTGTTACCCAGGTGTTGGATGATCGGGAGTTTTTGAACTGCGCTGTGAGCCTAGGTGCGGACTTTCTTTGTACTGCAGCTGCGGTTCCTGTGGAGAGAGGCATTGTTGCGATCTATGCATGGGAAGGTGTGATGGCTGGTCTACCGGGCAACAGAAAAGTCGGCAAGAGAATACTTGCAGGTACCTTCTATATTGTAAGAGAAATCGATGGGGATCTATGTTCGTTGGCAAACGATGATATTGCAAAGCTTAGCTTCCAGTTTCGAAAGATCCGGGAATATACCGATGATGAGGTTATAGATTCTTGGTTTGATGGACCTTGTTTGGCAACGTAACAATGGGTTTTATACCTATATATAATTTATGTAATAAAGCACATGGGCATTGCTCATGTGCTAATTACTTTTATTGGAGGTGCAAACCATGTATTACTGCTTAGGTACTGTTAGAGAATGTGCAGCATTGGAAGGTAAAGTGCCACAGAGAGTTCTTGGGGAAGTATTGCGAGGCTTGGCGGTACTTGATTCTGAGTTTGGCGAAAATCGGGATTACTTTGAGCGCGGTGGATTTTCTTTGCTGGTGTCGACAGAAGTTGATCTTTGTAAGGCTAGAGAGCTGTTTGATGATCGATGGCACTACTGTGAATGGGCAACAAGAATTGGGAATACCAGCTATGTGTCAGCGCTCTATCTTTTGAATAACGAGTTCAGCGTTATGTTGTACACCAAGGAGAGCCTCGCAAATGAGGATATTTTAGAAAATTTGGAGGATTGATTATGAAGGAAATTATCAGCAACTTAAGAACAGAGATCATCGCATCGGATGATGGAGCCTATCGTTACTCGTTACGCAAGATTTGGGATGAGCAAAAGCCTTCCTTGGCAATCCTGATGATCTGTCCCAGTTCGTCCGGAGAAGTAGCTGTTGATACCAGCACTATGTTGACACTTGGGAATTGCTACCGACTTGGCTATGGTAGTGTCACCATTGTTAACTTATTCAGCAAGGTGAATGACTTTGATTTAAAGGACGCAAACGAAAGTGACGAAGAAAACTTGCAAGCAATTTTGAAGGCAGCAGAATCAGATTGCTTCGTTCTAGGCGCCGGTACAGGCAAGGCTAAGAACAAGGTTTTTCAGCAGCGCCTTGAACAGGTACTAACGGCTTTGCGTCCTTATGAGGACAAGCTGCATTGTTTATGCGACAAAGACGGCGGCAGCAGAGGACTCCACCCCTTATCACCGCGGGTCAGAGAGTGGCATCTTTACCCCTGTAAGGTCTGCGACTTTGTCGATATTCCTGCAGAAGAACCGGAAATAAAAAAGAAAACTAAAGGCAAAAATGCAAAAAGAGAAACACCTAATGTGTAACCAATAAAAATCTCCCTGCCCAAAACTACGGGCAGGGAGATGACGGAGAGGAACATAGAAAAAGGAATCTGTGTTCCAATTAGTTAGTCCGTGAAAAAGGGGTTGGAAAATGAAGATGTACCGTCTGCAACAGGTTCAAAAATAAAGCTTTCCTTATATAGACCTGTGTCCAACCAGTATTCTATGTTAGCAGTTATATTTCCGGAGGTTGCAAGCTGAAATTCTACTGTACAAGTAGGATCGCTTGTGTTGATCTCGTCGTATGATCCCCAAAAAGCATTACTATCTCTAGTTGCGCCAAGTGTAACTGTTACACCCTCAATGGGACTAGGCAAGGAAATTTGGGCATAGGCAATTTCTTTGGAGGCGTCCTCATAGCCAATTGCCATAGGTAGAAAAGCGCCTGAAGTATCAATATACAGACCGGCTACATCATCGTAGTCGCCGGAATTTGTGCTAACAGTGTTTGATTGTGTGCGAGTTAGGCTTCCTCCACCATAGCTTGTTTGGATTCCATAGTCGCTATTGGCAATGTAGTCAGATATAACATAATTGAGATTGTTAGAATCTAAATACAGAACGACAGTTCCTTGGTTACCTAGACCGTCATCATCAAATGGAAATTCTAACTTGTTTGATTCAAGTGAGGGAATGGGTGTTGATAGAGTTAATTCGAATTCAACAACGCGGTATGATATACAGACCATATTTAATGTTATCAGGTCAGCGTTACGTGCAATATCCATTTGACAGTAGGTGTTACTCCAAGATCCCAAGTAACTGTCTACAGAAAAAGTGGGATTTGTTGTTTCTGTGGAATTAGTTTCTTCGGATGGCATTGTAGTATCGGTTGCGCTTGCAGCATCTGTTGCTTGCGTTGAAGCCATAGTCTTAAACTGTTCAAGTAAACTTCGTATTGTGGGATCCTTTGTTGCGGCAAAACCTTCTTCCAACACTTGAATAGCAGATTCTATATCACCATTATCAATGTGCTGCTGTGCAACTTGTTTACAAGCGTCAACAATAGGGTTTGTAGCTTGCTCTTGTTTAGAAGAACAACCTGTAAATGCTAGCAAAGATGCGACTAAGAGAACTCCGGCAATAATCTGTTTCATTGTATTTCCTCCAACAATTGTTTTTTCTTTTCGGAAAATTCTTCTTCGGTTAATACGCCTGCTGCCTTCATTTGTGCTAATTTTTCGATAAGGGCCAAGACCTCACTCATGCGATTAAGATTGGTGGGCTTTCGCTGTACAATTTTAGTAGTAGTCGCAGCTTCGTTATTGTCTGTACAGATGGTTTTTTCGTTAAAGGTTTGTTGGTGCTTTGAAAGGTGGGAACCTTCGTGTACAACAGCGGACACTTTGTCCTGTGCTGTGTTAATTATATCTGTAGCACTAGACTTTAATTTTTCTAGTCCGTTCTTATCGAGTGTAAAATTATGAAAGGTCACTCCACCTGCAACAATAGTAGCGATGTGAGTTAGGCTAACTAAAATTGAACCAAACCCGATCTTAAGAGATATGTCAGCAGAAGCGTAATCATTTGAGGCAGATGATGAGAAAGATTTGGCCTGAATAACAACAATGACAAGGGAAATCAAGCAAATTATAGGAACGGCGATTGCTAAGATGCCTTTGTGTGGTTCGAGTTGCTTGATGTAATTCATTGCGATTAAAAGAATGGGTCCAAGAATTAAAACGTATGCAAATACAGAGTTTTTTAAAGCAGTAAAACCTGTTACTGTTGTTGCAGACTCAGAAGAGGTGCCAAACATTTCGAGTGTACATACGACATTTGCCAAAGGAAGTGCCAGCAAAATTATTGAGAGTATGCACAGGATGGTTATAAGGTGTTTTTTTATGATTTCCATTTTTAATATTCCTACCTTTCAATCTTTTGAAGAGTCTTTTATAATTCTCCGAATAGTTTTTTCGGAGTAACTATATTTGATTGCGAGAGTGCGTATGTTGGTACCATCGTATTCTTTGATGATGATTTGCTGGATTCTTGCCGGATTAAAGAAGCGAACCGGAAAGTTGATCTGTTGACCTTTAAACATCTGATAAATTTCCATTGCTGTGTCCATTCCTAATTTTTCGCTGATTTCTCTGTAGACAGTATTCAGCAATTCAGAATCTTTCTGAGCCATCCACATCACCTCTTTGGAAAATTCTACCAAATCCGATTTCTCAAGTCTAATCCCAAAGTCATTGCGTTTGTCCATGTGATTTATCTCCCCAAAAACAGAAATCCCTCATGGTTAGACAAGCTTAGTTCCATGAGGGTCAGAGATATTATATTTATTTGTGGATTGGACAAATACAGGTAGTATGAGCAAAGAGAAAGAGTGAGGGGTTAGCCTCACTCAGTCTGGTAGAGCTATTTACTTTTTCTGCCAACAGTGACCGGGTGCTTGTGTCGGCGGCAGACGATCGCCAGGGCCGATTTGGACGATCCGAGGATCCTTGACTCTGCCGCCGCGAGGGCCTACTTCAACATAGGTACCGGGTTTCTGGTTGTCAGTGCCAGGTTTAATGGGTTTTGCCAAGCTGTGTTACCTCCTTTCTTTAAGATGGTATTATTATATATTCGAACTTTTGTTTTGTCAACGATGAAACGCAACATTTTGCGGTAGGCGCTTGGTAAGAGATACTATATATAGTGGTTTTTGACAGATATAGCATGAAAACTGATTTATCACAAAATTTAGTCGGAAACTGTCGACCAAAAGGGGTATTTTTAAGAAGGAAGAAATGATATAATATATAATAAAATTATGCGTTATTTCCTAATAAGTCGAAGTTTTCGAAATGCGAATAAGTGAGGGCTCGTCAAATAGTGATGGAGTTCACCTGGTAGGTCAGTATAAAATGAGATGTATTTTCAACGCTTTAGGGTCTGTTAGGGCTTGACTTGTCGAAATTTGTTGCTATAATAGTATCATATGATACTGTGGCGACAGGTGGTGATGGCCTGATGGGCTTAGATGCAATCCGAAAGATTCTTTCAGATATGCGAACTGCAATTGATAACAACAAGTTTCAGCCGGTTAAGCGGGATAAGAATCTCAATACATTGGCTTTGCTTGGTATATCTTGGCAAGATGCTAAGAATGCTATTTATAACCTAACTGAAAAGGAATATCGACGAGGTCCAATGCTTGATCAAAAGGATCCTTCTAGCGATTATTTTTGGGAGTTTAAAACCCGTGTTGGAAGTGAGGTAATTTACGTTAAGTTTAAGGTTCTCTACCAAAAGGATGGAAGAGTTAAATTAGTAAGCTTTCACATTGATGAATAATTAGTGTAGAAGCAAAACCAAGAAAGGGAAAGATAAGGAGAAACATTATGTATTGCCCAAATTGTGATTCTGAAGTCGAAAGCACTGTGCGAGTAATCTCAGAAACATACCCCGTTAAGGGCGAAAATATTACCATTGAGGCACATGTCCGATTTTGCGCCTGTTGTGGTAATGATTTATGGGACGAACAACTTGATGCACAGAACCTTCTTGATGCGTTCGCCGAATATCGTAGTAGACATAACCTTTTGCAACCTGCAGATATTCGCGCAACGAGAGAGAAATATGGCCTTTCGCAGACTGCGTTTGCAAGAGTGCTGGGGTTGGGAGATAAGACAATTACACGCTATGAGAATGGAAGCATAGCAGATGCTGCCCAAAACCATTTAATAGCACTGGTTCAGCAACCCAGCAATTTTGCGTGGCTCTTGGAAAAAAGCAAAGACAAAATATCGACCACAGATTATAATACTGCTCATGAGGCTCTCGAACGACTTCGTTGTCGTGTCATATATAATAATCGGGAAAAAGCGTACACTTATGCAGCAGAAGAGAGTGTAAAATTCTCTATGAAACCAGAATATTGGGGGGATTTAAAATATGCCTAAAGCAAGTGTTTTGCGTTTTAAAAATTATAGGGTGGAGGAGCTGTCCTTTAAAAATACACCTGTGGCTGAAGGACAACATGAGTTTGAACTTCATCCCCGCTTTGAACAGAAAATTGTTGAAACAGGAGAAAATAGATATGATGTTCATTTGTCTGTTGAAATTACATCGACAGAAGAACATATTATGCCGTTTAGTTTAAAGGCGGCAATTGTTGGGGATTTTACGATTAACGATCCAGGAGAAGAGGTAGACCAGGACGTGAAGGACAATATCTTACAGAGAAACACAGTTTCTATATTATTTCCTTTTTTGCGTTCTATTGTGGCAACAGTGACAACAACTGCGAATATACCTGCGCTTATTCTTCCTGTTATGAATTTTGCAGAAAAGAAGTAAGCAGCCTTTTAAATACCCGTGTCGAAAAACGACACGGGTATTGTTATTGATACTCATTTCCCGGAAAGAAGAGTGCTAATCTTATCTTAGGTCTGGATGTTATTTTATTTTGGTGGTTGCGAAAATATAGGGGAACTGGGGAATTTTTGAGTAGGCTTTTTGTTTCGGTGATCCTTGTGTCGGCAGTTGCTGCGCAGATTTTCCCCGATGGTGATTTCTGCTTATGGGAAATTCCCCGGGAAGAGGGGAGAAAAGGATCCACACAGGGATTTGTTGGCAGCATTGCGAAGACTTGTTTTGACGGCTCGGTCGGCGTTTGGTCGGCGCGAATGGGGCAAAAATCCCGGTTTTTGATCGCTTTCCTCGCCTTTTCTGAACCCGAATTAAGTGCTCATAACCCGGAGGTCGTAGGTTCGAGTCCTGCCTCCGCAACCAGAAAAAGAAAAGACCACCCAAATGGGTGGTCTTTTCTTTTTTGGCTTGCGAAGCAAGCCTTGTCCGACCTGCGGGTTATGAGGCCGACGAGCGTAGTTCGTTGCGGGGAGCGACCCGACCGCCGCCTGTGGCGGATGCAGGGAGGGGAGCGAGTGGCCGGGGTCGGCGAGGGACGAAGGAGCACTGCCACCGAGGATATTCGTCGGGCACCCCAACAGGGCATCCTCCGGCTTCCCTATCAGCAGGGGCAAACAGTAGTGCTTTTAAATCGAGTCCTGCCGACCCAACCATGATAGTTCCGAAAACCACTTAGGTTTCGGAACTTTTCTTTGTTTATAGGGTGAAATGGTTACCCTAAATGTGGACGTTTTTCTCTGACCCATAATAGACTATTATCGAGTGGACAAGGCATCACAAAACAGCATCTAATGGCTCTGCGTTTGGAAAATCTCTGTTGCAAAACACGGTTACCAGAATAGGCTGATATGAGGTGATCTAATGCAATATTGCAGAAAAAACCCGGATGCTGTGGCACGAATCCAAGGGGGAATGGAAGCGCCGCAACTGACCGGATGCGTTCAGTTTTACCAAGAGAACGGATGTGTGCTGATTGTGGCGAGAATTTCCGGTCTTCCAAAGGATAGTGAAACAGGATTCTTCGGATTTCATATTCATCAGGGTGAAAGCTGCACCGGAACTGACTTTTCCGGAACAGGAAGTCATTATAACCCTGCTGGCCGGGAACATCCAAAACACGCAGGTGATCTGCCACCGTTGTTGGCATGCCAAGGAAGCGCTTACTTATCTGTGAAAACAGATCGGTTTTCTGTGAAGGATACTATCGGAAGGACTGTGGTCATACACAGTGCCCCGGATGACTTTCGCTCTCAGCCTGCCGGCAACGCCGGGAAGAAGATAGCCTGCGGTGTGATCCGCAAAGGGCGGTAACAGTTTTACAGCACCATCCTGCTCGGATGGTGCTGTTTTGCGTAATCCCGTATTCTTTGTTTATTGCGCATCATTTTTTAACCAGGAAGATATGGATCAACGATCTCCCTGGAAAAGGTTTCAGTTGTTTCCTTGGATTGTTAGCTACCGTCTCTGGGCAACCATATATTGGAATTTGCGGCTTTAATTGTTAACAAATCTTGCGTTTTTTGTCTGTTTGCTGTATGATATTTGCTGTTGAAACAGAAGAGGGGAATATGTATGTTAAAGCGTTATGTGGGCGATCGGGCCTTTTATAGCCGGATCTTTGCGGTAGCCCTGCCGATTATCATCCAAAATGCTATCACCAATTTTGTGGCGTTGCTGGATAACATCATGGTTGGACAGTTGGCCACCGCCCAAATCAGCGGTGTGACCATTGTTAATAACAACTTGATGTTTATTTTTAATATCTGTATGTTTGGCGCAGCAGCTGGCGCGGGTATCTTTACCACCCAGTTTCGGGGGAGCGGTGATAACCAGGGCATTCGCTACACCTTGCGTTTCAAGTTGATCCTGTGCGGCGTTTTGGCGGTGATTGCCGGGTTTGCGTTCTATTTTTTGGCAGATCCCTTGATTGGTCTGTACCTCACCGGCGATGGCGATCCCCAGCTGGCGGCAAATACTCTGGCTTCCGGACGGGAGTATATGTATATGATGCTCTGGGGCATGCTGCCTTTTGCCATCACCAATGCCTATGCCGGCACGCTTCGTGAATGCGGTAAGCCTACCGCGCCTATGGTGGCCGGTGTGATTGCCACTTTTGTGAATTTGGTGTTTAACTACATTTTGATCTTTGGTCACTTTGGTCTACCTGCTATGGGGGTCAGAGGCGCTGCGCTGGCGACTGTGATATCCCGGTATGTGGAAATGGCGATCGTCATGATCTGGTCTCACACCCATACCCAGCAATACCCCTATGTGAAGGGCCTTTTTCGGTCTTTTTATATTCCCGGCAAACTGCTGGGTTCTATTATCACCAAGGGAATGCCCTTGCTGCTCAACGAATTTATGTGGACCGTCGGCATGGCTTTTGTAAACCAGTGCTACTCTACTTGCGGACTGGATGTGGTGCCGGCAATGAGTATTTCGTCTACGATTTATAATTTGGCTGCGGTGGTATTCCGGTCTCTTGGCAATACTGTGGGCATTTTTATGGGACAGATGTTGGGCGCCCGCTGCTCCACTGATGAGCTAATGGACACCAACCGGAAAATGACTGCGCTGGCTACTTTCTCCGGTGTTGTCTTTGGGGCGGTGGTGATCTGTCTGTCCGGTGTGTTCCCTACTCTTTATAACACTACCACCCAGGTGCGGCAACTGGCGGCCCAGACCATTTTTGTAGCGGCGGTTCTAATGCCATTACAAGCGTACAGTTTCCCGGTGTACTTTACCTTGCGGGCCGGCGGCAAGACGATGCTCACTACAGTGTTCGATTGCGGTTCTATTTGGCTGTTGTACCTACCTATATCCTTCCTGCTGAGCCGCTTCACCAGCCTGCCGTTTTTGGCGATTTTTGCCATCTGCAACGGGACAGATCTGATCAAGTGTGTGGTGGGTGGGGCGCTGATTCGCAGTGGTATCTGGATCCAGCACCTAACTGCCTCAGAAGAGGAATAAGATGCGCTGTAAAGCCAGTAGTCATAACGGATTTCGTTATGACTACTGGCTTTTTTGTTGGTTAACTTTATTTTGTATGATAACACAAAATAAAGGTTGACATATTCTAGTACGCATACTATAATTTAAATATAACAAGAAGGAGCGTAGATGCGCCCGTACAGATAACAGGAGGAGAATCATGGCTCGAATTGACAAAGGCGCGCTTACCAAAACAGAGATTGTTACGGAAGCTACGAAACAATTCCTTGAAAAAGGATATTCTAATACATCTATATCTGCAATCGCAAAGGAACTGAGCATGAGCCCCGGCAATATAACATTCCATTATCCAACGAAGGAGCATCTGCTTGCGGTGCTGGTGGATATGCTTTGCGGGTTTCAATGGAAGATGATGGAGCAAGAAGCTGACGATGGGATCAGTTCCGTTATGGCCATCTGTCTGGAACTAACCACCATGACCAGCGCTTGCGAGAAGGATGAGATCATTAAAGACTTTTTTCTTGCGGCCTATTCCAGTCCCATGTGTCTGGATATCATCCGGAAAAATGATGCCAAACGGGCAAAGGAAGTGTTTGGCGCGTACCGACCGGATTGGACGGATCAGCAATTTGCAGAGGCGGAGATTTTGGTGTCTGGCATTGAGTATGCCACACTGATGACGGCAGGGGATCCTGTGCCGTTGGAAGTGCGGATCGCCGGTGCGCTGGAAAATATTTTGGGCATCTACGGTATCCCGGAGGAGAACCGGAAAGCCAAGCTTGCTAAGGTGTTTGCAATGGACTATCAGAATTTGTGCAAACGGGTTTTGGAAGATTTTAAAAAGCATGTGGCAAAAACAAACGATCAAACATTTTACGCTTTATTGAAACGATAACAGGCGAAGACAAAATACAGGGGAGGAAAACAAAATGGCAAAAATCATGAAAAGAGTTATGAGCCTGCTTCTTTGTGCGGCTCTGATTGTAAGTTATGTTCCTGCATTTGAAGCTACTGCAGCATCTGTTGTGCGGAGTGCGGTTTCCGGAACGGTTACAGACCCTGGCACTGCAGACAGCTGGCAGACCATGATGGGAACGGATGTGGACGGCAACCGCTATGCCGGCCGCGTGTGGGTGGATAAGTCTGTCTACAAAGACGGCGACACCGTGGTTCTTAACAGTAAGGCGGATGCCGGTTCCTCTTTTAAAGTAGCATTAGAAGAGGATGAGGCATTCCAGGTGGTTTTTTCTGCGCTCGGTTCTACCATGACCAGCAAGAG
Organism: Faecousia sp.; assembly: GCA_045661025.1. Lineage (GTDB taxonomy): Bacteria > Bacillota > Clostridia > Oscillospirales > Oscillospiraceae > Faecousia. The sequence continues at coordinate 9,262 of JAZREX010000135.1, read as the reverse complement.
CACGATAACCTCCACCGGTCCTATGGATGTGGTGCTGGTTTTGGATGATTCTACTTCTATGGACGATATGATCAGCGGTAATACTACCCGTCTGGAGAAGCTGATCGAAGCATCCAATAAGTTGCTTGCTAACCTAACTACAACGCCTGATATTCGGATCGGCATCGTTGCCTATAATCAGAATGCAATGCAGATCCTGCCCTTTGGTACTTACAACAACGGCATCGAATTGCGTGTACGCAATAATAAGTATGTTTTCGATGAGAACAACCGTCAGGACAAGGGTGGTACCATTCAGGCTTTTGACAAGAACGGGGCCATTTTGTACAACAATACAGCAGGCTACAACCGTGGTACCAACACCCAGGCCGGTATCAATATGGGTATGAATATGCTGGAAAATGCACAAAATACCGAAGGTCGTACACCGGTTGCCATCGTACTTACCGACGGTGCAGCAAATACAGCGGCGCAAAATACCTTTTACAATATCGACAGTCAGACGCCCCGTTCGATTTTCAGCGGAACACCTGCAAGTGTGGTTTTGGCAACACTGCTGAATGCTTCTTATAAAAGAGTAAAGGTGGCGGACAACTACGGCAAAGCACCTATGATCTACGGTATCGGTGTGGATATCGCAGGGGATGCCGCAGCCAACGCTGTTATCAATCCCGGTGCAGCTGAGAATGGTTTCAACAATGAAAACGACAGCGAATCTATCACAGATGCTTACGGTCTTTATACCGAGTGGTTGAAAGGTAAAAATGTTGAAAGAACCGAAAACTATATGGGCAACTACAAATTTACCTTCGATCACGGCTATACCGGTGTTACTCTGGAAGAGATCCGGGATAATATCCATTATGTGGACACTTATTATCCGGTTTCCAGCGCAGAGCTGGACGATACCTTCCAGCAGATCTACGAGGAGCTGTCCTCCGGTGTGTTTAACCCCATCACCTCCAGTTCCTTCGTCTCCGGCGGTACCGGTGTGGATGATACGCCTTTGATCTATGTGGACTTTATCGGTCAGCATATGCAGATCAAGGAGATTCAGTCTGTTACCTTGTTTGGCGCATCCTATGGCGTTGTGAAGAAGGCAGACGGCACTTACGCGGTTACTGAGGCTTCCGGCACCAACCCTACTACCAATGAAAGATGGAATACTGCTCAGGATATTAAGATCGATGTGATCGAGCAGGCAGACGGCACTCAGAAGCTGGAGATCCGGATCAATCAGGAGATCCTTCCCATCATTCTGGAAAAGGTGGTCTCTGAAACTGTGGGCGATGTGGAAACCGCCACTATCACAGAGTTCAAACAAGATCCTTTGCGTGTATATTACACCGTAGGCGTGGATTCTGATATTCTTCTGCCCAATGGAAAGGTGGATGTTTCCAAGATCCAAGGTTATCAGTATATTGATGATGCCAACGGTACGGTTTCTTTCTACAGCAATCGCTTTGGTGTGGAGAATGTTGCCGACAGTTCCGGCAAGGTGTCTGTGGGCGATGCCCATGTAGGTTTCCAACCCTCCCCGGAAAACAGATACTATTACCACCAGGCAAATCAGGGTATCTTCACCAAGATCACCGATAAAAACAATAACATTGTTACTATTCCTGAAAATAACGAGTACGGCATCGTGTGGAATGATGCAGATTACGATCTGACCTGGATGTCCTATGACGAATACAAGAAAGCACAGGATACCGATAAGGTCTATACCTATGTATCTTACTACCGTCCCACTGCCGATCAGACCGATGCTGCTACTGCAGCAGAGGAAATTACATATCTGGTATACACCGATTGGAAATATTTGAAAGAATCTGTAGCTTTCTATGATAATAATGCCGAGGCTTATCTGAATGATGGCAAAGTGATCCCAACAGGCCAAGTGGAGAGCGCAATTGCTGCGTATACACAGAATAACCCCGGCGCTGAGCTTTATGCTGTACTGGGTGTAGGTTCTCGTCGCACCAGTCGCCTGCATAACATGCTGGTGGGCAAGGTTTCTAACGACACCATGACTGCCGTGGAACGCTATGCGCCTGAATATCTGGAGAATAAATCCCAGCATAATGATAACGATGTGGTTGTTTGGTTGGGCAATAACGGCAAGCTGACTGTCCAGATCGACACTGGCATTGCTTTGACAAAGGCGGTTACAGAACCCATCGGCAATGTAAACGATACCTATGCGCTGACGGTAGAGGTGCTTGGGAATGTGGCAGCAGCGCCTGTGGCGGTGGATGCAAATGGCAATACAGTTGCAAGTACCTACAGCGGTAATATTCTAACTGTCCATGTGAAAGCTGGACAGACTGTATATATCAGTGGTATCCCCGGCGGCACCCAATGCAAGATCGATGAGCAAATCAATGGCGACTATTACATCGAAAGCCAGACTGACACCGTTACCGTTCCTCTGGTCAGCCAGGTGTTGGGCGGGGCAGAGCAGTATATTTCTGCGGTTGTTACCAACGCGCCTCATAAATACGGCGACCTTACCATCATTAAGGATATTGCCCACGACCTGACCGAGACCCCCACTGCAATGGCCCAGAAGGAATTTACTTTCCGTGTAAACATTTCCCCTGTACCGGAGGCGGGAAGAAGAACCTTCCGCGTGGATAGGACAAATGCTTCTGCCTTTACTGCCGATACGGTTACTGTTTTGGACGATGGCAGCTTTACAGTCACCTTGAAGGACAACGAATCCATTACCATTCTGGATCTACCGGCAGATACCAGCTACACCGTAACCGAAACCTCCGTGACCCAAGGTTACACCAATACCACCGGCACAGTAAGCGGTGTGATCGCCCCGGACGGCGACCATGACGCTCACTTTATCAACACTTATGCAGTCACCCCCATAAAACCCCAGATCACCGTTACCGGACAGAAGGTTCTTTTGGATGTGCACAACACCTACACCGCAGATGAGAACTTCACCTTCATTCTGAGCCAGTACACCGGCGGCGCTTCTGATCCGTATACCGTTCTGGCGACCCAGGATGTCAAGAAGGGCGAGCACTACGCCTTCGCGCTGGATCAGCTGTTGGCTGCTCCCTTGGGATTGGGCAATCACTATTTCCGCGTCACCGAGCAGTCTGGCACTACCGAAGGTATGTCCTATGATGCCACAAGAGGTCTGTTTGTGGTCCGTGTCACCGATGCCGATGCAGACGGTGTGTTGGAATATGCCATCGAAGACTATGCCAACACCACTGTCAACGGAAACACCGTAACGAAGAACTTTACCAACACCTATGATGTGACCAGAACCTATGTGGACATCGATATCACCAAAACTTTGGTGAATGCAACCGGTGTGGAGCTGCCTTTGGATCTGTTCCATTTTGAACTGGTAAATAAGGCAGATGTCAATGATAAATACACAGTTACCACCGACAGCGCCGGTAATGCCACCATCCGTATCCGGGATTTGGCTGAGGGAACTTACGCCTATACTCTTTCTGAGGTAGATGGCGCAATGGTCGGCATGGACTACGACGAGACTGTGTACACCGTCAATATTACTGTCACCAATAACAGCGGCGTTTTGGAGGCGGTTGCTCAGATCGAAGGTTCTACCCAGGTAAATGGCGACAATACGCTCTCTGTGTCCTTCCGGAACACCTACAGCCTGACACCTGTGGCATATACCATAGGCGGCAGCAAGCGGTTGGATGGAAGAGCACCTGTTACCGGCGAATTCCAGTTTGCTCTGTACCAGACCGACTCTTCCTTCGTGATCACAGAAGATCCTATCGATACCGCATCCAACACCGATAATGCATTTGACTTTGACAAGATCACCTATACCAAGGTAGGCACTTACTACTACTCTATTAAGGAAATTGTGGGCAATGTGCCTGGTGTCACCTATGATACCACCCATTATCATATTTCTGTACATGTGGATATCAGTGACCAAGATCCTACCAAGTTGGAAGTGGCCGATGTTGTGGTTAACAAGATCGGTGCAAATAGCGATACCTCCGGGGGCGTAGTTTTCGTAAATGCGTATCAGGCAGCGCCCACCGAGTATGCCATCGGCGGCACCAAGGTCCTTTATGGCCGCGCGCCCAGAAACGGTGAGTTTGCCTTTGATCTGTTTGAAGGCGATACTTGGAAGCAGACTGTTTCCAATAAAGCTGACGGCAGCTTTGCGTTCGATCAAATTACATATACGACTCCGGGCACTTACACCTACACCATTAAAGAGCACGCCGGCAGCGTTCCCGGTGTCAGCTATGACGGTGTCAACGCCCCTGTGACTGTAACGGTTACTGTCACCGATGTGGGTGGTGCTTTGAGCGCCTCTGCGAATCTCCAAAATGCCCAGATCCAGTTTGTAAACACCTATACTGCCCAGGCTGCCCAAGTTACTTTCGACGGCACCAAGACGCTAAAGGGCGCAACGCTGGCAGACAACACCTTTACCTTTAATCTTTACGCAACGGATCATTCTTTTGACACTGCCAACGGTTCTGCAGAACTTCTGGGCACTGCCAAGAATGTAGACGGCGCATTTGCTTTCGCAAGAAGCATTGACGCTACCGGAACGTATTACTTCGCCATTGTAGAAGATGCAACGGTAGATCCTGTGGCTGATGTGGTATATGACCGCACTCAGCATAACTTCGCAGTGAGGGTGACAGACGACGGCAGCGGTCAGTTAAGCGCCGTGGTTACCGACATGCACACCGGTGTTTCCTCCGGTGCTGGCGCTTCTGTAGCTACCGCAGTTGCCTTTACCAACGCTACCTTTGCGGAAGTTACACAGAAGGAAGTGTACGCAGCCGGGGATGTTACCACCCAGATCGACGGCCAAAAGGTCAACGCAGGAGATAGCCTGACCTACTTCATCACTTACACCAACTACACCGGTGAAAATGTGGTGGTAGACATTATGGACACCATTCCCGACCACACCTCTTATGTGGACGGCTCTGCTTCCCATAACGGCACTTATGCCGGCACCCACCTGAATTGGATCCTCAATGTGGCAAAGGGCGAAAGTGTGACGGTATCCTTTGATGTCCGGGTGAATGAGACTGAGGCCATTGTTGCCAATACCGCTGTGGTTCGTGACGGTGTGAATACCTATTACACCAACGAGGTTGTTAACTACACCCTGGAGAACATTTTGGATAAGGATGTATTCTCTCCTGCAGATACCACCACCAGCATTGATGGCAAAAAGGTGTATGAGGGGGATGCACTGCTCTACAAGATTACCTTCACCAATGTGACCGGTGATGTGGCAGATGTGACCATCACAGACCAGATTCCTGCCAACACCACCTATGTTGCCGGCTCTGCTGACAATGGCGGTGTGTATGATGATGGCGTATTGACCTGGAACATTAGTGATATTCCCGCATGGTCCACTGTCACTGTAGCATTCCAGGTGACTGTGAATGAGAACATTGGCGCTGTCACCATCGACAATCAGGCAAAGGCAAACGATGGAACAAACAATTATGAAACCAAGTGGGTCAGCAACTACACCGTAGCAGACGAAGTGGTCAAGGAAATCTTTAACGCAAATGCGCCGACTGTGAATATTGATGGGGTATCTGTGAAGAATGGTGACATCTTGATCTACGCGATCCGCTACAAGAATACCTCTTTGGAAAAGGTGACGATCACCATCAAGGATACGATTCCTGCCCATACCACCTATATTGCTGACTCTGCCGACAATGGCGGTGTGTACGCAGACGGTGTGATCACCTGGACGGTGGATGTGAATGCTGGCAAAGCTGTCACTGTGACTTTCTGGGTACAGGTAGACAGTGTGGACCAAGGCGGCATTACCAATCAAGCGGTGGTTCTGGAAGGTAAGAATGTTTACACCACCAATACAGTATCCACACCCATCAGCAATCCTACTGACGAACCTACCGAAGATCCCACGAATAAGCCTACCGACAAGCCTACCGAAGATCCTACGAATAAGCCTACCGACAAACCTACCGACAAACCTACCGAAGATCCCACGGATAAGCCCGCCGATAAACCCGCTGACGACTCGGTTAAGCCTTCTACCCCCCAGACCGGAGATGGCGTGAATATCTATCTTTGGGTTGCACTTCTGATGGTAAGCGGTGGCGGCATCCTCGCCATGAGCTTTGGCAGAAGAAAAGAGACGGAAGAATAGTCGGCATGATCCAAACATAAATAGCGCATCTAAAATAGAAAACACCATCCGATTGGATGGTGTTTTCTATTCTTTTTGGATGGCTTGATTTTGAAGACTGGGTATGATATTCTTGAAAGAAATTATCTGATATGAAAAGCGTTTGTGTTGGGAAGGAGAAATGGGAATGAGCGCATTTATGTTTTCATTCAATGCTGTATTACCCATTGTGATCATGGTAGCCATCGGTTACGCCATCAGGCAGTTGGGCCTTTTGAATGAAGGGGTAGCTAAGGCGATTAATCGGGTGGTTTTTCGGTTGCTTTTGCCCTGCTCTTTGTTTTTAAATGTCTATAACATTCAAGACATTGCCTCGGTGGATATGAAATACATATTCTTTGCGGTGATTGCTACAGTTTTAATTTTTCTGTTTGTGATCCCTGCATCCAAACTTGCCATAAGGGAACAGGGGCAGCGGGGGGCGATCATGCAAGCAGCGTTCCGGTCTAACTACGCCTTGATCGGCATTCCTTTGGCGACTGCACTTTACGCAGAAGAGGGCGCGGCCATCGCTACGTTACTGTCTGCCTTTGTCATACCCCTGTTTAATATTTTGGCTGTGATTTGTTTCACTGCTTTTGGCACAGAGGAAAAGCCCAGTGTAAAAAAGATCCTATTGGAAATTTTCAAAAACCCGCTAAATCAAAGCATTTTTCTTGGCTTGGTCTGCCTTGGGGTCCGGGCGCTATTGCAGCGATATTCCATTAACTTCCGCCTTTGTGATGTGACCCCTCTTTATTCCGTGGTCACACAACTTGCCAAAACGGCCACACCCATGGCATTGCTTGCCTTGGGTGCGCAGTTTGAATTTTCTGTGGTGGCTGCGCTCAAAAAGCAGATCATTTTCGGCGTTGCCATCCGGGAAGTAATCGTCCCTTCTGTGTTCATTTCTATTGCTTATATGATGGGTTGCTTCAACGGCGCTCACTTTGCTGCTTTTGTAGCACTTTTTACGACGCCGGTTGCCGTATCCAGCGTTCCTATGACACAGGAGTTTGGAGCGGATTCCCGGCTTGCCGGACAGCTGGTTGTTTGGACAACCTTGGTATCATCAATTAGCATATTCTTTTTCTGCTTTGTTTTAAAAGCCATAGGCGCTTTTGCGTAAAATAAATGTATCACTGATAAAAGCCCGGAACGGTATGCCGTTCCGGGCTTTTATTGTTGCCGGAAAGTCAGTTTTTTCCTTGGAAGGGCTTGCGTTTGGTAAAATGTAGGCGTATAATAGGTATACGATAATAGGGGTGGTATACCCTTTTTAGGAAAGGAGTGAGCCAGGGTGTCGGGAAAGAATGGGGAAAAGCCAACAGAAGCACAGACCAAGCAGAAGCAAGACAGCAAAAAGCAAGTGCTGCGCCATTTGTGGAAATGGATCACCGCTGCGGTGTTACTGGCGGTACTCCTTTTGAATCTGTTTACCCATATTTTTCAGATTGTTCGGTACAACGGGACCGGTATGGAGCCTGGGCTGAAGGGCGGACAGACACTGGTGATCCAAAAGACTCAAAAGATAACCCCGGGTGATGTGATCGCCTTTTATTACAACAACCAAATTCTAGTGCGCAGAGTGATCTGTAAAGGTGGCGACCAGATCGAGATCGATACCCAGGGCATCGTTAGTATAAACGGCAAACCCTTAGAGGAACCGTACTTAAAAAATGTCACCCTTGGACAGTGCAATATCACCTTTCCTTATCATGTGCTCACCGGAACGGTATTTGTGATGGGGGACAATCGCCAAGAGGCTATGGATAGCCGCTTGGGAGAGATCGGCACTGTGCCGGAGGACCGGATCATAGGAAAAGTGATCTTTAAATTCTAATTTTACGGAGAAGAGGCGAGTAGAATGGCAGCAAAAGGAATGCGCCTATTCTACAAGTTAATATTGGCCGGCGTGCTTTTGCTGCTGAGCGTTATGACCGTAGCGGGTCTTGCTGCGGAAAGTACGGTAGCGTTGGATCAGCAAGTGCGATGCGGTTTTCAGGAGCATACCCATAAAGAGGAATGCTATCTGGACGGTGTGCTTTTGTGTAAGCAGAAGGCGCACAACCACACGGAAAACTGCTATATGGTGCTTTTGCAGGATAATGATATCAACTGGCTGCTAAAGACCATTGACGAAAGTGACGGCAAGAGTTTGGAAGGTGTGCTGGATTCCACCATGGGTCAGGCGTTGGTCCTTAATGAAAATGTGTCCAATGAAGAGCCCCTTATGTTGACATCCCAGGACATCAGTTCCCTCAATGACACCATTACAGACAACCAGATCGAACCTGGGGTGGTGCTCAATGAAAACTTGCGCACAGAAGCCTACCTGATGTATTCGCCGGGTATCAGCACCTTGGCGGAGGGAGATGCCAACACCAATAACAGGACGGACAATTACCAGACATATTCCTCTGGTGTCAGTACTTTGGCATTGGGGGATTCAGTGGTTACTTCCACCCGGGGAGTGAACTTTTACATTGTACTAGACGGCAAAATCACCCTGATCGGTACAGGCACGCTTGAAAATTCCGGCTCGGACTATTATAACTACAGTGATATCGTAAAAGAATATACCGATGTGGTGACCACGGGTCTAAAAACATCCAATATAAGCAGTACTTACCAATTCTACTATAATACAAACGGAAGGGTGAATGCATCGTCCAATTTTAATTCGCCTTCCACTTATAATAGCAACCGGGTGCGTATGGGCAACTTCAACAATGCCCGTTATGTGCTGTTGATGCGCAATTACAATGCGGCGCAGTTTTACACAGTGAAGCTGGATTATTCCAATGTAGAGTCTGGTCGGGCATCCCAGCAAGAATATATAGAGTCGGGAATGACCACAAGCCTGAGCTTGAGCGATGCATACATATGGTATGATGCCGATGGGAATCTGGTGGAACAAATGCCTGCCACCATTACAAAAACCACCACACTGTATGCCCATCCTAAGGAATACACAGCCGTGTTCCGTAACGAATACGGCGACCAGTTAGGGCCTTCCTACACAGGAACGCCTGTCAATGGACGTCTGGCGGTAACATTACCCAG
>JAZREX010000134.1:0-1626 GCA_045661025.1 Faecousia sp. | reverse complement strand
CGCCAGCCTCAACAGTGTGAGCACCGAAGGGAGCAGCGTAAGCGCCCTGAGTGGAGTCATACTTCAGCAGGTGAGCCAGCATCTTGGGAGAGGTCAGGTCGTTGATAGCGACAACCTCGAAGCCCTCTGCGCCGAACATCTGACGGAATGCCAGACGGCCGATACGACCGAAACCGTTAATAGCAACTTTTACAGACATAGATAATTCCTCCAAATTTTATATTTAGTTTAGGATATGCTGGTTATTTGCGATTCCACAAAGGGCACCTTTCATCCCGGATGATTACCCAGAACCCGGTGTTTTCTTTCCTTTGTTACTTAAATATTACATCTAAGCTTCACAAAATGGAATAAACTTTCTCTTACAGAATATACACAAAATGATTTCTTTTTTCTATGTGACGAATCCCCCGAACCATAATGATTCGGGGGACCCGTTAAAAATGGAGATGGTATATATAAACGCATTCAGACCAATCAATACGAATGCGATATACCCGAAATAGGGTTTACTTTTTGGGCTGATAGCGCATATCACTGACAGAATAGACAGTAACAAATGCCTTGGGATCGACTTTGCGGACATAGTCCATTAATAGCTTATATTCATTCTTGTCCACAATAGTAATCATTTCCATTTTTGGCGACTTATCGTAAGCACCGATGATCTCATTAAGTGTTGCACCGCTATGCAGTTCGTGAAGAACAAAATCAACGATGTTATCCAAATCTTTCGAAATCACGCAAACACGGCGCTTAATATTGATGCCAAAAATAAAATGATCCACGATAATCCCGCCGAAGTATGTACCCAGCAAGCTGAGTACTACGGTCTTGCTGTCATAGCAAAGAGCTGAAGAAAGTGCTACAGCCATGCCTGAAAAAGACATTGCTTTGCCAAGATCCATCCGCAGGTACTTGTTCATGATCTTGGCCACGATATCCAGGCCGCCGGAAGAAGCATTCCGGGAGAACAAAATAGAAAGGCCAACACCGACAACCAAAATATAGCAGATCACATCCAGGAGCGGATCATGGGTGATAGACTGGAAGTTCGGAAAGATTTTTTCAAGGATTCCCATGATAACAGGCATCAGAATAGAGCAATAGATGGTCTTTGCGCCAAATTCAGGACCAATGAGAATAAAGCCAATAAGCAGCAGGCCAACATTCATAATTAGCGTTATTGAAGAAACTGACAGTGGAATAAAGTTGCTAAGTACCATTGCTAATGCGGCGCCACTACCTACAGATACATGGCTTGGCAGCATGAAGAAGAATACCGCTGCAGCAACAATGGCAGTACCAACTGTGATAACGGTAAACTCCTTAATTGCATTACGAAGTTTCATGTCTAACCTTCCTTTATTAGGGATTTTGCCAACAATTATACACTACGCTTTGCAAACTCCCAGCTACTTTTGCACATTTCTTCCACACCGTATTTTGCCTCCCAGCCCAGAAGTTCCTTGGCCTTGGTAGCATCTGCCCAGAATGCAGGCAGGTCACCATCACGGCGAGGACCGATCACATAAGGCAGTTCGATGCCGTTTACCTTCTGAAATGCGTTGACAAGCTCCAGAACGGAGATTCCGTTGCCGGTGCCTAAGTTGATTGCTTCCGCAC
>JAZREX010000133.1:0-13286 GCA_045661025.1 Faecousia sp. | reverse complement strand
CGCACATAGTCACAGACAGCTTTGTCCTTAAAGGGAACAAAGTCAGCAGGCTGGAAGTCGAATTTTGTTGCGGGATCGACAATAAAGTCTTTCATCTTACAATTTCTCCTTTCAGAATTACGGATTTTATATTCATCTGGTAATCACAAATCACCAGGTCCGCACGAAGTCCTTTTGCAATGCGACCCCGGTCAGTCAGACCGACGGCATTGCTGGGGTTGGTGGAAGCATAACCGAACACATCTACAATAGATGCGCCGGTGTGCTTCATCATGTTACGGCAAGCTACCTCCAGGGTCAGCTTGGAGCCGGCAATCTCACCGGCATAGTCAAAGCACAGGTCAGTCACGCCGTCATACCCCTCAGGGATGGGGCCGTCAAAGACACACGCATCGGAGATCAGTACCAGCTTGTCCTCGCCTTTGATCTTCCGGATCAGTCGCTGCATGTAGGGATCTACATGGATGCCCCGGCTGTCGCAAATCATCTCTGCATAGATTTCACTATTGTAGTTCACAGTTTCATCTACGCAAACGCCGCGGCACTCAGGATACTTAGGCAGATCGCCAGTGGCGTTGGTGTGGTGTGTGCCGATGCACAGACCGTAGGGCATCAGCGCCTCGATCTGCTGAGGACTTGCCTCACTGTGGCCTACTGCAAAGCGCACATTGGGGTTTGCCTTCTTGGCATCGATCACAAACTGCTCGATATTTTCACGCTCCGGTGCTACCACCCAAACGCGGGCATCACTGCCGGCCTGTTTAATCAAAGGCATGTAATCCTCTGCCTTGATGGGGCCCTTCCAAGGGTTATTCTCCCGGTCTGCGCCGAACTTGGGATTCATATAAGGAGTTTCCATGTAGAAGCCGGCGATATTGGCACCGCCCGGTGTTTTCATAGCCTCCTGCACCCGTACAGTCTGCTCTAACAAAGCATCCTTAGGCATATTGAAATACAGGGTTGCCAGAATACTGGTAGTGCCATGATCCAAATTGAACTGAGCTGCCTCAATAGGTTCATCATAGAACCAATGAGAGCCGCCAGCATGATTGTGCATATCCACAAAGCCGGGGCCAACGAACTGTCCCTTGGCATCGATTACATCACAGCCCTCAGGAATCGGGGTTGTCCGCATTTCGCCAAAGTCTACGATCACACCGTTCTCCACCAACAAAACAGCTTCGGGAATCAAGTGGTCTTTCATTACCAGGGTTGCATTCTGGATGGCAAGCATGTAATCCCTCCGTTACTTTTTCATATTTACATATCCTCTCATATCATATCCTTTTTCTCCAGCTTTGTCAATGAACATTTCCCTTACTTTCCCATTTTTGTAAGGATTCCCGCAAAACAATTTCTTTTTACGGCTGTAAGAGCTTACGCATCATTCTTTCTTTTGCGCAATTCCCTTTGTCTGGGATTTTTTGTTGCAATCTCAACCGCAACATGATATGATTTTTTTATCTATCCAAGGAGGATTTTCCATGAATACCTATACCATCGTTCCCCGTCCGGAAACACTGGATTGGCGCTATATCCCCGCTGCCGAAATTTGCAACTTTGTAGCAACCGCTCCCCTGCCCATTTCCGCTAAAGTAAAACTTTGCTACGACGAACAAGCTCTGTATGTCCGGCTGGAAGCTGTAGAACAGGATATCCGCGCAACACTTTCCGGTCTTTTGGATGAGGTATGCCAAGACAGCTGTCTGGAATTTTTCTTCCGTCCCGATCCGGAGGATCTGCGCTACTTTAACATCGAATGCAATCCCAACGGATGTCTGTATATGGGTTTTGGCTCAAATGTCCATAATTTGATCCGCTTGATCCCGGAAGAGCCCTTTATCCATCCCCAGATCGAAAGAACCGCCGATGGCTGGACAACTACATATGCCGTTCCTTACAGCTTCATCCGTCAGTTCTTCCCCCACTTCTCCCCTGCCCCTGGCAAATCCATTCTGGCAAACTGCTACAAATGCGGCGATAACACACCCAATCCTCACTACATCACTTGGAATCCCATTCCGGAAGAACCGCTGACTTTCCACTGCCCCCAACATTTCGGCACTATGTATTTTGGTTGATATAAAATAAGAACCACCGGATATTCCGGTGGTTCTTTTATTGTATTTGCTTGCTTATCCTTGGGCGAGTGTCTGTGCATATGCCGTCTTGATGTTTTCAATGTCCCAATTTTGCATAACGCTGCCAAAACTATGATACATTCCCAGAAGGGCATTTTTCTGATCTGCGTTTAAATCCGCCCAGTACTTGTTGGCAATAATTTCCGTCAATTCCTGCAAACTGTAGCTGATCGTATCCGAGAACAGATATGTATTATCTTTAAATTTGATATACGCACGACCATATATTCCTTTTTGCGCATATTCTGCGTTATCAACATCATCATTGGCAGATTTCATAACGTCCACCAGTATGGTACTGGTGTTCTCACCCCCAAATGCACTTGCCGGAAATGCAGAATAAGTGCCGGGTTCCATATTGTATTCGTCAGGCTCTTGAGAAAGCTTTAACGCCACACCAAAGGTATCGATTTGCTGCGCGATCATGTGGTCGCCTACAAATTCACTCTTGTAGTACACGCCACATTTATCCGGCCGCAACGTAACTGTTTTTAGCTTTATACGATAGTAGTGATAAGATGTGCCTGCGGCATCTGTCAGCGCCAAATAGTTTTCATCCGCCACCACATCGCCGTACGCATTCTTAACAACACCATAGACATGATCGCCAACAAAGCCATCTTCTGTCTTTCTGTCTTTGAACTTCAATGTTGCGCCGTTGTTTGCCGTTGCGTTTTCAACTATTTTGCCATTTAGATCCACGACAACATCCTTGGAGACCACCAAATTCTCAACATTCTGGCCCAAAATAATATAGCCTGCATCTACATTGGAAATGGCTTCTTCCAGCGTCTGATAAACAGTTTGTGTATCTTCTTGGACAACGGCTGCCGCGCCACCTATCTTCGCCTGCACGACCAATTTATTATCCTTGGTCAAAACAATTTCCGAACCGTCAAAAATCGTCAGCTCTGCAGCAGGATCCCATATGGCATCAAAACTACCTAACAGAACTCCGTCTGTCAAATAATTCTCATCGAACATAACGTTGCCTGTAAAGGCAGGCTTATCAGCTGTTGCTACAATCTGAAAACTGTCTGCAGCAAGGGGTTTCAGGAAAATGATCTCCTCCACTTTGGCATCTCCGGCCAGTTTCACCTTGCCCGGATTCAGCGCGACACATTCACCATAACCACTGCCATTTCCGCCGCAGCTGCCCGCTAAAATCGTACCGCCATAAACACTTAACTGGCTGTTTTCATCTCCTAAATAGATCGTGCCGCCATGTCCGCCTGCGTCGCCACCTTGAATGACACCGCCGTAAATATTCACATTGCCCTTAGCCCAAATGACACCGCCATTACTGGGCTTGGCCGCGGTCTGTTTACAAGAAATCGTACCGCCGTAAATATTAAGAGTGTTGCCTTTTTCTATATACAGCGTGCCGCCGCTCATAGAATTTTTGCTATTGGGTGTACCAATGACTTTTCCAGACTGTTCCTCAGAAGAATCCATAATATTCAAGGTTACACTTAAATCCTTACCTACATAAAAAACACGACCTGTACTGGACAATGTTTTGCCATTCAAATCCAGACAATAGGTTTTCGCGGTAGTTCCACCCTTGTTCAGCTCCAGCTGGGTAACGCTTAAATCATCGGTTAAAAAGTAATGGCCATGTCCATCCTCAATATCAAAAGAATTCAAAGAATACCAAAGGACATTCCCTTTACAACCCTGACAGTAGCCTTCCTTTTCCACCATCCCATTTAACATATCCGCCAGTTTGGCCACCATTTTCTCACCTTCGCCACGGGCCAAAGGCGTCATATAGCTTTCATAGCTACTGGTAGAATAGATATCCGGATGTGTGTCATTATACTCGTATGCTAAATAATTAGGAATATAGCCCACATGCATGTTGGCATAACCAAAAACCAGCGGTTCTCCGTACTGGGCATTTTTTATACCAAGTCCGGTTTTGTTATTGTATGTATTCAGTTTATCCCAATCGTTGTAACTGTTGGCTGTATGAATATCCCTGTCCAGATCGAGAACCGCCTCCGTAGAATACCGATCGAAGGACTCACCCGGCGTTGTAACAATAGCAATCTCAGGTCCAATTAGCAGCGTGTTAATTTCCATAGTCTGGGTGCTGTTCTCGTCTTTGTTTCGATAGTCCCAAATTTTATTTGCATGGGAGATGGAAGCAATACAAATCGTCTTCTCTTCACCGGTTTCTTTTTCTACATAGGTATATTGGAAAGGCGTCTCTTTCCATCTGTAAATACTATTTTCATTTTGGGTGGTATTCGGCCATTTGTACGGATCACTTTCAGAAAGTTTATTGGCTTCCAACGCAGCCTTTGCCGCCGCAATCTCGTATTCGCTATAGGTTACATGCTTGGCATCATAAACTTGCTGCATGGTCTGGATCTGACCTGCCTGCACAGGCTGCATATAATATTTCAAGCAATTCTGGGCAACCTCGGCCAATGCGCTGCCGTAGGTATTTCCTTTCAGTTTGCCTTGATCATCCTCTACGATCCAATCACCCGCGCTTGTATTCTTACTTGTGGGTATTTTGCTGGTAGGATTGATATTACCGCCAGCTCCTTGGAAGAAAGCAGGCCGATAACCAGCCTCCTCCATCCGATAACGAAAAGCATTTACATAGTCGGATGTAACATAGCGGTCATTGCTGCCAGTTGAGTTTAAGGATGGGTGGCCACGCCAGTTGACCAAAACAATAGGTGCTTTAGAAGCGTTATCAAAAGAAAAAGAAATGGCATGCAGGGTCTGATCCACCTCTGACACCTGCTTCTCATACTTATAAATTGAGCTTCCGTTCTGACTAGGCCGAAGATTGAAATTATCACCGCTGACATATTTCTGTCCGCCGTTATGCATGTCCGGTGCGATATAATGCCGGACCGCGTTCATAGCCTTTTCGGCAGCTGTAGAAGCCTCGATTTGGCCTTTTTGTACTGTTGCCGCTTCCCGGTCATCCAATGCTTTTTTTGCCGCATCCACAAAATGCTTTTCAATCAGCCGCGTCTTCCATTTATACAGGCAAGCATTGGCCTCTGTGCCCAAAATAGGATTTCCGTCAGCATCCAGCACTTGCACACCTTTGGCAGTGCCCACATTTAACAAATTGGCAGTACCCAGCGCTGTCAGATCCACACCGCCATGGGCATGGGTACCGGAGACCATGATTCGATCTTCCGTAATGCCATATGCTGCGCCAAGCTTCTTGCAAATTTCTTTTCTTGCCAGTGCAGTATGTCCCATATCACCAATGGCGTCCATGGTAAACAGCAGCACTGTGTTATTCCGGCTGTCAGAGATCGCAATACAAGTCAGAAATAGGCCGTCGTTTTGGTCCTTTTTCCCGTCGCCGTTATCATCCAATTTCCCATTATATGCCAGCCGCTTGTAAGCGCTGCCAGTGCCCCGCAAAGGCACAGGCATGATACCGCTGGAAGGAGCTCCTTCTGTATAATAAGGATTAATATCCACCTTGGCATAACCGACCCGGAAAACATCTTCCGTAGGTGTTTTCGCTGTAACGGTGAATGCAAATACGCTTGCCATAATCGCTATTATGCATGCAAACGCCAACAGTTTCCTTTTCATAAACTTCCTCACTTTTAGACATTCCCCAAAATTCTTGCATTTTTATTATAGTGTACAAGACTAAGAAAATCAAGAATCATGAGGATTTGTGCAAGAAAAAACCTGAGAAATAACAACACCCCCAAAAGCGTTTCGCTTTTGGGGGTGCTTTTTGATTTTTAGGCCTCAGGCATTGCCATAGGATTCTTTAGAGCGAAGTTAACAGAATCAACAATGATCTGCTTCATCTCCGCTGTTACTTCCATATCTCCCATTTTGGAATCAAACATCAAAGAAGACGGGATCATATCAATATTAACAGCATCAATCTGCTCCAAGCCCATCAGTTCTGCGTACCAGAGGTACGCAACCATCAAACGGGTAAAGTCATTCAAGTGGGTGTAATCTCTGTGAAGTTCACTGTCAGACAATCCGCAAACCTTTCTGGCATACATCATAGCTGTACCGGAAGGAATCAGATAATCAAAAGCTTCGTTAGACAGAATGTACTTATTGGTCTGTTCCACCATGGCATTGTACATGATGTCCACATCGGTCTGATAATGCAACTGATAGTAATCCTTCCAGCTCTGGATCGCATCCGCGCCACCGGGGTCTTGCATACCGGGGGCAAACACCCATTCATAGTCCACAGGGTTGCTCCAAAGCATATGCCAGCCGATCTTGGGATCGATATTCACATTGTCATCAATATACTGCAAGATGGTATCAATATAACCTGCCTGGTAGCCATCGGACACACCGGCGATCCGGTTCATCTCCTGGAAGATAACCACATCCCAAGCCTGATCCATCAGAGCATACTTTGCCGTGTAACCCTTTACCTGTTCCCAACTGCCCTCAATATTCTTATAGAATGTGTACTCAGGCTTATCATTGGCCATAAAGTCTGCATGCTCAGAGAGCTTACATCCGCTTTTGTACAGATGATAAATCAGAACTTCTTGGTCGGGGTTTTCAGCCTTGAACACTTCATACAGCAGTTGGTTGGCATCCACCGTGTGGCTGTTGCCAATGGTGAGCACCTTCAAGACCGCTGCTTCTTCAGCAGACTGGGTCGGTTGGTTATTTGCTGTTCCATCCTGGGTCTGATCGCCACCGCAACCGGCCAGTAAAGATAGTGTCATTACAACAACCAACAACAAAGAAATCCGTTTTTTCATATATTCTTCCTTTTTTAAAAGGGCAGGATCGCGCAAGGCAATCCTGCCCAATGGATAATTGATAAGCTGTTTACAGAATCAAATCAACCCAGCTCTGCAACAAACAAAGGTGTGTAGCCCAGGGTACGCTTCACAAAGTTTTTAACATACTGCGCATTTGTACCACTGGTTTCCGGAAGAACAATGACATCCCACTTGTCAGACTTCAATACTTCCTTCAAGGTTTTGTTCTCCTGGTTCTCCCACTGTCCTTCGGACCCTTCTGTGGAATAGTTATATGCAGCGGTGTCTTCCTGCGCATTTGCTTTATGCAGCGCCATAGTGCAGCCTTCGCTCCACAGAACACCTACCTGATGGCTGGTAAATTCCTCACCAGTAAGACCCGCTTGATCGATAATCGCCTCAAAGTCAAAGGCATCTACAGGCTGTGCATCATCCAGCACCAGCACCTTGAGGGTTGCTTTTTCCGCTGCCTCTGCATCTTTCACAATTTGATCATAAGCATTCTTGACATTTTCAATATCCCAGGCTTCCATGACACTAGTGAACCGACCGTACATGTCTAGCAGATCATTCTTCTGATCTTCCTCCAGACCATTCCAATGGTTCTTGGAAATCTCCTCAGTCAGACTCTTCAGACTCCAAGACTCTGCATCGGAGTACAGATATTTGCCATCTGTTAACTTAATGTAGGAACGGCCGTATACCAACTTTTGGGAATTTTCAATATTGGTAACCTCAGCATTGGTGGACTTCATAATGCCCTTCAAAATCGTACTGTTGTTCTCGCCGCCAAATTTATCATTCGTAAATTCAGAATAAGTGTCTTTATCTGTCTTGTCGGTTATGTAGGGCACTTTGGAAACACTAAAAGCCACACCAAAGGTATCAACCTGTTGTGCAACCATAGCATCACCCAGGAATTCACTCTTGTAGTACATGCCATCTTTGCTGGAGCTCAGCGTAACCGTGTTCACCTTCGCACTATAGCAATGATAGGATGTACATTCTTTATCTGTGTCCTTATTCTCTGTAATCTCCAGATAGTTCTCATCGCCCACTACTGTACCGTTGCCAGTAACTTCCTTGATCACACCATAGACATGATCGCCAACAAAGTGATCATCGGTCTTTCTATCTCTGAGCTTCAGTGTTACTCCATCCATAACTTCCAGCTGCTCAATGGTTTTGCCGTTCAGGTCAATGGCGACATTGTTATTGACTGTCAGTTCTTCAACATCTTGACCTAAGACAACACATCCCTGACCATTTTCGACTGCAGCGGCAATGGCGTCTTCCAGAGTCTCGCAATAAGTTACAACGCCGCCACCAAAGTCAACAGCTGCAGCCTTGCCTGCGCAAAACGCTTCCTGGGCTACAAGGTTCATATCCTTGGTCATAACGACCTCAGTGCCGTCAGCGATTGTCACCTTAGCACCTGTTCCCCATTCTACTGCGGAAGTACCAATCACTGTTCCTGCTGCAATGCTGGGGGTGTTCAGCACTACCTGACCGCTAAACAGAGCATTATTGGCAGGCTTCACGATCTTAAAGGTAGTGCTGCTGGGCACTGCTGCATAGCGAATTTCCGCCACATCAGCGTCACCAGCCATTGTTACCTTACCGTAATCGATAGATACGCAGTTGCCAGCGCCCTTGGTAGTACCGGCAGAAATGCTGCCGCCATATACATTCAGGTTGCAATTGGAGTTATTCAGGCAAACAGCGCCGCCATTACCAGTAGCTTCACCACCATAGATCTGACCGTCATAGATATCCAAAGTGCTACCACGTTCAATGAAGATCGTTCCGCCCTTACCGGCAGATTTACCGGCAAAGATCTCACCATTGTAAATCTTCAAGTTGGCACCAAAAACGTAAATCGTACCGCCGTTGCCGGTAGCATCGCCGCCAAGAATCTGACCGTTATGAATATTTACATTGCCCTTGGTCCAAATGACGCCGCCGGTTGTAGCCTTAGCTGTGTCAGTGTTACAGGAAACCTTGCCGCTATAAATATTGAGTGTACTTCCTGCCTCTATATAAAGCGTACCACCAGCCATACCCTTGGCTGTTCCCACAACCTCACCGGTCTTATCCGCAGAGGAGTCCATAATGTTTATAGTAGCCTTTGCATCTGCATATGCATAGATTGCACGGCTTGCGCTAGTCATTGTATGACCGTTCAGGTCAATACACAAAGTGGTTGCATACTTCAGCTCCTTCTGGGATGCAATATCCACATCATCGGTCAGATAATAGTGACCGTCCTCAGTGATCGTATCACTGTTCATAGGCTGCCACATCACATCGGCTTTACAATGATCGCAGTATTCCTCTCTCTCACCCATCAAGGTTTCCAACATACGATCCAAACGGGAAACCATAATTTCGCCTTCGCCCTTGGCCAAGGGAGTGATCTGGCTCTCATAGCAGCCAACTGCATAATACTGGGGATAGTTCTCATTGTATGTGTAGGACAATGCATTGGGGATATAGCCAATATGCTGGTTAGCATAACCGAAAATCAACGGTGTGCCGTAGCTTGCATCATTGAGGTTGTCCCAATCATTGAAATCATTGGCTGTGGACAAGGTTGCCTGGTTGGAGTACCGATCAAAGGATTCACCGGGTGTGGTTACGATAGCAATGTTCGGACCAATCAAAAGCGTATTGATTTCCAGATTGCGGGTTGTCTCGTTGGTATAGTGTTGATAAGAAATAATGGTGTTGGCGTGGGCAATGGATGCAATACAGTATGTACCCAAGTCGCTCGTATAGATATAGGGTGTTACACCAGGTTCTTCCCAAGTCTTATTGGTAATTGTTCCGTTTGCTATACCTAGTGCTTCCTGTGCTGCATCGATTTGCAACTGTGTATAGGTCTGCACAGATGCCTTATATTTTTCCTGCAGGGTCTCGATCTTACCTGCGGCTACAGCATTCATATTGTTGCCAAGACATTGCAGAGTGACCTGTGCCAATGCGCTGCCGTAGGTATTGCCCTTCAGACCGGATTTGGCATCGCCAACGATCCAGTCGCCCTCTCCAGACATTGCGCTGGTGGGATTGCTGTTACCGCCGGCGCCCTGGAAAAATGCAGGACGCAGGTTTGCCTGCTCCATCGCATGCCGGAAAGAATTGACATAATCAGAAGTTACCTTCCGGTCGTTAGTACCAGAGCTATTCAAAGAGGGGTGGCAACGCCAGTTGGCAAGAACAATAGGAGTTCTGTCTGTGAAATTGAAAGAAATCACATGCAGGGTCTGGTCAACCTCAGAAACCTTACGCTTGTATTCACCACTGAGCTGAGTGGGTCTATAATTGGAATTGTCAGTTTTGACATATTCACGAGGATTAAACATCAGGGAGAGGCTACTTTCATCAGTACAGACATAGTGACGCACAGTGTTCATAACCTTTCTGGCAGCGGTAGATGCTTCAATCTCGCCTTTTTCCACTGTTGCTGCAGCCTGATTTTCAATCGCAGCCTCTGCTGCATCTGCCAAATGATCCACCAACCGGTCCCGCCATTCGATCAAGCATGCATTGGCGTATTCACCGGAAATGGAATTGCCATCCTGGTCTAACACTGTGACACCTTCCGCAGTACCTACCTTCAACAGGCTGGCATTATCCACCATTGTCAGGTCCACGCCACCATGAGAGTGGGTGCCGGAGATCATAATCCGATCCGGAGACATTCCGGGAATTCGCTTGCAGATCTCTTCTCGTGCCAGCTTGGTATGGCCCATATCACCAATGGCGTCCATGGTCATCAGCAGCACAGTTTTGCCCTGGCTGTCAGAGATGGCAATACAGGTAGCAAACAAGCCGTCATTCCCGTCTACATTTCCGTCGCCGTTATCGTCCATTTTGGTGTCATATGCCAGCCGCTTGTAAGCGGTACCGGTACCACGCAGGGGCACAGGCATAATCTTCTGGTATACAACCTCATTCCTTGTCACGGTTTTGATATTTCCTTTTTCATCAAGTTCATAGGGGTTGATATCCACCTTGGCATAGCCCACCTGGAAGGTATCTTCCGCAGGGGTTTCTTCTGCTGTGGCGGTGACTGCAAATACGCCTACCAAAATGGATAGCACGCACAGCAGCGCCAACAAATTCTTCTTCATAACACTACCTCGCTTCTTAAAAAGTTTTGGGTAAAATCTCACGCATATAGTATAGTGCAATTTGCCAGGAAAATCAAGGAAAATTTCAACTTTTATTGTGTGAAAAAGAAAAATGCGACGCTCTGCGAAAAGAGCGTCGCACAAAAGTGTTGCGTTACAAAGGATATGCCTTCTGGTCACAGAACAGCGCAGCAATCCTCACAGTTTTATGGTCTGACCAATATCCATGTAATACAATGGAACATCGGGATTTTCTCCTAACACCCGGTCTACCTCATCCCACAAGCAAAGAGGGTCATTGGCCTGATCGGGCATGTGCAGAAGCACCACACAGCCGGGTTTCCACTTTTTTGTAAGTTCCCAAGCATCAAATGTCAAGCAATACGCATAGGGCACGATCAGCACATCCGGCGCAGGGGTCAATCCCGATTGCCGAAACTGCATAGGCGATGCATCTGCCATAAACCAAACCGTCTTGCTGCCCTCTATCAAAAAGCTTGCATGGTCGGTGGTCTTCCCTGCCGAACCAATATGCCGGGTAGCCACCGGGGTTACGGTTACGCCGCCTACCCTAGCAGGATTCATAGAGGGTTTGCAGCCGGGCAAGCTCTCCGGGCCCAAAAGGACCCCGCCTGCCTGGGCCTGAAAGGCTGCAGCATAAGCGGGGTCATAATGGTCCTTATGGCAATGGGAAAAACCAACCACTTGCGGCCATTGCCGGGTGAGTTCCTCCCGTTCTTCCGGAGGTGTTGCCAGGTAGGGCGAAACCTGCCGGCATACACCGTCCAGAAGAATCAATACACCGTCCAGCGTCAGCAGAACCCCTGCATTCGCTGTCCGTCTTAGTTCCATTTACACACCCAGCTTTGCGCGACGGATGGTCTCTTCCTCGTCGCAGCCGTTCTCCAGAGTGTAGCCCGCCAGAGGCACGATCTTCTCGTGGATAGCGTCCAGGATCCAGTTTGCCTGGGGGAAGAAGAATTCGTCAAATTCGTAAGGAGGTGTGATCCAGTTGCGGGCGCCCACAACAACAGGAGGAGCGTCCAGATCGTCAAAGCACAGCTCGGTGATGGTCTTTGCCACATCGTTGAGGAAAGAACCTCTTGCGCAGGCATCAGATACCAGAACAACGCGACCGGTCTTCTTTACAGATTCCACGATATTGGTGTAATCCAGAGGAGACAGGGAGTGCAGGTTGATCACATCAGCCTCCATGCCGTACTTCTCAGACAACTGCTTTGCAGCATCCATAGCCCGGTACAGAGCAGCACCGATGGTCAGAATGGTTACATCCTTACCGTCGCGAACCTTGTTGGTGTCGCCAATGGTGATCTCATAACGCTCAGCAGGTACGCCGCCTTCGTGGAACTGTTCGCCCACGTCGTAGATTCTCTGGCTTTCAAAGAATACAACAGGGTCAGTGCCCTTCAGCGCACTTTCCATCAAGCCCTTAGCTTCCCAAGGTGTTGCAGGGAAGCAAACCTTCAAGCCGGGGATGTGGGCACACAGAGCGGTCCAGTCCTGAGAGTGCTGAGCGCCGTACTTGGAGCCAACAGAAACACGCAGAACCAGAGGCATCTTCAGAATGCCGGCAGACATAGACTGCCACTTAGACATCTGGTTGAAGATCTCGTCGCCAGCGCAGCCGATAAAGTCAGCATACATCAACTCTACCAGAGCGCGGCCGCCGGACAGTGCGTAACCGACAGCAGTACCTACGATAGCGCCTTCAGCCAAGGGAGAGTTGAATAGACGGCAATGAGGCAGAGCGTCCATCATGCCGCGGTAAACCGCAAATGCGCCGCCCCAGTCACGGCAGTCTTCGCCGTAAGCGATCAGAGTGGGATCTTCATAGAAGCGGTCCCAGATAACTTCGGAGATGCCATCACGAAGGTTGTACATCTTCATCTTGGAGACAGGCTTGCCGTTCTCATCGGTGACGCTGCGGATCTTGGACTTGATCTTCTGGTAGCCTTCAGCCTCTTCCTTGGGAACAGTGAACTCGGGCTCACGATCGTCCAGCTTTTCAGCAACCTGGTTAGAGAACATCAGGCGCTCAACAACAGCAGGATCCTTCTTGAAGTCGCAGTAGGGGCTGACCTCGGGATCAGCAGCGAACTTGCAGAGCAGAGTCATACGATCCTTGGTTTCTGCCAGGATAGCGTCTACCTCTTCCTGAGTCATCACGCCAGCCTGGATCAGGGCAGCGGGATAAGTGGTCAGAGGATCCATCTCCTTCCAAGCATCCATTTCTTCCTTGGTGCGGT
>JAZREX010000132.1:0-8897 GCA_045661025.1 Faecousia sp. | reverse complement strand
ATTTACCGCATCAGCAAAGAGGGTCTAAGCCGGCTGGAAGCAACAAAAACCCTAACCGATACCGCCAGTTGCGTATTAAACGTCTATCGACCTTTACAACCAGGAGAATAACTGATACAATAACAGGAACGAGAAACAGGAGTGCGCCTATGCTGGAAAAATTACAGGCGGTGGTAGACCGCTATGAAGAGATATGCGCCCGGTCAGAACAGCCGGATTTTTATAACGACCCCAAAAAGGCCGCCCAGATCCTAAGGCAACGCAATGACTTAGAGCCGATTGTTGAGGCTTTCGCCGCCTACCGCAAAGCGGAGCAGGAAATGGCAGACGCCCAGGAACTGATGGCAGACCCGGAAATGCGGCAGCTGTGCCAGGAGACTTTCCAAACAGCCAAAGAGGAAAAAGAAGCCTTATACCGCCAGCTGCAGATCCTGCTGCTGCCCAAAGACCCCAACGACGAAAAAAGCGTCATTATGGAGATTCGGGGCGGTGTCGGCGGCGAAGAAAGCGCATTGTTTGCCCACAGTCTGTTTCGGATGTATTCTATGTACGCCGCCGCCAAGGGCTGGAGCATTGAGCTGATGAACTACAGCGATACGGAGCTGGGTGGCATCAAGGAAGCGGACTTTGTGATCCGGGGCAAGGGTGCCTGGTCGCGCCTCAAATACGAAAGCGGAGTCCACCGGGTACAGCGTGTGCCGGAGACAGAATCCGGCGGCCGTGTCCACACCTCCACCGCCACGGTTGCTGTGCTGCCGGAGATGGAAGAAGTGGATGTGCAAATTGACCCTTCTGATATCGAAATGCAGGTGTTCCGGGCCTCCGGCGCCGGCGGCCAGCATGTTAACAAAACAAGCTCCGCGGTGCGGCTAATCCACAAACCCTCCGGGATCGTGGTGGCCTGCCAGGAAGAGCGAAGCCAAGTCCAGAACCGGGAAAAATGTATGCGTCTGCTTGCCTCCAAGCTCTATGAGATCGAGCAGGAAAAGCAGGAGCAGCAGGTCACCGGTATGCGCCGCAGCCAGGTGGGAACAGGTATGCGCAACGAGCGTATCCGCACCTACAATTTCCCCCAAGGCCGGGTCACAGACCACCGGATCGGCCTGACCTTATATAAGATCGATGCCATCATGAACGGCGGTGTGGAAGAGATCATCGATGCCCTTGCCACCGCAGATCAGGCAGAAAAATTAAAGAACGCACAATGAGGTAACTATGGAATTTATCACCAATGCCGTAGAGGAAACCGAGGCGGTAGGCGCTGCCTTGGGTAAGCGGCTGCAGCCGGGTACGGTGCTTGCTTACCGGGGCGACCTGGGGGCAGGCAAAACCGCTTTCACCCGTGGCCTTGCCAAGGGCTTAGGGGCTACCGATCGGGTCACCAGTCCTACCTACACCATTGTAAATGAATATTTGTCTGGGCGGCTGCCTTTGTTTCACTTTGATATGTACCGCCTAGCGGATGCCGATGATCTGTGGGATATCGGCTGGGAAGACTATCTCCAGCGCGGTGGCGTATGCGCTGTGGAATGGAGCGAAAATATCGAATCCGCCCTGGAACAGCCCATTTATATCACTCTGGAAAAGCTGTCAGAAACTGCCCGGCGTATCACCGTAGAAGGAGGGGCCCAACTTGAGAATTTTAGCCTTTGAGACCTCTGCCAAGGCTGGATCTACCGCCTTGCTGGAAGACGGGGTTTTGCTGGCAGAATCTTATCAGAACACAGGCTTGACCCACTCCCAGACCGTACTGCCCATGGCAGAAAATTTGCTTCGTAGCTGCAATCTTACCCCCCAGGATCTAGATGCTGTTGCTGTGGCGGCAGGCCCGGGCAGCTTCACCGGTGTACGCATCGGAGTGGCGGCAGCCAAAGGCTTTGCCTGGGGCGGAGAGCTTCCTTGCTATGGCGTGTCCACTTTGGAAGCTATGGCACTACAACTGGGAGCGACCCAAGGCTATGTCTGCGCTGCCATGGATGCAAGACGCAACCAGGTGTATAACGCCCTGTTCTATGTAGAAGAAGACATCCTGCAACGAAAGACAGAAGACCGGGCCATTTCCCTGGAAGAACTGTCCCAGGATCTTTCCCAGTTAGACGGGGAAATCTATCTGGTAGGCGACGGGGCAGAGCTTGCCTACCGCACTTTAAAAGACAAGTGCCCCAACTTAAGGTTACCCCCGGAGCACCGCCGCCATCAGCGCGCCGCCGGTGTGGCCCTGGCCGCCTGGCAGCAGTATCAGCAAGGCGTAAGCGCAGATGCGGCAGCACTGACCCCCAATTATTTACGCTTATCCCAGGCGGAAAGAGAACGCCTGGCAAAAGAAGAAAAACAAGGAGAAAGATTATGAGCAAGGTACATGTGTTCGACCATCCCCTTATCAGCCACAAGTTGGCAATTTTGCGCAACAAAGACACCAGTGTGAAAGAATTCCGGGAGCTGATCGGCGAGATTTCGGGCCTGATGTGCTACGAGGCCACCCGGGATCTGCCCACCGAGGAAGTGGATGTCCAGACCCCTGTGGCAGTGGCAAAGTGCCGCATGCTCAGCGGCAAGAAGATGGCCATTGTGCCTATCTTGCGGGCAGGCTTGGGTATGGTTGACCAGATGGTGAATTTGATCCCCTCTGCCAAGGTCGGCCACATTGGCCTGTACCGGGACCCCGAGACCCATATGCCTGTAGAATATTACTGCAAGCTGCCGGAGGACATTGAAAATCGCCATGTCTTTGTGGTAGACCCTATGCTGGCCACCGGCGGCAGCGCTGTGGCAGCCATTAGCTTCCTGAAGCAGCACGGCTGCAAACAGATCGCTATGCTCAACATCATCGGCTGCCCCGAGGGCGTGGCTGCTGTCCAGCAGGCCCACCCCGATGTGGATATCTACCTGGCTGCCATGGATGAAAAGCTCAACGAACACGCCTACATCATCCCCGGCCTTGGCGATGCCGGTGACCGTATTTTCGGCACAAAATAAGGAGGCAAATCACAATGGCACTTACCTATAACATTTACAAACTGCGGGATGACCATGTGCTCAGCTTTGCCGCAGAGGAACTGAAAAAGTACCTGCACATGATGACCCAGTGGCCGGAGATCTTGATCTCCACAAATCCTTCCGCCACAGAAGGCTTCCGTTTGGGTCTTTTGGAGGATTTCGGCATCGACTTTGAGGGCAAGGACGCAGAAACGGATGATGTGGTACATATCGACACCACAGAAGAAGGCGGCATTCTGGCCGGTTCTAACCCCCGCAGTGTTCTGTTTGCAGTTTACCGCTTCTTAAAGCTCAACGGCTGCCGGTTCTACTTCCCCGGCCCCGACGGTGAATTTATCCCCCAGTGCCTGCCCACACCTCAGAAGTATCATAAGCTGGCTGACTCTCTGCGCAGAGCTCACAGCATTGAAGGCGGCCCGGCTATGGAAGATGTGCTGCGCTACATCGACTTTATGGCCAAGCGGGAAATGAACACCTTTGGTCTGATGACCATTGAGCAGTATCAAAGACGCTACTATAACCATCAGTACAATTCCGACCGCCCCGCCGAGCAGCTCCCCTCTGCTATGGTAGAAGATCAATGGCGCGGTCTTTACCAGGCAGAGGCACAGAAAAGAGGCCTCATGATCCACTCCGGCGAGCACGACTGGGTCGCCCGGGCCGTGGGTCTGGATGTGAAGAAGCGTGTGCCTTACCGGGACGGCTTAGAGCCCATTCCCGAAGAAGTGCTGCCTTACTTTGCCCTGCGGGATGGCAAGCGCACCCTTTACAACAACGATATCTATTTCTCCCAGCTGTGTATGTCTCAGGAATATGTCCGTGAGCGTCTGGCCCAGGAATTTGTCTATTTCGTAGAAACCCATCCCCAGATCTACGGCATCGCCTTTACTCTGGGCGATATCTCCAAGAAGCACTGCGAATGCGAAGAATGCCAGAAGATGATCCCCTCTGACTGGTATGTGATGATTCTGAACCGGATCGACGAGATCATGACCGAAAAGGGCATGAAAAACAAGGTCAAGACCCTGTTCTATTCGGATATGATGTTCCCGCCGGAGAAGATCAAGCTGAATAACCCCAGCCGTTTCACCATGGACTACTGTCCGATTTACCGCAACTATAACTCCAGCCTTGGCCCGGACAGCGTGATCCCCGAGCCTCTGCCTTATGTGCGTAACGCCTGGAAAGTACCCAACACCGCTGAGAAGATCTTTAGCCTGTTCCAAGGATGGAAGAAGGTTTTGGACGGCCCGTTCTTTGTGTATGAGTACCATTTCTACAAGATGCACCTCTTAGATCCCGGCCATATGACCTTTGCCCGTCGTGTCTACGAGGACAACATGTCAAATGAGTTCATCGGCGCTTCCGGTACCATCACCGACGGCTCTATGAAGAGCTTCTTCCCCAATGGCTTTGCTGATTACATCTATGCAGAGAGTCTGCTGAACAAAGATCTGGATTACGACAAGGAATTTGCCGACTATTACGAAGGCCTTTACGGCGCAGATTGGCAGATCGTAAAAGAGTATCTACAGAACATCTCCAACTGCTTCAACTTTGCCTATATGCAGGGCACTTTGAGCCAAGATAAAGAAAACGGCCCGTTCTACAACCCCGATCGGCTGCCTTATCTGGAAAAGGTGAAAGAAATCACCGAGGAAATGGACAAAGTAATCACAGAGCATATGCTTATGCCCACCCGTCCCCAGACCAACGCATGGCGTATTTTGCGCCGGCACACCGAATATTGCCGCAGTCTTGCAGAGATCATGAAAGAAAAGTGCTTAGGTCATGACCAGAAAGCCAAGGAGCTGGCAGAAGCCTTCTTCTATGACTTTACCACCAAGTACGATTTCGAACTGGAAAAGTATGTGGATATGGCAATGATTGTCTACACCATTCGTACCCATATCACCAACAAAATCGTCAATTTGGAACTGTAAAGCTATCCGCTTTCTACTTTCAACTTACAAAAAAATCCACCCGAAAAAAGGGTGGATTTTTTTATGACTTGGGGTAGCAGAAAAAAAGGGTTTGTGTTATAATGTATACTAAGTATGATTATAATTTGCGGAGAGATATATTATGCTGGAACTTTTAGCCCCTGCCGGGTCTATGGAAGCCCTGCGTGCTGCAGTGCAAAACGGCGCCAACGCTGTGTATTTGGGTAGCGGCATTTTCAATGCCCGCCAAGGCGCCAAGAATTTTACCCCCCAGACCTTGACAGAAGCCATTAAATATTGCCATATCCGTGGCGTAGCCGTGCATCTGACCATGAACACCCTGGTTTCCGACCGGGAGATGGCCGATGCAGCTGCGCTGATTCGCCACGCGGCCGCTTCCGGTGTGGATGCCTTTATTGTCCAGGATTTGGGCATTGTAGAGCTTTGCCGCCAGATCGCACCCCATATCCCCATCCACGGCTCTACCCAAATGACCATCCACTCTTTGTCCGGTGTGCTTCAGTGCGCCAAGTGGGGCTTAAGCCGGGTGGGGCTCAGCCGCGAGCTGAGCCGGGAGGAGATCCGGTATATCTGCGCCAATTCTCCCATTGAAATCGAAGTCTTTGCCCACGGCGCCCTTTGTATGTGCTATTCCGGACAGTGCTACCTGTCTGCTGCCATTGGCGGCCGCTCCGGTAACCGGGGTCGGTGCGCCCAACCCTGTCGCCAAAGCTACGGCTACGGCCGGTGGGAAAACCGGTATCCGCTGAGCCTGCGGGATAACTGCCTTGTGCCTTATCTGAAGGACTTGGAAGCTATGGGCGTGGCCTCTTTAAAGCTGGAGGGCCGGATGAAGCGGCCGGAATATGTGGCCGCTGTTACCAATGTGTACCGAAAAGCCTTGGACGAGGGGAATGTAACCCGCCCCATGATGGATATGCTTCACACCGCCTTTAACCGTCAAGGCTTTACCGACGGCTATTATGCGGGCAATATCGGGCAGAAAATGTTTGGTATCCGTCAGGATCATAACGAAGATACCAGCTGGTATAAGCACATGCGGCAGACCTATGAAGGGGTGGAGCAGAGCCTTGTGCCTGTGGTATTTCAAGCATCCATCACCCCTGCCCACGCTACTTTGACCGTTACCGACCGGGAAGGCCACAGCTGCACTGTGGAAGGCCCTGTTCCTGAACAGGCCCGTACCATGGACTTAACCGAAGAGGCTTTGGCTGCCCGCTTGGAGAAGACCGGCGGCACGCCCTATCGGTGCCTGAAAGCCATCTGCAAAGTATCTCCCGGGCTGACCTTATCTGCCGCCACCATCAACGCCATGCGCAGAGATGCACTCAATATGCTCACTGCCCAGCGGGCAAGATACGAAGAAAAGCCTCTGGGTCATCCCAGAAAAACCACAGTATTTCCCGGCAACCGCCACCATCCGGCGCTGACTGTGCAAGTAACCAGCCGGGAGCAGATCACCGGCCGGCTGTTGAAGCTGAACCCTGCCGTGTTGTACATCCCCATGCACCTACTTGTGCAAGACCCGGATTTTTGCCGGGAGCTTGTCCGCAGAGTGAATGTCTGCGCCGTACTGCCCCGAATCCTCCATGACGGGCAAATGAATGGCATCAAGCAGGATCTGGGCCTTTTGAAAAGCCTTGGTGTAAAAGAAGCCTTGGTCTCCAACTTAGGCCACATCCCGGTGGTACAGGAGTGCCGGATGGATGTCCGTGGGGATGTGTTCTTAAACCTGTATAACTCCGCCGCCGTCAATGCCGCCAGAGCCTTGGGGCTTAGCTCCGCTGCTTTGAGCTTTGAAATGACCCTGCCCCAGATCCGGGATGTTTCCAAGGCTGTGCCCTGTGAACTGCTGGTTTACGGCCGGATGCAGCTGATGGTAACAGAAAACTGTCTGATCAAAGGGCGCACCGGAAGTTGCACCTGCCATTTAGGCCCGGTGAAACTGGTGGACAAGACCGGAGCAGAATTCCCGGTAATGAAAGACGGCGACAGCTGCCGCAGCATCCTGCTCAACGGCAAAAAGCTGAACCTGTTAGACCGGCAGAATGACCTGAGCCGTCTGGGCCTGTGGGCCACCCGGCTGTACTTTACCACAGAAAACCCCAAGGAAGTGGACCGTGTCCTTGCTTCTTTGGATAATCCCCAGCCCTTTGATCCCGGTAGCTGTACCAGAGGATTGTATTTAAGGGGTTTGGAATAAGAGGAATTCTATGAACATTATTTTAGCATCCCAATCTCCCCGTCGGCGGGAATTGATGGATCTTTTCCACCTGCCCTTTACCGTCCAGGTGGCAGATATTGACGAAACCATGGACGAAAGCAAAGATGTTGCCCAAGAAGTGGCAAGAGTCAGCCGGGCAAAGGCCCAGGCGATTGCCTGCCAAGATGACGATATTGTGATCGCCGCAGATACTGTGGTGGTCTGCGACAACGCGGTACTGGGCAAGCCCAAGGATCAAGACGATGCCTTCCGGATGCTGAAAATGCTCTCCGGCAGATCCCACCAGGTCATGACCGGGCTGACTGCGAAACGGGGCGCCCACTTGGTTTCCTGCACCGAAATCACCGATATCCGTTTCCGCACTCTGTCAGATCAGGAGATCTGGGATTATATCGCAACCAATGAGCCTATGGACAAAGCCGGAAGCTACGGCATCCAGGGTGGCGCGGCGCTTTTTGCCGAAAGCCTGAATGGCGACTACTACAACGTGGTGGGTCTGCCGGTGTGTAAGCTTTATAAGATTCTTAAACCCATGATGGAGGAGTCCCAATGAAACACTTTTTCTCAAGCCGCATCCGGGTAGTACTGATCTTGGCAGTACTGCTGACGGTGATCTTCACCGTGGTAGGCAGTCTGACCGATCTGACCTTCCCCGATATGGTAGTCAAAGGGGTTTTGACCCCCATCCGCGCCGGTGCTTCCAAGCTTACCGAGCAAGCGCAGCAGATGTATAACTATGTCTTCGGCTATGAAGCATTGCTGGAAGAAAACGAAGCGCTGAAAGAAGAGCTGGCCCAGATCCAGGAAGAGGCCCGAAAAGCGGATGCCGTGGCCCGGGAGAACCGCAACCTGCGGGCAATGCTGGGTCTGACAGAAACCCGGGAGGATTTTAAGATCGTAGACAGCTACATCATCTCACGCAGCTCCCAGCAGTGGTCTTCTACCTTTACCATCAACCGGGGCAGCAGCGCAGGCATTCGCGAAGGCATGTGCGCCATCACCTCGGGCGGCGAGCTGGTGGGTCTGGTGAGCCAGGTGGGCAGCAATTACGCCGTAGTCAAATCTGTGTTGGATTCCTCTTTGGAAATCAGTGCCACCATGGCCTCCTCCGGCTATAACGGCATGGTCCAGGGCGGCTATTCCACAGGTCTGGAAGGCCTGCTGCGAATGGACTATCTGCCCTCTTCTGCAGTTATCCGTAACAATGACCAGGTGGTCACCTCCGGTTCTACTGTCTATCCCCGGAATCTGATTCTGGGCTATGTGGTAGACGCCGGCTTTGATGACACCGGTGTTGCCAAGTACGCCCTGTTGAAGCCCGCTGCCGATGTGGGCAGTCTGGAACAGGTGTTTATCGTCACCGAATACGAGGTTGGCTGATATGGCAAAAAAGTACGAATTTAAGCCGGACAAACCCTATTCCGGTTTCTTTGAAAAGCTGATTTTGACCCGGCTGCAACAGCGCAACCTGCTCAAATGGGTGCTCTATGCTCTGGTGCTGGTGATGCTGTCGGTGGTGCAGGATGTGCTTTTCAGCCGGATGCGGAACTATGGAGCAACCACAGAGCTGGTGCCCTGCGGCAATTTTATGATCTGCTTGCTGATCGGCGGCGAACGGGGCAGCGTATTTGCCCTGATCGCATCTTTTCTGTATCTGTTTTGCGGCTCTGCTACCGGAAACTACTGCGTTGTTTTTTTAACCGGCATCGCAG
>JAZREX010000131.1:0-5325 GCA_045661025.1 Faecousia sp. | reverse complement strand
TACAAAGTTGCCAAGTAAACCCAGATTTGCTAGAGAGATCATCTGCTCCTGCATGCCGGTCTAGTTATCGTTAAACCACCAAGCAGAGCCGTGCTGGATCTTTCCGGGCAGTTCGCTGCCCTGGAAGCTGCCGATCAGAGTGCCCAGCTGCTCGTTGTCAGCAGGGTTCAGAGAGTACAAAATGGTGTTGGGGCAGGTTTCTTCCTCGTCCAGCTTGGACAGCAATGCAAAGATGTTTACGCCGCAGGTGTTCTGGGCGATGGCGTGGAAGCCGGCATCCACACCCAGCTTCTTGAACATTCGAGCGTTGGTGTTACGCAGGCAGGAATAGTGGATCTGCATAGCGATGTTCAAACGGTGGTAGGTCTTGCCCATTACGATCATCAAATAGGTCTGGTAGCCTTCCATCTCCTCAGTAGTGACGGGGTTGCCAGCCATAGCCTTTTTGTAGATCCGGTCTGCTTCTTCTTTTTTGATCAGACGGAAGGGCACGTTGTCAAAGCCGTGGTCGCTGGCCCGGCAGCCGTGGTTATGGAAGAATTCGATCCGGTTCACCAGAGCATCGCACACATCGTCAATGGTGACCAGGGCGTCCTTGCCTACGACCTCAGCCAGCTTGTTCATGTAGGCGATGAAACCGTCTTTGTGAATGTTCAGCGCCTTGTCGGGACGGAAAGAGGGGCAGACAACCACATCAATGGTATCGTCTGCGGCGATCTTTTCGTGCCAGATCAGAGAATCGATGGGATCGTCGGTAGTGCCGATGAAGGCAACATTTGCCTTGCGGATCAAGCCACGGGCAGTCATCTCCGGGTCTTCCTGCAAAAGCTTATTGCAGTGCTCCCAGATTCGGGGTGCGCTTTCCACAGTCAAGGGCTCGGTAACGCCGAAGAACTGCTGCAGCTCCAGATGGCACCAATGGTACATGGGATTGCCGATAGCCATTTCCAAGGCTTCTGCCAGCTTCAAAAACCGCTCATAGGCGGGCTTTCCTCCGGTAATATAGTCTTCTTCTACGCCGTTGGAGCGGAGCATACGCCACTTATAATGGTCGCCGGCCAGAACGCCCTTTTCGTCAAAACCGCCCAACCAGACTTCTACCAGATTGTTAAATCTTCTGTCTTCGTAGATCTCCTGGGGGTTTAAGTGGCAGTGGTAGTCAGCCAAGGGCATTTTTTCAGCGTAATCGTGAAACAGATGCTTGGCAGTTTCGGTTTCCAACAGGAAATCCTTGTCCATAAATGCTTTCATAAAGAAAATCTCCTAAAATTGTAGTGGGGGATGAATATAACGTTCGTGACTGGTAGCCTTGGGCCGGGCGTATACGCCGGACACCAATCCCAGCATTGCATACAAAGAAATAATGGAAGAGCCGCCGTAGCTGATAAAGGGCAGGGTCAGGCCGATAACCGGGGTCAGGCCGATACACATACCTACATTACTGATGATCTGGAAGATGAGCGCTGAGGCAGCGCCGAAGCATACCAGCCGCCGCAGGGTATCCTGGCTGCGGACGCCCACCCAGATGCACCGGGCCACGATCAAAAACAGCAAAACCAGCACCAAAATACAGCCTACAAATCCCAATTCTTCACCAATGGCGGCGAAAATATAGTCGGTGTGCTGAGCGTACAGAGCGCCTTGGGTCTGAGTACGGTTGCCTTGAAACAATCCCTGTCCGGTTAAGCCGCCGCCGGTAAGAGAGCGCAGCGCCCGGACGGTGTGATACAGTGCACCGGTGCCGTTAGGGTCAAGAGAGGGATCGAACAGAACGGCGATACGCATTTTCTGGTAGTCGCCCAAAAAACTCCACAAAATAGGTGCAGCCAGGGAAATGCCGGCAATGGCAATACCAAACCAAAACAGGCTGACACCGCCGCTCCAAGCCATACCTACAAAAATAAAGGCGAAGATCAAGGACACGCCCGCGTCTCCGGAGATCACCAGGTTCAAACCAAACAACACGCCCAGATGCCATACCATGTGAAACACGGATTGGGGGGAGGAGATGTTGTTTTGCCGGGAGGCCATAACAGAGGCCATGATCACAATGTAGGTGATCTTGCAAAGCTCAGCAGGCTGAATATTAAATGGCAGAAAGGGGAAGTCCAGCCAGCTTCGGTTACCGCTGATGGTCTGGCCGAAGGGAATCAGCATTAACAGCAGAATGGTATTAAAGATTACAAGATAAATACGCCGCTCTGCCATTGCTGCGGTATCGATAGAGGAGATGCCCACATAGCAGGCGATACCTACGAAAGAGGCGAAGATCTGCAAAGCCAGATACCGGACCGGACCGCTGGCGGTGGCGTTGGTGGTGCTGGCGATCATCAAACAGCCAAAGGCGGTGGCGATGACACAAAGCAGCAATAAGATCAAATCACCCTGGCGAAAACTTTCCCAGAATTTTCTCCAGGCTTTTTCTGCATATCGGCCCACGATGCCCCTCCTTTCCCATTTTATATTCTCTATTCTATCATCTTTTGGGGCAAAAGTAAACGGCTCATGGCAAAAAAATTCCCGGGTTGCGATCCGCACCCCGGGAAACAGGATTAGTCCTCAAAGGTCAGAACATCTTTGAAACGATCTTTGAAAATATTGTAGACAGCATTCAGAACTTCCTCGTCTTCTACGGAGATGTAGTTCTCGTTTTCTTCGTCCACAGGCTCAACTTCCAGAATCACAACGGAGCCTTCTTCTTCCACAGGCAGCAGCGCCAGGTATTCTTTACCCTGGTACTCGATGCAGTCCATGTATTCGAAAGCCACTTCTTCGCCGTTTTCATCCACAAAGGTGATGATGTTAGATTCTTCTTCCTGCAACAGTTCCTTATCTTCCATCTTAACCTCTTGCCTCCTTGACAATTTCCACAGACTGCTTGCACAGTGCGGTGATCTCGTCCCACTTGCCGTTTTCGATCAGGTCAGCGGTGACCATGTAGCTGCCGCCGCAGGCGCAGATCACAGAGCTGGCAGCGTAGGTGCCCAGGTTCTTCAGGCTGATGCCGCCGGTGGGCATGACCTTAAACATGGGGAAGGGAGCGGACATAGCCTTGATCTTGTCCAGACCGCCGGACTGCTCAGCAGGGAAGAACTTCAGCACTTCCAGACCCAGCTTGTAAGCAGCGTGGTAGTCGGTGGGAGTGGTGCAGCCGGGGAATACAGTGATACCCTTCTCCTGGCAGTACTTTACGATCTCAATGTCCAAACCGGGGGTAACAACAAACTTGCCACCGGCAGCGATGGTCTGATCCACCTGCTCGCAGGTCATAACCGTGCCAGCGCCCACCATCATTTCCGGATGGCTTTCTGCCATGATGCGAATGGCCTCGGCAGCACCGGCAGCCCGGAAGGTTACTTCTGCCACAGGCACGCCGCCTGCGCACAGGGCGTCGGCCAAGGGCTTGGCATCCCGCTGGGGGTTGGACAGCTTAATGACAGGAACAACACCGATCTGGCTGATTTTTGTCTGTAATTCGTTCATATGCATACTCCTTAATCACGCCCTATACCGGGCGGTATGTAAAAATGGGGGAGAAAATATACATTTTCTCCCCCATATTATACTTCATGGATGTAACGCTGTCAATGGGCGGTAGTCGCTTCAGACAGTTTCCTTGGCAATATGCTCCAAATGCTTTTTGATTGCTTCAAAGGACGCATCGCTGATGGCGTGTTCCAGTCGGCAGGCATCCTCGGAGGCAACCTCCGGGTCTACTCCCAAAGATGTGAGCATCCGGGTGAGAATGGTGTGCCGCTCATAGATCTTTTCCGCTACCTGGCGGCCGCTATCGGTCAGGTTAATATAACCGTCTTTGTCTACGGTGATATACCCGCCCTGTTTCAAAAGTCCTACCGCCCGGCTGACGCTGGGTTTGGAATATCCCATATGCTCGCTGACATCCACGCTGCGGACTGTGCCGTGTTTGTGCAGCAGTACATGGATGGTTTCTAAGTACATTTCACCGGATTCATGAATACGCATAGGGGGCCTCCTGTTATTTCTATGGATTCATCATACCATAAGCCTTCTTATTTTGCAAGGGTATGTAGGGTGGCTGCCAGGCAGACCACCCAAGGACATTACTGCATGCCCTGCTCGTAAGCCTCAATCATCTTCTTAACCATCTGGCCGCCAACGGAGCCAGCCTCACGGGAGGTCAGGTGACCGTTGTAACCATTGGTCAGGTTCACGCCAACTTCCTGGGCAGCCTGCATCTTGAAACGGTCCATAGCCTCACGAGCCTGAGGAATATTGATCTGGTTGTTATTAGAATTGCTCATTTTCGTTCTCTCCTTTTCTTCTTCGGAAAGCAAAATCTTTCCGAAGAAAGGATTTTGTTTCCGTATCGCTAGTTTTGACGAATTTACGCAGAATATAAATGTTTCTTTTCGGAAACAGACACAAAAAATGGAAACTATATGTTCTTTACAAGTTTCAGTATATCTGTCAAGAAAATCGTTGCACTACTTAATTGGGCGTGCTAAAATAGATATAACCATACCAAAAGGGGGATAATGTTATGAAACGGTTGCTATCCTTACTGCTAGTATTTTGCATGATCATGTCTTTTCTGCCTGCAGGCGCTTTTGCGGCAGAGGAGCAGACAAAGGCTGTGCCCGCACCGCAGCAAACGGAAACGCTGTGGGAGTATGCTACATATGGTGGCGGCATCGAGTTGACTGCTTACCATGGCACGGCGGTGGATATTTATATCCCTGCGACCGTGGATGGCCATGCTGTCGTTAAATTGGGAGACAGCCTTTTTGAGAACAATGATGCCATTAACAGTGTTACTCTAGCAGAGGGTATTGCTGAGATCGGCGCAAAGGCTTTCTACGATGCAGACAATCTGGTTTGTGTCGTGGCCAATGAAACGCTGACTGCCATTGGCGCAGAAGCGTTCTATAGCTGCGATATGTTTAACTCCGTTATTTTATATGACGGCATTGAAACAATCGGCGAAAATGCCTTTGCCCAGTGTCCCAGCTTGACTGTTTGGTGTAATGAGGATACGGTTGGCCATACCTATGCGGTGGCAAACGGAATTCCCTATGAGATCCTGAACCCTAATGCCAATCCGGAAACTGTGGTGGAGAACGGTGTTACCTACTTTGTGGCAAATGGCGAGGCAATTGCAATTGCGTTTGATAAAAGTAGCACAGAACTGACTATTCCCTCAACGGTAAAGGAAGTGCCGGTTACCGGTTTGTTGGAAACCTTCAGAGATTGTACAAATCTGGTATCGGTTACATTGCCTGCAACATTGGAGAATATCGGCAACTATACATTTTATGGCTGTACAGCGCTGACAGCAATCGATAT
>JAZREX010000130.1:0-16951 GCA_045661025.1 Faecousia sp. | reverse complement strand
ACTTTTGATTTTCATATCCCCACCTCACACTTTCTCCTGCACTGTCTTACCCAGAAGACCGGCAGGTTTCACAAGCAGCACAACGATCAGCACCAAAAACACAATGGCATCGCTAAACTCCGTTGCCAGATATGCTTTACTAAAGGTTTCAATCACACCGAGCAAAATGCCGCCGAGCATAGCACCGGGGATGGAGCCAATGCCGCCAAAGACTGCCGCTGTGAATGCGCGGATACCGGGCATAGAACCGGTGGTAGGCAGCAAGGTAGGCACTGTAGAACATAGCAGCACACCGGCGATGGCAGCCAATGCAGAGCCGATGGCAAAGGTAATGGAAATGGTACGGTTTACATTAATACCCATGAGTTGGGCAGCATCCCGGTCTTCAGAAACCGCGCGCATTGCCTTGCCCATTTTGGTTTTTCCGGTGAACAGGTGCAGCGCGACCATGATCAGCGCAGAGGACAAAATAGTCACGATCACTTCGCCGGTGATCGTCAACTGTCCGCCAAATAATTTGATAGGAGCAAATGACACAATACTGGTAAAATTCTTCGGTGCAGCGCCCCAGATCAGCTGTGCAGCGTTTTGCAGAAAGTAGCTGATGCCGATGGCGGTGATCAAAACGGCCAAACTGGAAGTTCCCCGGAGGGGTTTATAGGCCAACCCCTCGATCACAATGCCTAACAGGGTACACACCGCCATAGCAGCAACCACGCTGACTATAGGAGGTAACCCCAGGTAACTGGTAACGCAATAAGAAATATATGCGCCTACCATAATGACATCACCATGGGCAAAGTTCAGCATTTTTGCAATGCCGTAAACCATGGTGTATCCCAAAGCAATGATGGCGTATACCGAACCGATACTCACACCATTGATCAAATACTGTAAAAAACTCACAAACGCTTCCTCTCTTTCCCGACAATCTATGAGAAAACCACCCAGCAGACGGTCTTTTCACAGACTGCCGTAATCAGGGCTTTGGCAATGACAGCCGGATGGGGTTTCCCCCATCCGACCGTAGTATGTTATATTATTACTTGCCAACGTAAACGCCGTTCTCAATCACAACGGCCATAGGGCTCTTGGAAACCTCGCCGGTTGCCTTCCAGGTCATGCCAGCACCGGTTAGGCCGTCAAAGGACATGGATGTAAACTGAGCAACCAGCAGCTCGCTGATCTCAGAAGCCTCCATATCTGCAGTCACTTCTGCAGCAACACAAGCTTCATACAGAGCATAGATAACGTCATAAGCGTCAGCAGCGAACTGGTTGGGAATAATACCGGTCTTCTCCTGGAACTTTGCAACGAAAGACTTGGTTGCATCGTCCTCAGCGTCAGCGGAGAAGGGAGTCAGCAGCATCAGGCCTTCAGCCAGCTTGGGATCAAAGCCTTCAGTGGTCAAAATGCCGTCCATACCGTCGCAGCCAAAGAACTTGGGAGCATAGCCGATCTTATCAGCATAGGTCAAAACCTGTGCAGCTTCTACAGCGTAGAAGGGCAGGAACACCAGATCTGCACCAGCTTCCTGGCACTTGGTAACCTGAGTGGACAGGTCGGACTTGTTATCATCAGTAAATGCTTCCACAGCAACAATATTCAGACCCTTGACTTCAGCCTGTGCCTTAAACTTCTCGTAGATACCAGAAGAGTAAGCATCGGAAGAGTTGTAGATAACGCCGATCTTCTCGCCCAGCTGATTCTCTGCCATGTAGTCAGCAGATGCAGTACCCTGGTTGGGGTCGGTGAAGCAGATCTGGAAAATGTTATCGCCGGCTTCAATGACATCGACACCGGAGGCAGAGGGGGTCAGCATGAAGATGCCGTCTGCAGAGCACTCACTAGCAACAACCACAGAAGGAGCAGTAGTAACAGGGCCTGCCATGATCTGCATACCCCAGTCAACCAGGGAATTATAAGCATTACCGGCCTTCTCAGCATCATGCTCGTCGTCCTGGCACTTCAGCTCGAACTGCAGGCCGCCCTTAGCATTGATTTCTTCCACAGCAATTTCCATTGCAGCCTTAACTGCAGTGCCGTACACAGCAGCGCCACCGGTCAGAGGGCCGCACATGCCAAGCTTAATTGCTGCAGCGCCTGCATCGTCATTTGTGCCAGTGTTGCCGCTCTGGGCAGGCTGGCAACCTGCAAATACGCCGACCGCCATAACGGCAGCCATCAATAATGCAATGATCTTTTTCATAATTCGTTCTCCCTTTCATTTTTAAAAAGCATTACATAAAGAAGCGGCTGTTCACACAGCCGCTTCCTCACAACAAAGAAATACGGCCTTACGAAAAGTCCCGAAGAATCCCTACCAAAAAAGCAGGAATGGACACTGCCAATCCGGCAGTGTCCATAGACTTTTGAAGGCGCAAAGAGGTACCAGCTGCATGATTGCAGTTGGCGGAGCTATAAGACTTTGTCATACACTTTGCCATATCGTGGTACCTCCTGTAGAATTTATCCACATTGTATCTCATACGTGCACATTTGTCAACCATAGAAACCACAATTTTAGCAAATTTTATAAAAATTTATGCATCTAACACGCTCTTACACGCCGCAAGTACCTTTGATGCGATAGGAATACACACCGTTTTTCCGTATCCGGCATCCTCTACACACACGATAAACGCCAAAGGATACTCCTCATCCGCAGCAAATCCTGTCAGCATTGCGTTGGGTTTTTTATCACCGCCTACTTCTGCGGTTCCCGTTTTGGCGCAAACTGTCATACCTGGAAAGTTTTCACTGCCGTATTTATCCTCTACACAAAACGCCATATATTCTTTCAGCAGTTGCGCTGTCTCAGCGGATAACAGCCGCTCCCCTCTCTGGGTTTTTGCTGTATAGGAATTTGCCCCACCAACCTGGATCTGATCTACCACATAGGGAATCGCGCCCTTGCCGCCGTTGGCCACAGCACCTACAAAAGTCAAAAAGCCACAGGGGTTTATCAAATCTGTATGCTGACCGATAGCACTCCACGCCATACTAAACTCCGAGGCATCTTCAATATCAAAGACACCGCTTGCCGTAGTAATGCCATCAAACACAACACTTTCATTAATCTTAAATTGTTCCACATAATACGCCAAGGTCTCTTTTCCCAGCTGTTGGGCGATCTGGGCGAATGCGCAGTTGCAGGAGTTCCGAAACGCTTGCTTTAGATCTTGTTCCCAGTGCACATCATCGCAGATCACATCTTGATTGCCGATAATATAACTTCCTGTACACTGGAAGGTTTGTTCCTGAATATCCGGAATCGTTTCAAAGGCAGCCGCCAAAGTAACAATTTTATAGATAGAACCGGGAATATAGGTAGATTGGGTAAACCGGTTCAGATACATCCCCTCCAAGGCCTCCTGGGGCAAATTGTCCGGATCATAGGTAGGGGTCGTCACTGCACAGATCAGCTCGCCTGTTTTATAGTTGTATACACCAACCGTGCCACTATAGCCTGCCATGGCATCGAGCGCCACTTCTTGTACTGCAGCGGATAAAGTCAAACTTGTCACTGCCTGTCCTTGTCCCTGTCCATAATGATATACGCCATTGAGCAGATCATATCCTGTAATCTGTCCGGAATAATTGGAAAGGGCCGGGGCACTGATACTGCCAAACCGATCTCCCAACCAATGGACCGTAGACATCCGGATAGGCAAACTGGTAGAATACACTCTTTCTTCTTCCAATTCCAAAAGCAAGATCCCATCCCGATCCGTCACCACGCCGCAGCCAATATTACCGCCTGTATACACATGGGGAGAACCGGGAAAAATCACCCATTGTTCCGCTTGGGTAATATATTCAAACAAGAAAAAGATAAAGCCTACCAACAGCGTGAGCACCAGCAGGATTGCAATCCATGCACGTGCGGCAATTCTATTCATCCTCTATATCCTCCACATTCCCCTTCTTCACAAGCCGCACAGCAAAGCTGGCATTTTGCCGGGTATCCGCTGCTTTGATAAACGCCAGCAACCCCCATGCACCAATCATACTGGAACCGCCATTGGA
This sequence comes from Faecousia sp., assembly GCA_045661025.1. Lineage (GTDB taxonomy): Bacteria > Bacillota > Clostridia > Oscillospirales > Oscillospiraceae > Faecousia. The sequence goes on along the minus strand of JAZREX010000130.1, from coordinate 12,922 downwards.
TAAGAACGGGAAGGTTACGCCTGTCAATGGCAGCACATCCACTGTTCCAAGTGTGTTCAAGATCACCTGCATCACCATGATGCTGGCTGCCGTACAAGCGCCGATGGTATAAAAACTACTTCTGCCCACTATTGCCGAACGGACACTAAATACCGCCAAAGCCACAATACTCAGCACCACCAGGATCAGCATAAACAAGCCCCACTCTTCCGTCAGCGTAGCAACAGCCACATCCGAGTCTGCTGCAAATACACGCTTCATAAGTCCGTTGCCTGCACCAAGGCCCAGCATGCCGCCAGATGCCATACACATCAGCGCCCGGGTCTGTTGGAATCCTGCATCCAGGGGATCTTCCCAAATATGCCGCCAGGAAGAAAACCGCCGCAGGGCATGAGGCGCAATCTTTAACGCCACCACACCGGCAAAACCTAAGGAAGTGCATGCTAAAGCAATAGTACCCACGCTGCCGGATCGCATATAAGCAATCACCAAAAATGCACAGAAGAAAATCAGTGCTGTACCAAAATCATTCATTAGGGCCAAACAGCCACAAATGATCACAGAGTAAACAATGAATAAAATGAGATTTCGCTTTGTCATAATTCGGTCCATAGCCGAAGCGCCTACATATACAAAGCAGACCTTGCTCAATTCGGAAGGCTGAATGGACATAGAGCCAATAACCAGCCAGTTTTTTGCACCGTAATATTCTTGTCCAAAGAGCAGCGTAATGACTAAAAACAAAATACCTGCCACCGCTGCGATATAACGAAACTTCTTTGCCCGCTCCAAATCCCGCAAGGACCAGCCGATTACCAAAAACGCAACCAATCCAATAACCATGGCGATCAGCTGTTTCAGCGTTTCAGAAGGCTTCACTGTAGCGATCACCGCCATACCTAAGGTACAAAGGAAAAACGCAATGGTTTCCACCTCAAAAGAGGTACGGCGAATGCAGATATAAAACAGAAGCAGCAGCCACTGGCAAAGCATAATGCCACCAAAGCCCAATAGCACAGACTGGGCGTATGTGCCATCACCACCCATTAAAAAAGCAATACACATCATCAGCTGCAACACTGTCAGAACCGCCACATTGGTAAAGCTGGAAAGCACCGATGCGCCCTTTGTCCGCAGCTTGGCAAGCTGCAACTCCTGGCGGTGAGAAATCGGCTGCAGCATCATTTCAACGCCACCGATAGAAATCACATCCTCCGACTTCAGCGCCCGGATCCGCACACGCTTGCCGTTGACATACACGCCGTCCTTAGAGCTGGCATCACTGATGGTCCAGCTGCCGTCGTCATATCTGGTCAATACGCCGTGACTACGGGAAACCGTGGGAAAATCGATCACAATATCGCTGCGTTTGCTTCTGCCGATCACATTCTCCCAATGAGTAATGGGAAGTTTTGTCCCGTCAGACAGCACCAGCCATGCCCAAATTTCAGGCTCTCTACGGAAAGTAAGCAGCGGACGAATACAGCGAAACAGCAAAATCGCCGCCAATATGGGTGCAGCCCAGCGCAACACACCGATAAATACATAAAGGTAAGTATCCGCTGCGCCCGATAACATATCCGTCATACCCGCCATATTGTCACCTCCTTACAGTTTGTCTTTCTCTTTATGCTTCCATATCCCGGAGCATGGTGATCTCTTTTGCATATCCGGGCAACTCATTGGGTGTTTCCAAGATCATGGGGAGTTTTTTCAGCACCGGATGATTCACAATGTTGCGGAATGTCTCCAGGCCCAGGTTTCCCTCTCCTAGCAATTCATGACGGTCCTTGTGGCTGCCAAATCCATTTTTAGAATCATTCAAATGCAACGCACAGAGCCTGTCCAGGCCGATCACCCGATCAAATTCTGCCAAGACACCATCTAAATCATTGATGATATCATAGCCGCCGTCATGGACATGGCAAGTATCCAGACAAACACCGATCTGATCGCTGCCAACACCGTCGATGATCGCTTTTAACTCCTCAAATTTTCCGCCGATCTCGCTGCCCTTGCCAGCCATAGTTTCTAGCAAGACTTTAACCGGATATCCAGGGGCCAATGCCTTTTTTAAGGCATCACAAATCTGAGAAATACCAGTATCTACCCCCTGTCCCACATGACTGCCGGGGTGAAAATTATAGAAGTTTCCGGGAAGCATCGCCATACGGCGTAGATCATCACAAAGTACATCTGCCGCAAAAGCCCTGGCTTCGGGCTCTTTTGTACATAAATTCATGGTATACGCACCATGGGCTACCAGTTTTCCAAAGGAAGCCGCCTGCAGCGCTTCCACCGCCAACCGACAGTCCTCAGGGTCCTGTTTTTTGGCCTGACTACCCCGGGGATTACGGGTAAAAAATGCAAAGGTATTAGCACCGATGGACTGGGCCACCTTAACCATTTCCAAATTACCGCCACTTGCAGACAAATGGCATCCAACATATAACATGATCACCACTCCTTTGGGTAATAGGATAACACAAATTGCAGCAAAATGCAATTTTTCCATTCCATATTTCTCACCAAGGTGTTATAATCTTTCTTGAGGTGAGTGTTATGCCCAAAAGTGATAACCAAAAGCTGAAGATTTTTTACATCCTGGATTATTTACAAAAAAATTCTCATGAAAATAAACCCATACGAACCAGTGAACTGCTCCATATGCTGGATCGGGATCATAACATTTCCTGTGATCGCAAAACTGTATACTCTGATGTTGCCGCCCTACAGGAATATGGGGTGGATATTGTATCTTTGCCCGGCAAAAACGGCGGCTATTACATCGCTTCCCGCAACTTTGAACTGCCGGAACTGAAATTACTGATTGATGCTGTCCAGTCCAGCCGATACTTAACCGAAAAGAAATCCCGGGAACTGATTGAAAAGCTGTGCCAGCTTTGTAATGAGTATGATGCGAAACTAATGCGCAGAAATGTGCTGGTCTCCGGCCGGGTCAAGAGTATGAACGAAACCATCTACTATAATGTAGATGCCATTCAAGAGGCTATTTCCAGAGACAAACAGATTCTCTTCCGGTATTTTGACTGGGACTTAGGCGGAAAGCGCCGTTACCGGGAAAAAGAATACCTGGCAAGCCCCTACGGACTTTGCCAGGATAATGAAAACTGCTATTTACTTGCCTATTCCCTGCGTCATGGTATTACCTCTTACCGTCTGGACCGAATGAGCGATATTCAAGTAACGGAAGATAAGCGCATCCCCTGTCCAGAGCTGACCGGAAATGCACTAAATGAACACGCCAATCGCCTGTTCCAGATGTTTGCCGGCGACACCACCGATGTGAAATTGCGATTCCATCGGGATCTGATCAATGTGGTGATCGACCGTTTTGGAAAAGATACCATGCTCATCCCCGACGGTGAGGAACACTTTAATTTTACTGTCCGGGTGGCTGTGTCTCCTATGTTTTTAAGCTGGGTCATTGGCTTTGGTAACAAAGCAAAGGTGCTCTACCCTGCCTCTGTTGTGGAGCAATGCAAACAGCTTTGCCAAGAAACCCTTAACCAGTACTAACGGCGCAAACAGAGTCCAGAATATGCTGCCAAGTAGCCTCCAGCTTTCCTGCCTGGTCTGCATCTGCCATCACGGAAACCGCATAATGGAATGTACCATCATCTAGAATCACCGCATTACCGACCTGCATATCTGCCTCCCCCGCAGCGCTCCAGGCGCATTGGTAGCAGGCAAGGCCGTCTCTTGTGGTTTCCATGATCGTTAAACAGCTGCTGTCATATCCTGTAACGGTTTTTAAGGTTCTGTCCAGACTGCCACCTGGCTCGATATAAGTTGTCACAACATACCCATCACACAAGTATAGGGTGTCATCAGTATCTGAGGACATAGTCATCACCGCTGCATCCTCCGGTAGTGATACCTCCAGTATGCGCTGAGGCAGCGGCTGCCCTTCGGCATATACATCGGACAGGGTTTCCAGAACCTCACCGCTGCACCCTGTCAGCATACCCATAATCAAAAGCACAACCACAAATATTTTCATTTCCATCCCTCCAGAAAGGAGCTTCTCATGAAGCCTTTTTCCTATTACCTAGTTCTAATCAATGCGGCCGGTTTCCTACTTATGCTGATCGATAAACAAAAAGCCAGAAAAAACCGCTGGCGGATCCCGGAAGCCACCCTCATGACCATCGCAGCCCTGGGAGGAAGCTTAGGGTGCATTGGAGGGATGTACACAGCACGGCACAAGACAAAACACCCAAAATTCACCCTGGGACTGCCGATTCTCCTGGCAGTACAGATCATGTTCTCAGTTGTATTCTTTCTTAGATAATAAAAAGCCTGTAGGTTTTCCTACAGGCTTTTTTATTTTATTATCCGGGGAAGGTGTTGGTAAACAAAATAACCAACGGCAAGGCAAGGGAAAAGAGGCTAATCAGCCAGGGATACAAAATCCGACGGGAGCAGTATATCAGAAGCAAACAAACACCGGTGATCACCAACGGGCCAAGCACCGCAAAGCCTTTGCCGATCATCATGGCAAATTCACCGGTGGACTGCATGTTCAGACCCACCATATCCGGCAGCATGATTTGATTGTACAACGCAATAATCACCGCTGCCGCAGCAATGGGAATACTGAAAATCAATCCCCGCAGCCGGTAGATCCAGAGCCAAATTGGCCGCACCTTATCTGCAAACGCAAAAACTTTCGTTTCAAAAGCGTTCCATTTTTCTATTGTTTTTTGATTCTTTGCCATATTGCCACCTCCGGCAGTGATCATATTTTCAATATCATAGCATATTCTGAACCAAGATGCAAGACACATATCTTCATCTTTCGACAGTCCCCTTTTTATCAGTCCGTTATTTTGGACCGTTTTATTGCTATACTAAACCCATCCAAGGAACATACGAACATTTCAAGGAGGAATTACTTATGAAAATCGCTGCTCACACAGATGTTAAAATGCGTCCCAACCTTCCCTATCCCAATGCCGCATCCAGACAGGAGCGGCTGCATAAGGTTTTGGATTTGGCACTCACTGCTGCCATAGGGGCAGCCATAGCCGCATGCCTTACCTTTTTAATCGTTCTGGCCTAAATCCCCTGAATTAAGAATCCGGCAGGCGGTTACATTCCCATTTTCCACTTCAAGCAAGCCTGCGCTGCCACCGTAAGTGCCGCAAGTTCCCGGATTTACCACCCACATATCCTGAACCTGGCAGCATACCGCGCTGTGGGTATGTCCAAACAAAACAACTTGGGCCTGGGCCGCTAAGCCATCTGTCACGATCCGCTCCAGTCCGGATTTTACACCGTGCTTGTGCCCGTGGGTCATATAAAACCGGACACCCCCAATGGGATAATTCAGGATCAACGGCTGGTCAGGGTCACAGCGAAAGGCATCGCAATTGCCCGGAACTTGATGGAAGCGAATATTTCTATATTCCTCCGCCATGGCAAGCCCATCATCAAAGTGGTCGCCTAAATGGATCACATGGTCGGGCTTTACCCGATCAATACAGTATCGCATAAAACTAAGCGCTGCATGAGAGTCAGACAACACAAGTATTTTCATGGTACAAAAGCCAATCCTTCCGCATAAGATAGTATGGAACAAATAGTCTAAATTATTATAGCATCCATTCTGACAGGAGGCAACAAAATGAACGGAAAAAACAACGGTTTTTCCATGGAGGATGCAAAGCGCCTGGCATCTACACCGGCAGGGCAGCAGCTGATTCAAATGATGCAGCAACAACAAAATGCTAAACTTTTACAAAACGCAGCACAGGCCGCAGCACAAGGTGACTATCGTCAATTACAAGCTGCCCTAGGCCCTATGCTAAACTCAGAGGATGTGCAAAAGCTACTGCGTCAACTAGGAGGCTAACATGGAGGATATGCAATCGGGTATCAATGCCATACTAAATAATCCGCAGATGATGGAACAAATTATGGCCATGGCGCAAAGCATGCAGGCTCCTGCGCCCCCGGAAGCGCCTGCGCCTACCCCCTCCTCATCTCCCCAATTGCCGGAATTTGACCTTTCCATGATCCAAAAACTTTCCCGCTTGGCAGGTAATGCCACCATTGACAAAAACCAACAAAATCTTATCCACGCCCTGTCGCCCTATATCAGCAACAGACGGATTGAAAAACTGGAGAAAGCCATGCGTGCGGCAAAGCTGGCAAGTTTTGCCACCACCTTTTTAGGCAGCAATTTCTTCGACCCAGGCAGGTGATCTTATGTATAACCGTTATAGCCCCCAGCCCGACGGCAGCTATCGAAAAAACACGTTACAGGACAAGTCGCCGCCACCGCCAAGTCAACCGGATGTTCCGCCACCCACCAAACCGGCCGACAATGCCCCTTTACCCCATTATCCGCCGTCCCCACCCAGAATTGGAAGCAGTATCCCCACCTTTTTACACCGACTGCTGCCAAAGGATATGGATACAGGCGATCTGTTTATCATTCTGCTGTTGCTCTTGATGGCAGGCGACAGCCAGGAGAACAAAACCAATTCCATTTTGACCCTGGCTCTTTATTTTCTCATGTAAAAAACCTGTACAGGTTTGCCTGTACAGGTTTTTTCTTATCTGGCAACAAAGCCAACTTTCTTATACACTTTCCGCAAGGTCTTTTCCGCCACATAGCTTGCCTTTTCTGCGCCGGCGCGATAGACGCTTTCCAGGTATGCCTTATCCTTAACAATGCGGTTTGCCTCTTCCCGGATGGGCCGCAGCATTTCCACCACGGCTTCGCCAACCTTGGGCTTGAATGCGCCATAACCAAGTCCTGCAAACTCCTGCTCGATCTGCTCAAAGGTTCTGCCGGTGCACACAGAATAAATGGTCATCAAATTGGCAACACCGGGCTTGTTTTCCTTGTCATAACGGACGCAGTTTTCTGTATCAGAGTCTGTGATAGCCCGCTTAAACTGCTTCATAATCACTTCCGGCGCATCCATGATCAGCACCCGGCCGGTATCCTCATTTTCAGACTTGGACATTTTGGCTGTGGGGTTTGTCAAGCTCATGATCCGAGCACCTACCTTGGGAACAAAGGGTTCGGGGATCTTAAACACATCGCCGTAAATGCCGTTAAAGCGGCGGGCAATGGTATGGCACAGCTCCACATGCTGCTTCTGATCCTCTCCCACCGGCACCAGATCCGGCTGATACAACAGAATATCGCCTGCCATCAAGCTGGGATAAGTAAACAGACCGCCGTTGATATTGTCGGCATTTTTCGCAGACTTATCCTTAAACTGGGTCATCCGGCTCAGTTCGCCAAACATGGAATAACAATCCAGCACCCAACCCAGCTCTGCATGCTGATGAACATGGCTCTGAATAAACAAGGTGTTTTTCTCCGGATCCAGACCGCAAGCAATATACTGGGCCAGCTGCTCCAGGGTTCTGCGGCGCAGGTCTGCCGGGTTCTGCCGTACAGTGATGGCGTGCAGATCTGCCATAAAATAATAACAATCATATTCCTCTGCCCGCTCTGCCCAGTTCTTAATTGCGCCCAAATAAGAGCCCAATGTTAAATCTCCGGAGGGCTTAATGCCGGAGAGCATTCTTTTCTTTGCTACCATTTCTTCTGCCATAATGTCGCCTCATTTCCACAATTTCCTGTATTTTACCATACCTGCAGGAAAAAGGCAACGGAAAATTGACTTATCCTTAGAATCATGTTATAATGCGCAAAGAAAAAGAACCAAGTATTTTCTAAACGATACACAAAGAATAAGAGGCAAAATTATGGATTATCAAGTATTAGCGGATCTGTTATTCCCCAATGTGACCGACACCCCGGAAATGTTGGAAGAAAGATACCCCGCAAGAGACCTTCCCGAAGGCGCTGTGGTAACACGGATGGCCCCCTCCCCCACCGGCTTTGTCCATCTGGGCAATCTGGTCATGGGTCTGACTGCTGAACGGATGGCCCACCAAAGCGGTGGCGTACTGTTTTTGCGTGTGGAAGATACCGATGCAAAGCGTGAAGTTCCCGGTGCTGTAGAAGTGCTGATCAACACCTTAAAGCACTATGGCATTTCCTTCGACGAAGGCGCTACCATTGACGGCGACCAGGGTGCATACGGCCCTTACCGGCAGCGGCAGCGGGCAGCTGTGTACCATGTGTATGCCAAAAAGTTGGTGTCTGAAGGCCTGGCATATCCTTGCTTCTGCACAGAACAGGAGCTTTCTGATATGCGCGCCCAGCAGGAAGCTGCCAAAGAAACCACCGGTTACTACGGAAAGTATGCCATGTGGCGTGATCGTTCCCTGGAAGACATCCAGACCCAGCTGGCTGCCAACAATCCCTGGGTGCTGCGTTTCCGCTCCACCGGTTCTGTGGAAAATCAATACAAATTCGACGATCTGGTTAAAGGCAAGCTAACCATCACCGAAAACGACGTGGATCATGTTCTGTTAAAATCTGACGGCATCCCCACCTATCACTTCGCCCACGCTGTGGACGATCACCTGATGCGTACCACCCATGTGGTCAGAGGTGATGAATGGCTGCCTACCCTGCCTTTCCACATCCAGCTGTTCCGCGCTCTGGGCTTCAAGCTGCCCAAGTATGTGCATATTGGACCGCTAATGAAAATGGACGGCACTTCCAAGCGGAAGCTGTCCAAGCGGAAAGATCCGGAGCTGGCATTGACCTTCTATAAGGCAGAAGGCTTCCCGGTAGAGGCTGTGTACGAGTACATTATGACGGTGCTCAACTCCAACTTTGAAGACTGGCGCCGGGCAAATCCTACAGAGTCTGCCGACGCATTCCAGTTCAGCCCCAAGAAGCTCAACCCCGCTGGCAGCTTGTTTGACTACGCCAAGCTCACCGATGTGAGCAAAAATGTCATCGCCCGGATGGATGCAGAAACTGTGTACGACCTGCTTTGCCAGTGGGCACAGGAATTTGACCCGGACTTTGCTGAAAAGCTCACAGCGGATCCCGCCTTTGCCAAGGCAATTCTTGCCATCGGTCGCGGCGGCAAGAAACCCAGAAAGGATCTTGCCACCTGGCAGGAGGCCAAGCCTTACATGGGCTTCTTCTATGATCCGTATCTGGAATCCCCCGTCTTTGATGAGAAGTTCTCCAATCAGACCATCCGGACAGCCCTAGAGCTGTTCTTGGAAAAGTTTGACATTGCAGACGATTCCAGCGTCTGGTTTGAAAAGGTCAAGGAAATCACCACCCAGATGGGCTTTACCACCGACATGAAGGCTTACAAGGCTGACCCCGATGCCTTCCCCGGTACGGTTGCAGATATTTCCACCTTTATCCGCCAGGCAGTTACCGGCAAGACAAACTCCCCCGACCTGTATACTGTGATGCAGATCCTGGGCAAGGAACGCACCGTTGCCCGAATCCAGTCCGTAATGGAAACCTTAAAATAAAAGGCATCCCCGGTTCAAAATGAACCGGGGATGATTTTTATCTGCGAAAACGCTGACATAGGGAATTGATTTGGTCTGTCAGCTTACTGATCTCCTTGTTGGATGCTCCAGACATGCTTTCGATCAGTTTCATTAAATTCTTACCGGACAGTACCAATTTCCCGTAAAGCAGGTTTGCCCGCTTGCGGCCTGCTTCCGCCTTCCTGGCCGGAGCAATGATTCCTTTCTGGAAGCATTCTCCCGTGATCAGATCATATCCATCACCGCTATAGGGCGCGACAGCAGGGATTTCCAGTTGTCTTGTAATTGTCTTGGCAAATTGGTCGCAGACACCGTCATCACCATGATTAACAAAAACTTGTTTGGGCTCTTCCTGCATGTTTTTCAACCAATTCAGCAGCATATCCCGGTCGGCATGACCGGAGATACCGGACATGGTTGCTATTCGCGCGTGTACCGCAATATCCTCCCCAAAGAGCCGCACAGTATCTGCCCCATCCTGAAGCTTCCGTCCCAGGGTATCTGCTGCTTGGTAACCTACAAATAAAACGGTACTCCCCTTTTGCCACAGGTTATGCTTTAAATGGTGTCGAATCCGTCCGGCTTCACACATGCCGGAAGCAGATAAAATCACCTTGGGCGTTTTGTCAAAGTTGATCATTTTGGAATCTTCCGAGGTGATCGAAAGGCGCAAATTAGGAAACACAATGGGATCAATCCCTCTTGCCAACAATTCCAGGGTTTCCGGATCGTAGTAAGCGTCCATTCCCTCCGAATATATCTTTGTGGCTTCCACCGCCAAAGGGCTATCCACATAAACCGGAAAATTTCCGTACTCCGGCAGTAAATTTTGCTCTTTTATGGTACGCAGTAAATACAAAAGCTCCTGGGTTCTTCCAACGGCAAAGGAAGGAATGACCACATTACCACCCTGAGCAAAGGTATCGCCCAGCACTTGGGTCAGCTGCCCCAGGTAGTCCGGACGCTCCCCGTGAAGCCGGTCACCGTATGTAGATTCCAATATCACATAGTCCGCGTCCGGCGGTGCTTCCGGATCCCGGATCAAGGGACGATCTTGATTGCCCAAATCCCCGGAAAACAGAAGTTTCCGCGTCTGTCCATTCTCGGTCACTGTAATCAGAATGCTGGCTGAACCCAACAGATGGCCGGCATCGAAAAATTCCAGACAAATCCCAGGGAATATCTCCACCTTTTGGTGATAGGGATAGCCTTTAAACTGTTTTAAGGTTTGCTCCGCATCTGCCATGGTATACATGGGCACATAGGCGGGTTCTCCGGCGCGCTGAGCCTTCCGGTTGCGCCATTGGGCTTCAAACTCCTGAATATGGGCAGAGTCCTTCAGCATTATGTTACAAAGCCGCCAGGTTGCCTCTGTGGCATAAATCGGCCCTCGGAATCCCTGGGCCACCAGAGCCGGAATCTTTCCCGAATGGTCCATATGGGCATGGGTCAGGCACACGGCATCGATTTCACCGGGCAACACCGGTATGTCACAATTTTCATAGGTGTCCGGGCCCTGCTCCATGCCGCAGTCAATGAGGATTTGTTTTCCGCATGCTTCCAGTAAAGTACAAGAGCCTGTCACTTCGTGGGTCGCGCCTAAAAAGATCAGTTTCATACAGATCCCTCCTCATATTTAGTATAGCATAAATTTGCCCGCTTGCGAATGCAATTTATAAAAATTTACAAAATGTGCAAAAACACACCCCAATGGAAACCATTGAGGTGTGTTGTGATTTTATTATCCCAGGATCGCTCGGTCAGAAACGAAACCGTTACCGCTGGATTTCACAAACAAATCCAACAGCTGCTCTACAGTGAGTTTTTTCTTTTCCTCCCCTTCCACATCTACAACGATCTTACCCTCATTCATCATAATGAGCCGATTGCCGTGGGCAATGGCATCTTTCATATTGTGGGTGATCATCAGGGTTGTCAGGTGATTTTCCTGAACAATGCGGTCGGTCAGCTCCAGCACCTTGGCAGCCGTCTTGGGGTCTAAAGCAGCGGTGTGTTCATCCAGAAGCAAAAGCTTGGGTTTATTCAAAGTTGCCATCAACAAAGTCACCGACTGTCTTTGACCGCCGGAAAGCAAGCCCACTTTACTGGACAGGCGATCTTCCAAACCCAGTTCCAGGTCGGATAGCAGTTTTTTATACCGGGTACGCTCTGCCTTACGAACGCCCCAAATAAGTTTCCGCTTTGTGCCTCTGCGGGCGGCGATCGCCAGATTTTCCGCAATTTCCATATCCGGAGCTGTGCCCTTCATAGGATCTTGGAACACACGGCCTAAAAACTGCGCCCGCTTATGCTCCGGCATATTGGTAACATCTACACCGTCAATCTCGATCGTACCGCAGTCTGCTTTCCAAACACCGCAAATGGCATTGAGCAAGGTGGATTTACCGGCGCCGTTACCGCCAATGACAGTGACAAAATCCCCTTCCTTCAACTCCAGATTCAAACCGTTGAGCACGGTTTTCTCATTGACAGTTCCGGCATTGAAGGTCTTGTGTAAATTGGTAATTTTAAGCATGGCCATCCCCTCCTGCGGTAATTTCTTCCTCAGTCTGGGTAGACATCACCTTGGGTTTACTGAAATACTCGCCTTTTAAATACGGAACTGCCAAGAACAGCGCCACAATGACTGCAGAGAGCATTTTCAGATAGTCCGTCTTCAGGCCCAACAGAATCACGAAATTATAAATCACATAATACACGATACCGCCGCCAACCACGCCGATCAAGCTCACAACAAAGTTGGGCTTGATCTTCAAGGACACAGACAAACCAATATAGATGGCAGCCAGGCCGATAACGATGGCGCCTCTGCCATCTTGCAGACTGACAGAGCCTTTATACTGAGCATACAGCGCGCCAGCCAGTGCCACGATGCCATTTGCAATGGCCAAACCCAGCACCTTATTGAACTTCACATCCACACCCTGGGCGCGGCTCATGTCCGGGTTGTCGCCGGTAGACTTTAAAGTCAAGCCCACCTCGGTGTAGAAAAACAACCACAACACCACGATGGTAGCCACCACAAACAGACCCGCGGATATAATTGCGGAAGGATTATCGCTCATGTGCAAAAGCAAGTCATTTGCCCGGGGGTCAATGGCCACAAGAGATTTTCCGCCGAGAATACACAGATTCACAGTATAGAGCATCAGCTGGGTCAGAATACCTGCCAAAATGGACGGAATTCCCAATGCCGTATGTAACAGGCCTGTGACTGTACCGGCCAGCATGCCTGCCAGAAATGCAATCAGAACACTTAGCCATACCGGAACGCCACAACCGATCAGCATTGCACAGACACAACCGCCGGTGCAAATCGAACCGTCTACAGAAAGGTCTGCAATATCCAAAATCTTATAAGAGATGTAGATGCCGATCGCCATCAATCCCCAAATCAATCCCTCTGCAACCGCACCGGGAAGCGCATTCAAAAAAGCCATGATTTACCTCTAAGTTATTATTTTTCAGGAACAGTAAT
>JAZREX010000129.1:0-12094 GCA_045661025.1 Faecousia sp. | reverse complement strand
GAAGTCCGTCGAAGAGTGCCGCCAGATGTGCGTCGCTAAGGGCTTCGATCCCTATGAGATCGTTAAGGGCATCCAGCCCATCGCATTCGAGGATGCTGCATGGGCATACTGCGTTGGCGCTGCCATCGCTATGAAGAAGGGTGTTAAGAACGCTGCTGAAGCCGCTGAGGCTATCGGCATCGGCCTGCAGGCATTCTGCATCCCCGGCTCTGTTGCTGAGGACCGCAAGGTCGGTATCGGCCACGGCAACTTGGGTGCTATGCTGCTGCGCGACGAGACCAAGTGCTTCGCTTTCCTGGCAGGACACGAGTCCTTCGCTGCTGCAGAAGGTGCTATCGGCATTGCCCGTTCCGCCAACAAGGCCCGTAAGGAGCCCCTGCGTGTCATCCTGAACGGTCTGGGCAAGGACGCTGCACAGATTATCTCTCGTATCAACGGCTTCACCTATGTGAAGACTCAGTTTGACTACTACACCGGCGAACTGAAGATCGTCGAGCGTATCCCCTACTCCACCGGCGAGCGCGCCGCCGTTAACTGCTACGGCTGTGACGATGTCCGTGAGGGCGTTGCTGTTATGCGTTACGAAGGCGTTGATGTTTCCATCACTGGTAACTCCACCAACCCCACCCGCTTCCAGCATCCCGTTGCCGGCACCTATAAGAAGGAGTGCATGGAAAATGGCCGTAAGTACTTCTCCGTTGCTTCCGGCGGCGGCACCGGCCGTACCCTGCACCCCGACAACATGGCTGCAGGTCCTGCTTCCTACGGCATGACCGACACCATGGGCCGTATGCACGGTGACGCCCAGTTCGCTGGTTCTTCCTCCGTCCCTGCCCATGTGGAAATGATGGGCTTCCTGGGCGCAGGTAACAACCCCATGGTCGGTATGACCGTTTCCGTGGCTGTTGCTATTGAGGAAGCTTTGAAGTAAACTACACATTCGAAAGAGGCTTCTGTTTTACAGAAGCCTCTTTTTACATACATCCCCGACCATGTGGTTGCATTGTGGCGACCTGCAAGCAGGTCGCAGATTTCAACCCGTTTGCGGTTCCCGATAAAATCTTCAGGCATACGCTTCCCCTTGATTTTATCGACCGCTGCACTCACTGCGCCTTCGCTGCATCTGCCACAGGCAGCGCTCAGGCTCGCGACCCATGGTCGGTATGACCGTTTCCGTGGCTGTTGCTATTGAGGAAGCTTTGAAGTAAACTACACATTCGAAAGAGGCTTCTGTTTTACAGAAGCCATTTGCATTATATAAAAACAACCCACGGAAATTTATAATTTCCGTGGGTTTTATTTATTGCGGTGCAATGGAATTATTTAAATACTGCTCCCAGGGGAATACCTGACTTTCCCCCTCCCAGCGCCATGCATCCCGGATACCCAAGCATAGCTGGTTGAGCTTTGCCTGCATAATTTCCGAAGAAAACATTGCTTTGTTATCCGGCTGCATAGCCTGCCAGAACAGTCTGCTTCGATCCTTAGCAACGGAAGTCATTGCCTCTTCATCCACAAAGGCCCGGGTAGCATTCTGTAAGTAACTTTCCTGGTAAGTGGAAGCATCTGCATAATCAAACCCAGCAGGATTCAAACTGTTCCAACCATCCACAGCAGAGGATTTTCCCAGAATATGACTGTTGACCACATTGCCCAATTCCCGAATAAATACATCAGAAAGATCGGCTCCGGGGCAAATCAAGATAAACGCATCCCCATCGTACCAGAACTGGGTTGCATCCTGTTTACCATCAATAGAGCGGACAATACATATCCGGATCTGGGTTGCAACACTACGGCTTAAAAACTTATTTGGAAGATTAGATAACACGACTTCCAGATCATCTAAGCAGCGGTTAATCGCCTGAGGTAAATGCTCCGCCACCACATCATGACCGTTAATGTATTTGGCAGCATCCTGCCAAATACGAATCCGCACACCATAGGTGCGGTTTAATCCCTCTACCCGTTTTTGACATTCCTTCAATCCATCTTTATCGGGATTTTCCGATGTAGGCAACACCTCAGTATAGACCGCTTCATCTGACACAGGCGAGGACTTTAAATTCCATCTGAGCAATTTCTGGCTGCCAGCTTCATCTTCGATCAGTAGCCATACGCAACCGGACCAACGGTCTGCCACAGCAGAAATCACAGCGCCAGAAAACGCAAAGCTCACAGATGCAGTCCGATTTCCGGTAGTTTGGTCATACGCATCCAGGGTCAGCATACCATCCTCCCCTGTTTCATATGTCACCACCGCACCCAACTCTAAGGCAGGAATGATGCTCCCCTGGACATTCCAGGATAGCGGTGTTGCCTCCATCTGTCCTAAGATTTGCTGTTCTACAATTCCCGCCACGCGGCGAATATAATAGGCATCTTCATAGGTAGCAAATACATCAATGCCGTTCTCCTGAGTGAGAGTTCTTCCGTTTTCTCCGGAGAAGTAAACAGTATTACATTGTCCATCCTGGGTTTCTGCTTGAACCGCCAGCACTTTACCATCAAAATAGCACCCCTGCATCCGCAAGGAAACACAGTCTACGGTCTTAATTTGGCGAGAGATCCCTTCTTCTATATCTAAGCCAAATATATCTTGGCCAAGACAATAATAGATTTCCCCCATTTGAGAAGAAACCAGTGGTTCACCGGAAATACCCTGGGGCATCGGAATTTTCTTTGTTAACTGAAGTTGCGAATCCAGGAAGCAAACTTGGTTCTCCTGGGGCATATAGTAAGCAACTCCCTCAAAGGTATTCTGAAATTGAATCGCAACCCCACCGGTCTCCAACTGTGTTTGGGCAGCAACAACGCCTTCGTTCCCAGAAAAGACTGTCAGATTTTCTGCGTTCTCACCCCATACTACCATCAGCCTATCCCCAACGGTAGTAAGTCTTTTCATAGGTGTGATCCCAGGCTCATAGACCCACACAGCATTCTGGGTATGTTTTGTGATATCGCTATCCAGATCCTGGCATCCCTGGGGAAGGGTCTGCTCTGTAGTAGCAGTGTTTGGATCTGCCTCACCGCCGGCACAGCCAGCGAGAAAGAGAGAAGTCAACAGCATGGTTATCAGCAATTTTTTCATATCACTGTCTCCTTGCCAATGTGTAATCGTCCCCTTGTCTATAATAAGGACAATGATCGTTTTTGGAAGTAAGGATGCGATAAACTTCATCCTCATCTAGATCCATCATACAGTAGTACTCATCATACTCTTCATCGTAATCAAAGTACCAGCAGGTATCACACTCACTATGCATTCTATATCCTCCGTTCAGCAGTGGAGTTTCTGTATATATTACATGTGGGCAACAAGATTGCGCAAATATTGTTCTACATCAAAAGGCCTTATTTTCTCATCCTTGCGTAAATACAAAGGATGATGGGGATGCCCTTTCTTACTGACCGCCCCTGCGCAAAACCACCCAGCACCATACTGCTGTCCCAAGGCAATCATGTCTTCCAGGCATCGGGGCAAATACTCCCGTTTTTCAATAATCGTACCCCACGCCGCCCAAACAGCCGGTTTCTTGGAAATGGACAGCACATGAGCAAAAGCTTCCATATTTTCCTTATGTAACTGCAAATTACACTGCCGCTCCATAGTATCAGGGTCGGTGGCTCGTTGGGCATAGACATTAAACATGATGAAGCTGTCAAAGCCATTGCCCAGGGCAATCCGTTCTACAGACTTTAGCGTGTTATCCAGCGCATCCGGTTCAGCAGTAGACGGGTTAATTCCAATACAAATCAGCGGATTATTTCCGCGAGTACCCAGAATATAGCGATACTCAGAATAAAAATTAGGGGCATAAAACCATTTGGAAATGTCATATTGCCCGTTGGGGGTGTTGGCAGCCTCCAGCGCTTGGCGAAATGTTACAAGCTCCAACTGCTCGGTGTTTCCATTTGGAATATGCATCCGACAACCTCCAGATAATCAGATCTTCTTTGACCACAGCACCAGGTCCACCGGAATATCATGTTCTTGTGTTTCCAACGCATCCAGCATTTGAAACCCGTAACACAATGCGACCGTGGGATGATTCGGCTCTAACGCCAAGAATTTATCATAAAAGCCACCGCCGTAACCAATCCGGTGCCCTTGGGGATCAAAAGCCAAACCCGGCATCAGCACCAAGGCAGTCGGATCGTCTGCTACAGGGCTATCTGCGATGGGTTCTGGAATCCCGGCATATCCGGTATCTACCTGGCTAAGATCCGTCATATAAATAAACTTCATTTCGTCCCCATAAACCTTGGGAACAGCTACCCGTTTACCCTCACGCAAGGCCCGCTGAAGCATGGGCACTGTGCGCACCTCCTGATTATAAGGAAGATAGCCGTAGATTGTCTTGGCCTGTTTATAAAATTCGCAGGAAGCAAACTGCTCCCCTAGATCTTCACTGGCAGACAAAATCTGTTCCTGGGTCATGGCCCGCTTTTGCGCCTGGATGCTCCGGCGCAGCGCAGTCTTATCCATCATGTTCCTCCTTCGGGCTCTTTCGGTACAGCCGGAACCAAAGTAGGGTGGCCACCTGTCCCGGAATCCCAAGCAAAAATAACTTCCACATGTTGATCTGGAAAAAGATCAATAATGTCATGTAAATGCTTAAAAGGCCACCCCATACAATGGTAGACACCAGAATTTGATTCCAGCGAAAATCCTTCCAGGCCGAGCGCAAGCTCAGCAGCACAATAGCATTTGCGGGAACAGCATAGAAAAAAGCCAGCCAGGTTTTGGGGAAATCCAATGTAGAAAGCACCACAAAAAGGAAAAGTGCTACAAACCATACCAAAACAGAAGATAACCCCAGAATGATCCGCTTGTCTGCTTTCCGCTTTAAGGTCCTCTCAACAGCCTTGCCCATGACGCGCTCCACAGTACCGGGATTATCCGGCAAGCGGTTGGGGTCTACCAGCAGTTCATTGACAGACACGCCATAAAGCTCTGCCATTTGTACCAGGGTCAGCACATCCGGTACAGACTCTCCCCGTTCCCATTTTGATACCGCCTTGTCTGAATAATTCAGCTTCTCTGCCAACCCCGCCTGCGTCATATTTAAACGCTTTCTGTAAGAAGCGATATTGGATCCTATTTGCTTTTTCAACATTTCGTCGTTCATAGTTGCCTCCAAGATATAGCTACATATATTTTAGCAGATGATCCTGATAAATGCAACAAAAACCGCTTCTCTAACGAGAAGCGGTAAACAGCGAAGCAGGATAGAGATGTATTAGTCCTCAGAAAACAATTGTTGCTGGCAATACTTAATAATGGCACTTCTTGTAACAATTCCAATAAACGCATCCTTATCATCCACTACCGGCACAAAATTCTGCGTGCTTGCCCGCTGGACAAGGTCATACATATTGGCGGTGACCCGGACAGAAAGGTTATCCTTCCTTCTGGTGATCTCCATGATTTTTCTAGACTCTGCCTGGCGCATATCCAGGTAGCATAGATTCTTCAATGCCCATAGCAGATCTCCCTCTGTGATCGTACCCCGATATTCTCCCCGCTTATTAAGAATTGGCAAAGCAGAATAGCCTACACCTTCCATTTTTTCCAGCGCCTGACGGATCGTAAAATCATCATATAAGAAGGCACACATTGCCTTCGGAGTTAAAAAGAACAAAACATTATTCATAGTTGCTCCTTTACAACATTAAATCGGCAGCATCATCTACCATTAGTATTATATCACAGAACCCGAAGGAAAAGATGAAATTTTCTTGTAATTTTTTTATTTGCATGCCAAATTTCAGAGCTGTTTTTTGTGCAACTTGCACATATCTACTATTCTACCTGCCGTAGAGTTCCATCTACAAGGAATCATCCACAACAAGGAGAGTTGTTTGTTTCGCAGTAGGCTGACATTTTCGTCCCGTGTGCTACAATATGCCTATCCAAAGGAAAGAAGGTACAACATGAAACGCATCCCTATCGCAAAAAGAGAGCTTCCCCGCTACAGCCGAGCAGAGGAAATTATGAATATGGTTACCCATATTGTCGGCGGAAGCCTTGGTATTCTGATTCTTATTCTGTGCCTGTGGAAAAGTATACCCACCGGCAACCTGCTCAATATCCTTGGCAGCTGTATTTACGGTGTTACCATGATTGCATTGTACACTGTTTCCAGTGTATATCACGGACTGCTTCCGTGCACAGGAAAAAAGGTCATGCAGGTGATCGACCATTGTACCATTTATTTTCTGATTGCCGGCACATATACGCCCATCCTGCTTTCTGCCTTTGTCCCCCAATATCCTGTTATCGGTTGGGGACTTTTCTCCGTACAATGGAGCTTATGCGCCCTGGCAACTACGCTTACCGCTATCGACTTAAAAAAGTATACTGTATTTTCCATGATCTGTTATATTGGCATGGGATGGAGCATTATTTTCTTCCTGCACCAAGCCATAAAGGTGCTGACTCCACTCGGGTTCTATTGCCTCCTGGCAGGTGGCATTGCATATACAATAGGTGCTGTACTTTATGGCATCGGTTCTAAACGCCCTTGGATGCACTCTATATTTCACATTTTTGTATTGGTTGGCAGTTTTCTGCAATTTGTCTCTATCTATCTGTTTGTAGTGTAAAAAATATCCCCGCTGCCAAATTGCAAATTGGTAGCGGGGATATTTTTATGCTTCATAAGAATCCAGTAGAGCTGTATCCGAACTTTCAGTAATTTCCTCGCCTTTCATACATTGGATGAACTGCTGACCGCTCATGGTCTCCCTCTCCAGAAGGAACTGTACCACCTGCTTGAGCTTATCTGCATCCCTCTTTAGGATCTGGGCGCACATATCATAGGCTTTATCAATAATCGCCTTTACTTCATCATCGATGGTACCGGCGACCTTTTCAGAATAGCTCTTTGTCTTTTCGTAATCTCTGCCGATAAATACTTCATTTCCGCTGGCATAGGACACAGTGCCCAAGTTCTTGCTCATACCGTAACGGGCAACCATATCTCTTGCCAGTTTAGAGGCTCTATCAATATCATTAGAAGCACCGGTAGAAATGTCCTGCAGGAATAATTCTTCTGCCACACGGCCACCCAGCAGACCTACAATCTTCTCAAACATTTCATTGCGGGTCAAATGGGTGCTTTCTTCTACAGGCTGTGTCCAGGTCAAACCCAGGGCCTGGCCTCTGGGAATAATGGAGATCTGATGCACCGGATCATGGGTGGGCAAGCTGTACATTGCCACAGCATGACCTGCTTCATGAATAGCAGTGAGCTGCAAGTCTTTCTTTAAACGCATAGCACTGCGCTTCTCCGGACCTGCCAGAACCTTCATCATAGCATCATTTAGATCCTGCATATTCAAAACAGGCCGGTTATCCCGGGCAGCCATAATGGCCGCTTCATTGAGAAGGTTACTCAAATCTGCGCCGGTAAATCCGGCAGTTGCCATAGCAATGGTGTGCAGATTTACAGAATCGTCCAGTTTCTTTCCCTTGGCATGGACTTTCAGGATTTCCTCACGTCCCTTAGCGTCAGGGGTGCCCACATAAACCTGTCTGTCAAACCGGCCGGGACGCAAAATTGCAGGGTCAAGAATGTCTACCCGGTTGGTAGCCGCAAGAACGATCACACCTTCTGTACGGCTGAATCCATCCATCTCCACCAACAGCTGGTTCAATGTCTGCTCTCTTTCATCATGGCCACCACCTAATCCGGAGCCACTCTTACGGCCAACAGCATCAATTTCATCAATAAAGATAATTGCCGGCGCCATTTTCTTTGCCTGATCGAACAGATCCCGTACACGGCTGGCGCCTACGCCCACATACATCTCCATAAAATCAGAGCCGGAAATAGACAAAAATTGCACTTCCGCTTCCCCTGCCACAGCCCGGGCCAACAAAGTCTTACCGGTACCGGGAGGGCCTGCCAGCAAAATACCATGGGGAATTTTTGCACCAATGGCAGTAAACTTTTCCGGTTCTCGCAAGAAATCAACAACTTCCTGCAGCTCTGCTTTTTCTTCGTCCAAACCGGCTACATCCGCAAAGGTAACCTTTTGATTTCCGGACAGTCCGTTAACGGTTCTTGCCTTTCCAAAATTGGCCATGGGATTGTTGCTGTTGGCGCGTCCAACCAATATGATCCAAATGATAATCAAGATGATACCCGCCAAGGTAATCGGCAGGATATAATCAAAAGGACCGGTCTGCTGTGAGGGGACAAAATCATAGCTTTCCAGAATCCCTGCATCATACTGATTCTGAATCAACTCCCACATGTCCCGTTGAAATCCCTCTGGGTCAGCCAACTTCGCAGAAATTTTCAACTTACCGTCTAAGCTTTGATGCAAATTAAGATGAATTTCATTGTCTTCTACAGTAAAGCTTTTTACCTGCTCATCCTTAAACAGCTGTACAACCCGGGAATAGGGATAGTCATTTCCATTGCCGCCAAAGAGTCCTAACATCCAGGAAAACAGCAGCACCAGCGCAACAATGTAAACCACCAGGGTAATCACTTTGGTTTTCTTCAAAATTGAGATACTCCTTAATTATTGATATACTTCCGGTTTTAAAATGCCGACGTAGGGCAGATTCCTGTAGTACTCATCAAAATCCAAGCCGTACCCCACCACAAATTCATTGGGAATGGTATAGCCAACATAGTCTGCCTGCAGTTTTACAGCAGGGTTGCGGCGTTCCGGCTTATCCAGCAATGTACAAACCTTTAAAGAAGCAGGTTCTTTTGCCATCAAGTGCTTGTAGGTAAAATCCAGAGAATTACCGGTGTCAAAGATGTCCTCCAAAATCACTACATGGCGGCCTTTAATATTCGAAGAAATATCTTTCTTCACATCCATATAGGTAGACTCAGTGCCCCGATAGGAAGAAATCCACATAAAATCAAATTGACAAGGAATGTTAATTCTCTTCATCATGTCTCCAAAGAACACAACAACGCCCTTCAGAACACCAACAAAAATAGGGTTCTTATCTGCATATTCCTTTGACAGGATCTGCGCCAATTCCATTACCTTTTCCTGAATTTGAGCTTCTGTCAATAACACTTCCTGGATATTGTTTTCCACAAGATCTCTCCTCCATCTATATTACTTTTGTATTAAAATCGATTCAAACCGAATCTGGATTGCAGGCAGAGTTTTGGCAAGTCTTTTTACATCTGCGCCCAATCCATATACTCCTAAAATCCCTGTACCATCGCAAAGCACCGGCATCGTTGCTCTTTCCTTGGCAGGAATTTTATGGTCAATAAACAGTTTTTTTAGTGTTTTACTGCCGCCATCTAATGTGATGGTATCTCCGGGTCTGCGGCTACGAACATATAGTTTTCCCTGGGGTTGCACACAAAAGCAGTCCTTTTTCCTAATAATCTGCTCTGCGGGTGTGCAAAAAATTCGAATTCCCAACGCTGGCAATTCCAAACTTCCCGGACATGGCAGTTCCCTTTCCTCCAGGATTTGCGTCCCAAGTGAAACTTCTAACACATCATATCTTCTTGCTATACAGACATTTCCCGGGAAATTGGCCTTTGCCGACGGCTTTTCGGACAACACTAACTTTTCTGCCATTTCCACATGGGCTGCTTCCGGCTCCGGCACGCCACTTTCTTCTAAGAAACGGCGCAAAGCTCTACGCCGTAACGCAGGGCTCATTTGCTGCAGCACCGCCACACCGGGCAGCTGCAGAGTTTCAACAGAGGACAAGGCTTCTTCATCCTCCCGCAGGCGCAAAGCAAGCTGCGAGGTATTACGCGCCAGTTTTGGGTTCTCTTTCGTCAGCAGGGGCACTACATGGTGCCGCAACCGATTTCGCAGAAAGTCATCTTCTTGATTGCTGCTATCGTCCACATAAGAAAGGTGATATTCCTCAATAAACGCCATAACCTCTTCCTTAGTGATCAAAAGCATAGGGCGAATCAGCTTTCCGCTATTTGGTGCAATCCCCCCAAGGCCCTTTAAGTCCGTTCCGCGAACCAGATGCATCAGCACCGTTTCCAGATTGTCATCAGCCGTATGAGCAGTAGCAATTTTGCCGGGTAGCCCATTTAAAAAAGCATACCGAGCATCCCGGGCAGCCGCTTCCAAGCCCTTCTTGCCGGGTATCACATTCCCTGTACCAAGTTGAAAAGGAATATCGTATTGGCTGCAGAAATCGCGCACAAATTCCGCATCCCGGTTAGATTCTTCCCCCCGGAGGTTATGGTTAAAATGGGCGCAGGACAGTTGGATTTTCAGCTGCGGTGCTAGCAAATACATAGCAAAGAGCATCGCCACAGAATCTGCACCGCCGGAAACTGCGCAAACCAGCCGGTCTCCTGCTGAGAGCATATTATGCTGCTTAATAAATGACAAGAGCTTATTCAGCATGCTTCCACTCCCGGTCAGCAAAAGTCTGATACTGGGGCAGCCATTGCAGTTTTACCGTACCCACTTCGCCATGGCGGTTTTTAGATACAATACATTCTGCAATACCCTTGTCCTCTGTATTTTCATTGTAATACTCATCCCGGTACAAGAACAGTACTTCGTCTGCATCCTGCTCGATAGCACCGGATTCCCGAAGGTCAGAGAGCATAGGCCGCTTGTCTGTGCGGCTTTCCGGGCCACGGGACAACTGGCTCAAACAGATGACCGGCACATTCAATTCCTTCGCCATGATCTTTAAGGAACGGGAAATATCACTAACCACATTTACTCGGCTGTCGCCGCCTTTGCCGTAACCGGAGCCGTTCATCAGCTGCAAATAGTCGATGATCACAAGACCCAGGTTGTCCACCCGGCGCAATTTGGCATTCATTTCTGCCACGGTAATAGAGGGATTGTCATCCACCCGAATGTCCGTCTGGCTTAGCGCTGCAGAGGCCATGCAAAGCTTTGTCCACTCTTCTTCTGTCAGCTTGCCTGTAGCCATCTTCTGGCCGTCAACAAAGCTTTCAATGGACAGTAGGCGCATAGCCAGCTGCTCTCGGGACATTTCCAAAGAGAACATTGCAACGGTTTTGTTATACTTCTTTGCTACATTTAAGCACAAATTCAGTGCAAATGCTGTCTTACCCATAGCAGGACGGGCCGCCAACAACACCAGATCAGATTTATTCAGGCCGTTGATTTTCACATCCAAATCCCGCATACCGGTGGAAAGGCCGGGAATCGCAGAATCAGAACGACTTAACTCATCCAATCGGTCAAAGACCTTCAGCAAGGTCTTGCCAATATGCTCCAGAGAGTCAGCGCCTTCGCCCTTTCGTAAGGCAAATATCTTCTTTTCTGCAGTCTCCAGAATTTCAGCAGCCGTTCCTACCTCGTTGTGTACGGTTTCGCTAATATCTGTGGCAGCATCTGCCAAACCCCGAAGCATGGCCTTGTCCCGGACAATGCCTGCATAACGCACCGCATTGGCAGCAGTAGGGGTAATTTCCATCAACTGCAAGATATAACTTCTGGAGTCATCCCGGTAAAAACCCAGTTCTTTCATTTTATCCAGAACGGTAACCGGGTCAATGGTCTGGGAGAAATTGAACATGGTATAAATCGTTTCATAAATCTCCCGATTCTGCTGGAGATAAAAATCTTCCGGATGCAAAATGCCGATAATATCCGCAACGCAACGGCTATCAATCAGAATCGATCCCAGCACCGCCTGCTCTGCTTCCAGAGATTGGGGCATTTGCCGGGCAATCAGTTCTTCATCCATAGGACTTCTCCTCTCTTATGTCTAACAATTTTCTATCTTATGCCTCAACAATTTTCACAGTCAGCGGAGCAACAATCTCATAGCCCAGCTTGCACTGCACGGTGTAGGTACCCACATTCTTAATGGAATCAGACAAGACGATCTTCCGCTTGTCTAGGGCTATACCGGAACTGGCTTTTAATGCATCGGCAATTTCCTGGTTGGTAACAGAGCCAAAAAGCTTACCTGCGCCGCCACCCTTGGCGGTAACAATCAAGGTCATCGCCCGCAGCTGCTTGGAAATTTCCAAAGCTTCTGCCCGTTCCTTGGCAGCCTTTTCCGCTGCAGCCTTATCGTTCATACGCATGGTGTTGACTGCATCTGCAGTTGCTTCCACAGCAATCTTTCTGGGCA
>JAZREX010000128.1:0-4174 GCA_045661025.1 Faecousia sp. | reverse complement strand
GGGTGTTTCCGTCATAGGCAGGATCAAAACATCTGCAGGCGCGCCGGAAAGGTCGGGGTTCAGCAGTCCTTGTTCATCCAGCACATAGAAAAGCCGGGTCAAGCCGATGGAGATACCCACACCGGGCAGCTGCTTTTCTGTGTAGTAGCCAGCCAGATCATCGTAGCGGCCGCCGGAGCAGACAGAGCCGATCTCCGGGTGGTCAAGCAGGGTGGTCTCATACACCGTACCTGTGTAGTAATCCAAGCCCCGGGCGATGGTCAGATCCACGGCAAAATTTGCCTCCGGCACGCCGAAGCACCCAAGGTTTTCCGTAACTGCTTTCAGCTCTTCCAAGCCCTTGTCAAAGATTTCGTTTCTGCCGGCATAGCCTTCCAGCGCTGCGATCACCTGATCGTTTGTGCCGGTGATGGCAATGAACTTCAAAATTTCTTCTGCCTGCACCTCTGTCAGGCCGCAATCGTCAACCAGAATGGTGCGCACTTTCTCTTGGCCGATCTTGTCCAGCTTGTCCACAGTGCGCATAATGTCGCCACTCTTTTCAGCCAGTTCCAGCATGTCATAGAAGCCGTTTAAGATCTTGCGGTTATTCACCCGGATCTGGAAGCGCTCCAGACCGAAGCCCTGAAACACGCGGTAAATAATGGCAGGGATCTCTGCCTCGTTCAGGATATCCAGCTTGCCATCACCGATGATATCGATATCGGCTTGGTAGAACTCCCGGAAGCGGCCACGCTGGGCCCGCTCTCCCCGGTAGACCTTGCTGATCTGATACCGGCGGAAAGGAAATGCCAGATCGTTATAATGCAGCGCCACATACTTTGCCAGAGGCACAGACAAATCAAAGCGTAATGCCAAGTCGCTGTCGCCCTTGGTGAAGCGGTAGATCTGCTTTTCTGTTTCGCCGCCGCCCTTGGCAAGCAGGATCTGGGCATCCTCAATGGCAGGGGTATCCAAGGGCGCAAAGCCATACAGGGCATAAGTATCCCGAAGGATCTGCATCATCTTTTCTAATTTTTGCTGCTTCTGGGGCAGCAACTCCATAAAACCGGAGAGGGTACGGGGTTTGATTCTTTCCATACACTGTTTATCCTTTCACATACGAAGACCGCCCGTAGAAACGGGCGGTTTTTATTTTCAATAGAACCGGGGCTTGGAATGCATCATTTCCCGCCAGTCCAGATCGCCCCGCTGCAGACCCATAATGGCAACTTCTGCGCTGGCAATATTGGTGGCAACGGGCACATTCTGCCGGTCGCACTGGCGGATGGTTTCCATCATCTGGCTGTCATCCCAGCTGTCGGTGGAGTTGGGGTCGGTAAACAGCAGCACCAGATCGATCTCGTTATAGGCGATCCGGGCGTTGATCTGCTGATGACCGCCCTGTTTATGGCTTAAAAGCAGGGAAACAGGCAGCCCGGTGTTGTCTGCGATCAGACGGCCGGTGGTAGCGGTGGCGTACAGACTGTGCTTGCTCAAAATGCTCTTATAAGCAGTACAGAACTGCACCATTAATTCTTTTTTCTTATCATGGGCTAAAAATGCAATATTCACCGCGCTACACTCCCTCTTTATTTTATCACATTCACAATGGACACCCGATGTCCTTGCAAGCGCTTTGCGATCCGCTTACAGGCAGCCGCCGCACCTTTTCGAGTGTATCCCAACAAGGGCTGCCGGAAAGCTGCTGCCAGCACCACTTTCTGATCCTCCGGCACAATGCCAAGCAAACCAATGCCTGCCTGATCCATCACATCGTCAATGGTCAAGCCCATAGCCGAGATCATTTTCTTATGAATACGGTTGACTACCAGCCGTACATTTGTCTTTCCCATGGTTTCCAGAATATCTCCTGCCCGCTGGGCATCCCGGATGGCGGCAGGATCTGCCCCGGTGACTAAGACCACCCGGTCTGCATATCTGGCAGCCAGAGAGAATCCTGTATCTATCCCTGCAGGGGCATCCAAAAATATATAAGAAAACTTCTGCCGCGCCTGATCCAACATCTGGGCAAAGGCCGCGGTGTCGATCTGATCCGGGGAACAATGGATGGGGGCAGTTAAAAAAGACAGGTTGGGATACACAGGATGTACCGCCGCCAAATCTAAGCTGTAGCCCCCCTGGGATACCTCCAAAAAGGACAGCGCCCCGATGTCAGACATACCCAAGGCAATATCCAGATTCCGCAGTCCCACGTCGCAATCGATACACAGAACCTTTTCTCCCATCTGAGAGAGGGCCGTAGCAACGCCTGCGCAAATTGATGTTTTTCCCGTTCCGCCCTTTCCGGACAAAACCGCAATGATTGCACCCATTTGCAGACGCCTCCTTCCCCAGATGATTCCAACACAGCATTATTATAAAGGAAAGAATCTGAAAATGCAAGATAAAAACCCAAGGATTTCCTAAGCTTTTCCCAGTTTTTTCCCGGTGGACTTTTCCTTGCCCAAAGGATAAATTCTCTTAGGTTTTTGAAAATCAGCCCCTTTTTACAAAAGATTCACAAAAATTTCCTGGAAAAGATGCAAATAATACTTGCATTTTCTTTCCTTCTAGGCTATTATATAGCCGTTAGCACTCTTTCAAAATGAGTGCTAAAGAAGTAGATTATGCAGCAACCGCTGCGTCAAATAAGAATTGGAGGAATCGCAATGAAGCTCAAACCCACCTTAGATAACATTCTGCTTAAGCAGGCACAGGCCGAAGAGACTACCACCTCCGGCATCATTTTGGCTACTACCACCAAGGAGAAGCCCGGTATTTATGAAGTAATGTCCGCAGGTCCTGATGTAAAGGGCGTTGCTGCCGGCGACAAGGTTGTAGTCGGCAACTTCGTCGGCAACGACATCAAGCTGGACGGAGAAGAGTATAAGTTCGTGAAGATGGAAGATGTTCTGGCCATCGTAACTGATTGATCGTAAAATTTGGAGGATTATTATTATGGCAAAAATGATCGTTTACGGCGAGGAAGCTCGCAAGAAGCTGCAGTCCGGCATTGACCAGCTGGCAAACACCGTAAAAGTTACCATCGGTCCTAAGGGCCGTAATGTGGTGCTGGGCCGCAAGTTCGGCGCACCCCTGATCACCAACGACGGCGTTACCATCGCTAAGGAAGTAGAGCTGGAAGACCCCTTTGAAAACATGGGCGCACAGCTGATCCGGGAAGTTGCCACCAAGACCAACGATATGGCTGGCGACGGCACTACCACCGCTACTGTGCTGGCACAGGCAATTACCCGTGAGGGTTTGAAGAACCTGAGCGCAGGCGCAAACCCCATCATTATGCGTAAGGGCATCGAAAAGGCTGTGGAAGCAGCCGTTGCCGCTATCAAGGAGCACTCTGTTCCCGTTAACGGCTCTGAGGACATTGCCCGAGTTGGCACTGTTTCCTCCGGCGACGCTTCTGTGGGCGCGCTGATCGCTGAGGCTATGGAAAAGGTTGGCACAGAAGGCGTTATCACCATCGAAGAGAGCAAGACTGCCGAAACCGGTCTGGATGTTGTGGAAGGTATGCAGTTTGACCGGGGCTATATCTCCCCCTACATGGTCACTGACACCGACAAGATGGAAGCCATTTTGGACGATGCGCTGATTTTGATCACCGACAAGAAGATCACCTCCATCCAGGAGATCCTGCCCATTCTGGAGCCTGTTGTTAAGGCCGGCAAGAAGATGATGATCATCGCCGAGGATGTAGAAGGCGACGCCCTGGCAACCTTGCTTGTCAACCGCCTGCGGGGTAACTTCAACTGCGTTTGCGTCAAGGCTCCCGGCTTTGGCGACCGCCGTAAGGAAATGCTGCAGGATATCGCCGTACTCACCGGCGGTACTGTGATCTCCAGCCAGCTGAACATGGAACTGAACGAAACCCAGATGTCCGATCTGGGCCGCTGCCGTCAGATCGTTGTCACCAAGGACAACACCACCATCGTTGACGGCGCAGGCAGCGCCGAGGCCATCCAGGCCCGGGCACAACAGATCCGCGCCGCTATCGCCACCACCACTTCCGACTACGATCGCGAGAAGCTGCAGGAGCGTCTGGCAAAGCTCTCCGGCGGTGTTGCTGTGATCAAAGTTGGCGCACAGACCGAAATCGCTATGAAGGAGCAGAAGCTGCGTGTGGAAGACGCATTGAACGCTACCCGCGCTGCTGTGGAAGAAGGCATCGTGGCCG
>JAZREX010000127.1:0-28216 GCA_045661025.1 Faecousia sp. | reverse complement strand
CTGCATATGCCCAGCGATGCCTGTGCTAGCCTGTGGATCACAGAAGCGCAGAACCTTTAAAACATGTTTCAACTGCCCCGGTTTGTGTCAACGGCACAAACCGGGGCAGTTTGTTTCAAATGGAAGAGGATTTTGACATGTGGGCACATTTGACGAAAAAAGCCATAGAATATCCTGTAATTCTTGCGATTTTTGGTATTGTAATTAAGCAAGGTTCGTGGTATTATGTAGGTTAAATACAAATGTTTTCCGGATGTGGACAAAAACGGAAACGTGGAGGCAAAATATGAAGTATATTGTAATATTGGGCGACGGTATGGCAGATGAGCCGTTACAGGCGCTTGACAACCGGACGCCTTTGGCATATGCCAATACCCCTTGTATGGATGCCTTGGCAGGTATGGGACAGATGGGACTTGCCAAAACTGTTCCCGACGGGATGAAACCCGGCAGCGATGAGGCAAATCTTGCGGTGATGGGCTATAATCCGGCAGAATGTTATTCCGGCCGTTCTCCCTTGGAGGCATTGAGTGTAGGCGCACCTATGGAGGAGGGGGATGTGATCTTTCGCTGTAACTTGGTAACTGTTTCAGAGGATGCGCCTTCCTATGGGGAAAAGACCATTGTAGACCATAGCGCCGGGGAGATATCTTCCCAAGAAGCGGCGATCTTGATGGACGCCATCAGGGAAGCCTTTGACCGGGAGGACCTGCATTTTTATAACGGCACCAGCTATCGCCACATCACAGTATGGAAAGGTGGACAGGTGCTGGACATGGCCCAGCCCCATGATCATCTGGGGGAGAAGATCGCACAATATCTGCCGGAGGAGCCTTTGTTCCACCAGATGATGGAAAAAAGCTTTGATATTTTAAACGATCATCCCATTAACCGAGAGCGGGCAAAGCAAGGTTTGAATAAGGCCAATTCCCTGTGGTTCTGGGGCGCTGGCACAAAGCCCTCCCTAAAGAACTTCCGGGAAAAGACTGGCTTGGAGGGTGCTGTGATCTCTGCGGTGGATCTGCTCAAGGGCATTGCGCTGGGAGCGGGGATGACTGCCGTTGATGTTCCTGGCGCCAACGGTTCTTTGCACACAAACTATGAGGGCAAGGCGCAGGCAGCGGTGGACGCTTTGTTAAAGCAGGGCAAGGACTATGTTTATGTCCATGTGGAAGCACCGGATGAAATGAGTCATCAGGGCAGCGTCCAGAAGAAGATTGCAGCCATTGAAGCCCTGGACAGCCGGGTAATTCAGCCGATCTTCCAGCAAATGGAGGCGTCCAATGCGCCTTATCGGATGCTGATTATGCCGGATCATCCCACACCCATTTGTATTCGTACGCATACATCCAATCCGGTGCCGTATATTTTGTTTGATAGCAGATGCCGGCAAAAGCGTGTAGATTGCTATAGCGAAGAGACAGCTGCAGCCACAGGCATTTATCAGAGCGAGGGCTGGCGTCTTTTGGATGCTTTAATAGAAAAGGAATGAGAAGTTGAAAAGAGGAGGAAAGCAAAATGCATAAGGTACATTATTTGAATAAGATTTCCGAAAAGGGAACTGCTCTTTGGACAGAAAACTACGAAGTGACCCAGGCTGTTGACCAGGCCGAGGCGATTTTAGTCCGCAGCGCAGCGATGCACGATATGGAATTTTCGGATCAGCTGCTGACCATTGCACGGGCTGGCGCAGGTGTGAATAATATCCCGCTGGATCGGTGCGCTGAGTCTGGTATTGTGGTGTTCAATACCCCCGGTGCCAATGCCAATGGCGTGAAAGAATTGGCAATCTGCGGTATGCTGTTGGGCTGCCGGGATGTGGTGGGCGGTATCTCCTGGGTACAGTCTATCAAGGACCAGCCGGATGTAGGCAAAAAGGTGGAAAAGGGCAAGTCCCAATTTGCCGGCCATGAGCTGATGGGCAAGAAGCTGGGTGTTATCGGCTTGGGCGCCATTGGCGGCCCGTTGGCCAATGCTGCCATTGCTTTGGGTATGGAAGTGTATGGCTTCGATCCGTTTATCTCCATTCACGCTGCGTGGCATTTAGATAGCCATATCATTCCTGTAAAGAGCCGGGATGAGATCTATGCCAAGTGCGATATCATCTCCTTGCATGTGCCCCTTTTGGATGACACCAAAAAGATGATCAATGCCCAGTCCATTGCCAAAATGAAGGACGGCGTGATCTTACTGAACTTTGCAAGAGACTTGCTGGTGGACGATGATGCTTTGGAGCAGGCGCTGCAGTCCGGGAAGATCAAGCGCTATATTACCGATTTTCCCAATGACCGGACAGCAGGCATGTCCGGCGTGGTAGCAATTCCTCACTTAGGCGCATCCACAGAGGAATCTGAGGATAACTGCGCAACCATGGC
This sequence comes from Faecousia sp., assembly GCA_045661025.1. Lineage (GTDB taxonomy): Bacteria > Bacillota > Clostridia > Oscillospirales > Oscillospiraceae > Faecousia. The sequence continues at coordinate 25,841 of JAZREX010000127.1, read as the reverse complement.
AGTCCGGCAGGTGATGGACTATCTGGAAAACGGCAATATCACAAACTCTGTGAATTTCCCTGCCTGCAGCATGGGCCCTTGTACAAAACCGGGACGCATTATGGTGCTGCATAGAAATGTACCCAATACCATCAGTCGGTTTACGGCTGTGTTGGCAGATAACAATATGAATATTTCCGATATGCTTAACCGTAGTAAGGGCGACTATGCATGTACCATGGTGGATTTGGATGAGCCGACCCCAAAGAATGTGGCCGAGGCTTTGTCGGAGCTGGATGTAGTGCTAAAAGTTCGGGTGATTCGTTAATAAAAAGGACCGGAGGAAAAATTCCTCCGGTCTATTTTTAGTGATTGCCGGTGACGGTGTAATAACCGCCTGCCTGTTCGTCGTTATCGTGACAGCCGGATTTATCGCAGCCTCTGGGCACGAATTGGGAAGCAGGGAAGGGAATGCGGGAGAACATTTCGCAGGGGTCTTCGGCACAACCGGGAGCGTCGCAGCACTCCTTGGTGGGGATGCTGTACTCCAGCACAGGAACCACCAGTTGGGCATCCCTCTCTAACCGGATAATGGAGAACTGCCCCAAAGTTACCAGTAGCTGACGGTTTTCACCGGACAGTACCAGCGGTTCGTCAAAGGTGTTTAAGATGCCTTCGGGAATTTGCACCAAAGTGTTGCCGGGGCAGGGGATGTTGCAAATATCTACCACTTTGGAGTTAAGGATCATGGGATCTAAAACCTCAACAACTGCGGTGGGACGGTTGGCGTGATAGCTGGGAGTGCCGTCAGGGCCAAAGAATTGGGTATTGCTGCGGAAAATATGGGCGCGGCTATCCTCACCGCAGAGCACAGCACGCTTGGAGAATACTGCCAATCCGTATAATGTGGCAGGACGGCAGCTGCCGATCAGGGCGTCGGCAAGAATCCGGTAGTAGAAGGTGACATCAATACAGTAGTGATTTCGGTCAAATGCCACCGGTTCTACATCAATGTAGGTGTAAATAAGGTCTGCACAGCGCACTTTCGCACCGGCTGCGGTGTCCAGAATTGATTGAGAACCCTGGGTCAGATAAACTCGCAAATCCTCAATACAATCTTTGTCCCGGCAACTGTCGGTGATTTTTCCGGTGTGGATGGAAAGGGCTTGCTGCAGATCTTCGGGGTTGCAGCGTACACTTTCCGGGCAATGCTCAGACATGATCATACCTCCTGTTACAGTCGTTGTATAAGCGAACCGCTTATAGGACAGTTTATGCAAGTTTTCATTGGGAGTGCAGAGAAAATATTTTGCCGTCAGATGGGGAAAATTGTTTCTTTTCCATATCCTGCCAGAATCCGGGCAAAATAAAATATCAATATTTCGTGTTTTGGGTATTGCAAAAAACACAATATGTAGTATAATGGGTATTGCTCGTGAATGAGGAGGGATTTATATGAAAATCATTAAGAGAAATGGTTCGGAAGTCGTATTTGATATTGAAAAGATCATTGCAGCACTCACCAAAGCCAATGAAGCTGTAGAAGAAAAGGTCCGTATGACCCAGCTTCAGATTGAGCGAATCGCCCAAAGTGTGGAGATCAGCTGCACGGAAATGGGTCGCAGCCCCTCTGTGGAGGAGATTCAGGATTTGGTGGAAAAGGCGATTATGGCCCATGGCGCTTTTGAAGTTGCTAAGACCTATATTACTTACCGTTATGTCAGAAGCTTGCTTCGTCAGTCCAATACCACCGACGAGCGGATTTTGAGTCTGATCGAGTGTAATAACGAAGAAGTGAAGCAGGAGAATGCCAACAAAAATCCCACCATCAATGCGGTGCAGCGGGATTACATGGCAGGTGAGGTGTCCAAGGATATCACCAGTCGTATCTTGTTGCCTAGGGATGTGGTGGATGCCCACGAAGCTGGTATCATTCATTTTCATGATTCTGACTACTTTGCCCAGCATATGCATAACTGCGATCTGGTGAATCTGGAGGACATGCTGCAAAACGGCACAGTCATTTCCGGCACGCTGATCGAGAAACCCCACACTTTCTCCACTGCCTGTAACATTGCCACCCAGATCATTGCCCAGGTGGCATCGAACCAGTATGGCGGCCAGTCTATCAGCTTGACCCACTTGGCGCCCTTTGTTCAGGATAGCCGTGTGCGGATCCGCAAGAATGTGGAAGAAGAGCTGGCAGCAGCCGGTGTGCAGCTGCGCCAGGAGGAGATCTCCGCGATCGTGGAAAGACGCCTACGGGATGAAGTTAGCCGTGGCGTGCAGACCATTCAGTACCAGGTGGTGACTTTGATGACCACCAACGGACAGGCCCCCTTTATTACTGTGTTTATGTATCTAAATGAGGCCCGGAATGAACAGGAGAAGAAAGACCTTGCGCTGATCATTGAGGAGATGCTCCGCCAGCGTTATCAGGGCGTGAAAAACGAAAAGGGCGTATGGATCACCCCTGCGTTCCCCAAGCTGATCTATGTGCTGGAAGAGGATAACATCACCGAGGATAGTCCTTACTGGTACTTGACTCGCCTGGCTGCTCAGTGTACTGCCAAGCGGATGGTCCCCGACTACATCAGCGAAAAGAAAATGCTGGAGTTGAAGGTGGATAAAAATGGCGACGGTCATTGCTACACCTGTATGGGTTGCCGCTCCTTCCTGACACCTTATGTGGATGAGAACGGAAAGCCCAAGTATTACGGCCGGTTCAACCAGGGCGTCGTCACCATTAATCTGGTGGATGTTGCTCTTTCTTCCGGCAAGGATATGGACAAGTTCTGGCAAATCTTTGATGAGCGGTTGGAGCTGTGTCATAAGGCGCTGATGTGCCGCCATGAACGGTTGAAGGGTACATTGTCCGATGCCGCTCCCATTTTGTGGCAGTATGGCGCCCTGGCTCGCTTGGATAAGGGAGAGCCGATTGATAAGCTGCTCTTTGGCGGTTACTCCACCATCTCTTTGGGCTACGCCGGCCTTTATGAGTGCGTCAAGTACATGACTGGCCGCTCCCACACCGATGACGAGGCAAAGCCCTTCGCTTTGCAGGTGATGCAGCATATGAACGATGCCTGCAAGGGTTGGAAGGCGGCCCACAACATGGACTTCTCCTTGTATGGCACACCCTTGGAATCTACCACCTATAAATTTGCCAAGTGCCTGCAGAACCGGTTTGGTATGATCCCCGGCATCACAGATAAGAGCTATATTACCAATTCCTACCATGTCCATGTGTGCGAGGAGATCGACGCTTTTACTAAGTTAAAATTCGAGTCAGAATTCCAGCAGTTGTCTCCCGGCGGCGCCATCAGCTATGTGGAAGTGCCCAACATGCAGCAGAATATTGATGCAGTTTTGGAACTGATGAAGTTCATCTACGACAATATTATGTATGCAGAGTTGAACACCAAGAGCGACTACTGCCAGGAATGTGGCTATGACGGAGAGATCCAGATCCAGGAGGATGACGGAAAGTTGGTTTGGGCATGTCCCAACTGCGGCAACACAGACCAGAGCAAGATGAATGTTGCCCGCCGTACTTGCGGCTATATTGGTACTCAGTATTGGAACCAGGGTCGCACCCAGGAGATTAAAGACAGAGTTTTGCACCTGTAATACAAAGTGCCGGGATATTCCCCGGCACTTTTTCTTTGCATATAAGAAGAAACTATGGTAAAATAAAAGAAAAAACAGGAGGAATTCCTATGACCATTACCCAATTAAAAGAAAAACTGGACCAGGCCCGTTATGTCTATGATGAGGCTATGGTAACCGTATTATATGTAGCATTACAGTTAGGCCGCCCTTTGCTGATCGAGGGTGCTGCCGGTGTAGGCAAAACAGAAATTGCCAAGGTAATGGCGGCGGCCCTAGATCGGGATCTGGTGCGGCTGCAATGCTATGAAGGTCTGGATGAGAGCAAGGCGCTGTACGAGTGGAACTACCAAAAGCAGTTGCTTTCTATCCAGGTAAATATGAACAGCCAGGATAAAGACAATTTAACAAAGTCTTTGTTCAGCGACGAATATTTGCTGGAGCGCCCCTTGCTGCAGTCCATTCGCTCGGAAAAAGAGGTGGTGCTGCTGATCGATGAGATCGATAAGGCAGACGAGCAGTTTGAGGCATTTTTACTGGAGCTGCTTTCAGAAATGCAGGTTACTATTCCTGAGGTGGGTACGATCCAGGCCAAAACCGTGCCCTTTGTGGTGCTGACTTCCAATCGGGCAAGACCCCTTTCGGAAGCCCTGCGCCGCCGTTGTGCTTACTTATATATTGAGTACCCGGATATGGATAAGGAATTGGCCATTTTGCGGGCCAAGCTGCCCCATTTGGATGATAAGCTGTGCGCACAGATCGCTGTGGCAACCCAGAAGCTTCGGAATACAGAAAGCATTTTGAAAAAACCCTCTATTGCGGAAACCCTGGATTGGGCAGCGGCCTTGGATGCTTTGGGTGTCCGGGAGCTGACTCCCGATGCTCTGCGGCAAACAGCGGGCTTTTTGCTGAAGAATAATGAAGATATTGCGGTTTTGGACACCTTAGACGGTGAGGAAGAAAATGGACACCATTGCCATTGCGGAGGCCATTGCCATGGTTGATCCACAGGTGTATCTGGAAAAGCTCTCTGCCTTTTCCAGAATGCTGCGGTTGGAGGGATTGCCTGTTAGTCCTAAGGAGACAGAGGATGCTGTTAAATTGCTGTCCAGTCTGGATTTGACCGACCGGCAACAGGTGAAGACGGCCCTGCGGACGGTGTACGCCAAGAGCCGGGAAGAACAGCTGGCTTTTGATCAAACCTTTGATGGCTTTTTTATTTCGGAGCAGGCTATGCGTGATCAGGCTATGGAGATGGCCCGAAAGGATCTTCAGGATGCCAATGCCCGGGAAACCGCCAAAGAGGAATTGCAGGTCAATGGCCAACCCATTCCCTTGACTCCCAGTCAGCAGGAGATCTATGCCACCATGCCAGAAGAACCCCGAAACCGATTGCGCCATTTTATGGATAAATATCGCACCAGCGCAGAGCGGAATCCGGAGCTGTACGGAGATTTTATCCACTCGGTGTTTACCAAGACTATCTTGGAGCAGCAGCTGAAAATGGAAGATGCTGCCCAGGGGGCTGCGGCATTGGATCCGGAATTGGGAATCCTGTATAAGGATATTTCTCAGTTTAAGGATACGGAAATTCCCAAGGCTATCGAACAGATCAACAAGGTGGCCCAGCAGATCAACGGAGAACTCTCTGCCAGACGGCATCGGTTTGGGCGTAGTAGTCAGCTGGATTTTCGCCCCACCATTCGCAAGGGATTGGAAACCGGGGGGAGCTTTTATAGGCTCAAATATAAGAAAAAGCACCACCGCCGCAAGCAGCTGGTGATGCTTTGTGATGTATCCGGTTCTATGGTGCAATTTTCTGAGTTTGCCCTGCGGTTTATCCAGTCCCTGAATCAGATTGCTGACAGCTCCCGGGTGTTTCTGTTTTCAGAGATCTTGGCAGAAGCAGATGCCTTTCAGCTTCAGAATATGGACACTTTCCGCAATTATGTGAAAGAAACCGGCATTTACGGTCGGGGTACAAATTTGGGTATGGCACTGGAAACGATGCTCTCTATTCGCCCAGAGATACTTAATAGTACAACCACATTGCTGATTTTATCCGATGCCAAAACTGTGGATGAGGGCAGGGCATTTGTGGCCTTACAGGAGGCCAAACGCCGGTCCGCTCGGGTGTTGTGGCTCAATCCGATCCCGGAGAATAAGTGGCAGTATCTGCGAAATGCCCAGCTGATGCAGACGGTGTGCACCATGATCCCTTGCAGCACATTGCGGGAGTTAGCTGCTGCCTGCCGTCGGTTGACGCAGTTAAAGTAACCTTAATAACAAAGGGTCATTACATGTCCGGGAAGATGGGTTTCTTCCAGGGTTACACCGGTGGGATTTGAGTCCAGAAAAAGCCTGCCGTCATCCTGTAGCGATAACCGTCGAGGGGAGACTGACAGACCGCAGCCTGCGTATTTGAGGTAACTTTCCTTGGCAGTCCAAAGTCGGAAAAAGGCTTCTTCTTTTTCTTTTTGCGGCAATGACAGAAGATAGGCAGTTTCTTCATCGGTAGCGATTTTGCAAATCAGTTCATCCCGAACCGGTGTGATTTGCTCCACATCGATGCCCACTTCTTTATGGTAAAAGGCGCAAGCAGCATAGTGCCCGCTGTGGGAGAGATTGAAAAACAACCCGGGATAATTGGAAAGATAGGGCTTGCCATGATTTGCATGGGCAATCACAGCATCGCAGATGTCAAACTTTTTTAACCCTTGTTCCAGAAGAAAGCCTGCACCTAAGGTTAGCTGTTTGTCCTTGAGAAAACGGCAACGGTCTACTTTGTCCCGGCGTGAGGGGCTTACCTGTCTGTAGGCTTCCTGAAAAGCAGCCGGATCCTCCAGAGTCCGGGTATCCAGAACGGAAACCATGGGCTTGTCAAAAGTGATTGCCATACAGACTGCTCCTTTCATAATCATAAAATCCCCTTGCCCCTGTGGGGCAGGGGGATATCTTTTTGGCACGCCCGGCGCGATTCGAACGCGCGACCTTTCGCTTAGGAGAAACGATTATCCCGTTTTTCTAATTATAATCGTTTCAAATAGTGTCAGATAGTACAAAATCCCTGGGAAATTCAAAACTTTTTAATCCAGGTCGTGTTAGCAGATATCAGCCGTTTCATATAGTCCAAAACAGTCCTGTTAGCAAATTGTTAGCAAAAACATATAAAACCTCGACCGTCGCCATATGCAAAACGCGACCCTATAAAGCAGCTCTTGTACACTACAAGAGCTGCTATTTTTATATCACGAGAAAGGAGAAATTGCAATGAAATGTTTACGGAAGTACAAGTGGGTCAAATTACCCCGGAAAGAGATGCCGGAATTAAAAGGACGGCTGGGCTATTGGCTGAAGCTTGCTGAGAGCGCAGCCTTCCGCAAGGGCATTAGCACCTACTGCGGCCACAAGAACCCTGTAGAGCCCGGAATGTGGGCTGGTGGCATCGTGGGTGTGAAAGCCATTCTGGGCGTCAGAAGCCACGCAAAAGCCTTGCAGATACTAGATCATCTGAAGACCTTGGGATACCTGACCTATACACTGGATACCGAGACCAAGCTGCTAACTTACCAAATCACCGATTGGGTGACGGAATGCACCGGTGGGGAATGTATGGACGGCGCTGTATACGCCACGCCCGGCTACGGGTTTCTTTGCATGCCCGGAGATATCACTGAGCGTCTTGCTGAGCAAGGTTACAAGTTTGATGTGGCAGATGCCTGGTTGGATCTGTGGTGTCACACCGTGTTCCGTGATTATGGAAATGCATTTTCTTTCCTTTCGCCTGTGGTCCAGTATGGCAAGTATGGCTCTATGCTGACCTTGGAGACGTTGGGTAAGCGCTGGGGCTGGGAGAAGACCAAGGTATGGCGTTTCTTTAGAGACTATGCGACTTGTTTCCAGCTCTACCGTTTGCCTAATTCCTACGGATGCGTGATCTACAGCCGGTTTTATCCTACCTGTGATGAGATCAAGATGCCGGAGAAGGAAGCCGTTATAAGTATTTTCCGTGAAATACGCATTCGTGCCCAAAATACGCATACCGAGGGCACGAGAAACGAAAAAGGCAATCGTTATACCACCTGGAAGAGCCGCCGTGTGATTAAGGCGCTGGAGGAGCGTGAGCAAAACCAGTATGGGGAAACTGCGCCTTCCCAGAATGAGTCTGGAATTAGCGTTGCACTTTCTGCCCTATATAACGCGCGCGTAATTTTCTCTTGTAGGAACTGTAAGCATTGTAGGAACTGTATTAATGCCTGCCGGAGTAATTATAAGGGACCGCCCAGTTTTGATACAGGGAAAGAATACCCATTTGCAGGCCCTAACCCATTTTTTGACTTAGATAGGAGGAATCAATATGGCGGAGAAATCGTATTTTCGTTTGCAACTGGATAGCACCATCCGGGAGACAGAGAAGCTCTTGAAGATGCTGCGTACCATTGGCGAGAGCCGGGATATAGACGATGCTCTAAAGCTATCCGTTACTGCAGCAAAGATCTCAGAAGGTGTTGCCTTGAAGACCAGAGCTTTACCTGCTCATACCGGTTATCCACAGGCTGAGAGGATGGTTCAGGAGGCGATCTCTGAATCCGTTCCGGTAGATATCAGCCTCACAGAAGAAGGCTGGTTTTATCTGCTTATACCCATTCTGCTGCCCAGGAAAGAGAAGTCTCCCCGCAGCTATTTGCGTGGATTCCTGTACCCGGCGTTAGCTGCCTTTGCCCGGGAAAGACCACCCATCCGTTACCGGGACTGTGTGATGATCTTCCGTCACACCTACGATCGCAACCGTCCGGAACGGGAATATCGGGATCATGACAACATCGAACTAAACACCGTTGTGGATGCCGTAGCCATGTTCTTTTTGGTGGACGATACACCCTTTGAGTGCCGGCATTACTACTGCAGTGTGGTGGGAGATGAAGAATCCACAGAGGTGTTTATCGTTCCCCGAAATGAGTTTGGAGCATGGCTTTCACAGGAGAAAAACATACGGAAATCAAATAAGGTCAAAATGCAAGAAACGGCCGAAAAAGGATCGTAAAAAAGTGCATTTTTACGTATGTTACTCTGACGTATAAACTGAAAATCGAAAAACCATTGTGCCGCAACGGTTTTTTAACACCCCTTCAGCACTGGATTTAGGCCAGGAGGCGAGTCTCAGTGCCTGAATACAAACGATTACACAGGAGGTAGAAAATGATCACGATCAGACCGGGCAGTCATGTCCACACCTTGCTTTCCATACTGCCCTTCGTGGGGGAATACCCAATGTCCGCACTGAGACTCTTAGGCTCCGTCCGGTCCTACAAAGACCTGATCCACAAGCTCACTCAAGTTCAGGAGTTTCGCTTTCCGGATTCAGATGAGCGCTTTACCTGCCGCCTTCTGAATGTGTGTGGGAGGGGCAATCGAAAGACCGTCCGTTTCCATAAGAGCGCCCTTCCCATGCTCAAACGGTGGGATGAGGATATGTACAGGCTGTATATGGAGGAATACGATAACCACACCTTCTCTGGGAATGCCCGTCATGTCAGCAGAAACAACTTACTGGCTGAAACAGCAGTAATGTGCCTAAAGGCCGGTATCGAGGCGAACCCTATGGATACACCGGAGATGTGGGAGGAGGAAATCAAGAACCTTCAATGCACCACCCCTTACTTCTATTTCGCCAGAGAAATCAAGCGCGTTTATGAAGACGAACTGAATAAGATCCGTTATACGAGACTTGCCGGTATGATCACTTTTTGGAATGGCGTTTATGTCGTGTATAACCTACGTGATGAGATGCCGAAATGGATTGCAGACGGTGAGACCAAAATGCTGTGGCACATGGAGTCAATGTTCGAACCGTTACGGCAGCACTATCACCCATTTCAAAAAGCGGCCTTAATGTTTGGCGCTGATTACAACATTGCGCTGGAGCTGCTGCAGCAAATCAAGGAAACAAAGAAACAGGACAACGGCTTTTTCAGGACATATCATCAAATACTATTTGTACCGATGGATGAATTTGGAGTACGGCTTCTTCGCTTGGTGACCTCGCCCAATTGGCAGCAAAAACTATTGCATTCTTTGTTCGAACCGGAACAATACACTACATCTTGGGGATCTCTCCAGTTCGATATGTTGATCGATGGAATAGACATCTGCTGCTTTTTGAATGGGGATATCCGGAATCTATTTCGTTTTCGGGATACGATTTTAATGCACAGAGAGGGGCTGTCGTCTGGTAGCGCAATTGAGGGATACAAGATCATATGTTACCCGGAGCAGCTTGCCTTTGTGCAGGAGTTTTTCGGCGACTTGGTGGAATATGCCACTGTCACAATGGATGAAGTTGAAAGAGTGCTGGAGCTCGATAGCCCCAGCTTAATCGAATAAAGAAAGGAAGAAAAACTATGAGAAAACTTATAATCATTGCTTTGGCTCTGAGTTTGGTTCTGGTCGGCTGTACTGCCCCAAACTCGGATAGAAATACTGTGAATGCCCCTGATCTCCATTTGGGTGAGACCCTTGAAGACCAGTCATCCCAGACTGATCCTACTGAAGCCCCGGAAGGAGATGCGTCGGGTCCAATGACATCAGACCCGGCTACGACTACACCTACTGTGCCAGACCCATCTGAAAATAGCACCGATGAAACCCAATCACCCCAGCAGGCAACAGAAATACCATCCACTCCTACAACTCCACCCGAGGAAACAAATCCAGCACCGTCTGCACCTCTGGAAACAACGCCTATACAGCCATCAGAGACGGAATCGGAAGAAACTCAGCCCGTAACAGAGCCGGAGGAAACAACGCCACAGATCGATCAGAACTCCTATGAGTTCAAGCAGCAGGTCGCCCGGTATGCAGCACAGTACATAAACCAGTACCGTGCAGAAGCTGGTGTTAACCCTTGCGAGGTTTTGCCCGGTATGACCCTGGTTGCGGAATACCGAGCCGACCAGCTCACACGAAACTATGCTCATGACACTGCAGATAAGCGTGCGGCTTTGGCCCATTATGCGTATGGCAGATGGATCGATGCCACCATCGTTGGCTTGAGTCCTGAGGACAGCTATTATGAGGCCGATGCCGCTGAGGCGATCTGCGCCGGCTTCGAGGGTAAAACCGCTGAGGAGATGGGTAAGTACATTGCAGATCTGTGCCGCAACAGCCCCAGCCACTGGAGCTATATTGGGTCAAGTAAGTTCAGCTATATCGGTATCGGTGCGGACTACAGAGCCGGTACAGCTTATGGATGGTATGGCTGTGTAATGGTAGGAAGAACAAATTACGGTTAATCAGGAGGAAAACAAAAGAGAAAGAAATGCACTAATAAAAGTCTCTTCCCAAATAACGCTTGACTAAAGTACGCAAATATGCGTATAATATAGACAAGGATGGTGAGACTTATGGGTCTGCGTGAATTAAGAAAGAACCGGAATCTGACGCAAAGGGAGCTTGCTCAGATGAGCGGCGTCAATTTCCGGTCGTTGCAGGATTATGAGCAAGGACATAAAAAACTGAGTTCTGCCAGCGGAGATATTCTGCTGCGGCTTAGCACAGTACTTGGCTGTTCTATGGAGGAACTGCTGCTTGAGGCATTTGAAGGAGCACCTATACTTCCTCAAAATCAAATGAGTATAACGCAGATCCAAAGTGAGCAGCTTTTTTGCGAGAAATATAAAACTTCCGGACGCTGGGTTTGCAGCGATTCGGTAGTTGCGACAATGTTTTATTACGCGGGAGAACAGTATATCCTGCCCTTCCGGGCAATCTTTGATGAAAAGCACTTGCCTTGGCTGAAGGAAGCGGCAGCCTTGCAGATGGAAGCAAAGATCGATGATATCCGGTTCTCCCAGGCTGAAATGGAGGGATAAACATGCAGGAAACGATTTTTTACTTGATGCACCGGAATGATTTGGTTTGCACAGTAACCGGAAAATCGATTTGCTGGGAGTATAATCGCCATTTTTAGCATGAAAGATAGTGTATTGCTTCCATTTACGGACCACTTGATATGTTCTCGCAACTCTGTTATACTATACGTAAAGCAAGCAAAGGAGGAAAGCGTATGTCTGCATTTCAAAAGAAAACGGAATATGTTCTGATGAATAAAGACAGCACAGTGCTTTCTTTCCTGTGCTGTAGAAATGAGTATGATGAGCCGACATTTCAGGAGCTGCAGTGGTATGCAGCCTACCGGCCGATTGGCTATAAAACACTGAGCGGTTTTTTGGAACGGCGGAAAGCACCCAAGCATCGGGAGCACATCCAGCGTCTGCTGGAGCGTTTTGGTTGCGACGATTTGGAGGGCTTCTTGAATGTGACCCATGCCGTCTCCTTGAACGACACATTCTGGGTCAAACGGGCAGATCAGGATATTTGCTGGAAGCAGGTCTCCCTATACCGGAATGAGTTTGACCAGCTGATCAGTGAGGCGGCCTTTGACGGATCTGCCAGCAGCAGTGAGCTTTCCACCACCTCACCTGAGTTTGGTACAGACGGCAACTATGCTAAGTGCTGGGTCCGGGAGGATGACAGCATCTATTTGTACAAGACTGGCAGCAGCCGCTATGAGATCGAGCCGTTGTCAGAGTTCCTGGCATCCCAGCTGGCCTCTCACCTGTGCCCAAGTTATGTGGACTATGATTTGGACTTCTATCGCAATAAGCTCATCAGCAAGTGTAAGCTATTCACCACAGAAGACCTTGGCCTCGCCAAGGCGGCAGGCATCTTTACGGAGGATCGAACAATTCCGGCGATGCTCAGCTATTTCGATGAGCTTGGCAGCGGTGATGCTTTCCGGCGGATGTGCATACTGGATGCGCTGACCTTTAACCCGGATCGCCATTACGGCAACTTTGGTGTGCTGTTCAATACGGAGACTATGGAACCCATTTCTATGTGCCCGGTATTCGATAATAACCGCAGCTTGTTCCCGGATCTTGACCAGGGACAGCTGGAGCAACCGGAATGGTATCTGCAGAAATGTAAGCCAATGATCGGCAAGGACTTTCTCGTAACCGCTAGAGGCCTTCTGACACCGGAAATTTGTGCTGACCTGAAGAACCTGCAGGGTTTCCAATTTGCCCAGCACGACCGCATTACGGCCCCACAGGAACGCCTTGATGCACTGATCAAGATCGTTAACACACAGATCAAAGCGATACTCAAAACTTAATAACATCTATTCAAAATAATAACTGCACGAATCTTCGCTATTGAAGACTCGTGCAGTTTTTTATTGAGATAGTTGAGAGCAATCAATCATCTTCCAGCAGTTTTGCGGGAGGGATACCAAGAACGTCTGCAATTTTGAACAAGGTTTCCAAGGATACACCTCTAACTGTTCCTGTGCCTTCAACTTGCGACAGAAAATTAACACTTTTACCGATCCTTTCGGCTAAGACTTCTTGTGTAAAGCCTGCTTTCTTGCGGTAATATGCAATCTTTAAACCCAATGTGATGTATTTGTCAGAATACTCGGTACGCATAATTCCACCTCCCTATAATATGCTACCAAGTATTTGCTAAAATTATAACTGACCCAAAGTGAAGAAAGATTTACTTTAAGTAAAGGATAATATATAATAAGGAAAGGTTACAGTAGAAAAGACATTGGTCAGTTTAATTTTGAGGAAGGGTTGCAAATCGTGAACATATATACTGTGAGTTTCTTTGGGCATCGACGAATTAATGACCAACTGCGATTGGATGGGGAATTGGATGAACTTATTACCCGTCTTTTGAGAGAGCATAGCTATGTGGAATTTCTGGTTGGCAGAGATGGAGACTTCGATCAGCTTGTCTCATCCGCTATCCGCCGATGTCAGCGAAAATATGGAGGTAAAAACAGTTCTCATATTTGGGTTATGCCGTATCCCACCTCATTCTTTCGGGAAAATGAGGAAGCTTGTTATGCGTACTACGATGAGATCGAAATATGCGAGGAATCAAGTGTCAAGCATTTCAAGGCGGCCTTCCAAGTAAGAAACCGGCACATGGTTGACCGGTCCAATCTGGTAATCCTTTATGTGGAAACAAACGAAGGCGGTGCATATCAGACAATGCAGTATGCTATACAGCAAGGAAAGGCCCTCATAAATCTTTATTACGCTAAGGAGGATCAGCAATGAAAAGAGTCATAGCAATTGCAGCTATTTTTCTGCTTTTGTTTACTGGGTGCAGCTCTGACATTCCGGAGCCGGAGGAATGTGCTTTGTGCGATGCATTTCCCAGACATGCCCCGTGCTTGGTGGATCTGAACACTGGAGAACTACGCGAACTTGAAATCTACCAACCGCACCATACAAAAGTGGCGGAGCTTTCTGATGAACAGTATGGTGGCTATATGAGTCTCGTGCAATTTGGAGACATTAGCGGGATACTCCTTGGTGCTGACAGGGTGAAATTGGAAGCGCCAATCAAGTCAACCGGAATGCAGGACAGCCTGTTCTGCAATGACTGCCGCAAACTGCTGAAGGATAGCAGCTGCCAGGGCTACATATTGGCAGATCTGCGCAACCCAGACACGCCCACTGTGTGGCAAATCAAAGACGGAATTTCATTCTCTGTCCGGTGCTACGAAATTGATATTGCCGCATCCGACGACAGAGAAAAGCTTACAATCGTTATGAAAGGTACGCTCAAGATAGATTAACGGCATCTGATAATTAACATAGTGATTGTATTTGCTGCTTAGGGATGTTAAAATAAGAAAGAAGATTCTTACAGTTTATAAATAGCAACATTTTGGCAGATAAACCGCAATACCGATTGGCAAGAATCCCGCACGTGGTAAATTGAACCCATCAACATACATACCGATAATCGTTATGTGGATTATCATATTTCACGTTCTGTTCCGCAATCGACGGGCAGTTGTCGCAAGGCAAATCATTAAGAGAAGAAAACTGGAGGGAAACACCGAAATGAAAGAGCTTGCAAAGAGATTTATTGATAAAGAGTGCGTCATCTCTTCTTTTGACGGCAATCATCAGTATGAAGGTATCATTAAGGAAGTAACTGACGGAGCAATCTTGGTAGAAAAGGACGGTAAGAATGAAGCTATCAACCTCGATTTTGTGATCCGAATCAGAGAGTATCCAAGAAATAAAAAGGGTAAGAAAAAGTCTGTTGTTTTGGACTAAGTCAGGAGAATGTGCCATGAAAACAAAATGGAAAGACACACCCCTGTTGCACAAAATCATTACTGTATTTTCCGTGATCGTCAGCCTTGCTGTCGTAATGTTGGCAATATTGCAGATGTTTGATATATGGACGCAGGCAATCAATCTGTGCGTACCGTTGATGGGTGTCAATCTGCTCTGCCAAACATATATACAATGGAATACGAGTCGTAAGACTGCGTATTTCAGTCTTGGATGCGCTGTTTTCATATTTGCTTGTGCAATAGCAGTATTCTTTATCAAATAATTAGGAGGTTACCATGACAGCAAAGAAAAAGAAGTTCATATTCCTTGCTGTTGCGGCAGCCGTCCTTGTTGCTCTGGTAATCTGGATTGCATGGGGCAACACAGCATTGGAGCTGAACACATATACCATCAGCAATTCCAAACTTCCACAGAGTTTTGACGGATATCGAATTGCTCATGTGTCTGATCTGCACAACGCAGAAATGGGCAAAGATAACGAAAAACTCTTGACGATGCTTCGGGATGCTGATCCGGATATGATTGCTATCACAGGAGATCTAATCGATTCCCGTAATACTGATATTGAGGTGGCTCTGCAGTTCGTTCGTGAAGCAGTAAAAATCGCACCGTGCTATTATGTAACTGGCAATCACGAGGCACGCGTAAATGAGTATGGTGAGCTGAAGGCCGGAATGGAAGCTGCAGGCGTCATTATCATGGAAGATACTCAAACTGAAATCAGTATAGAGGGCGAGACGATCACGCTGATTGGCGTCAATGACCCCAGTTTCCAAACTGATTACCTATTTGGGGACTCGGAAACGGTTATGAGCACCAAGCTGGAAGAGCTCCATACTGAGAATGTTGGTTTTACCATTCTGCTGTCCCACCGGCCGGAACTGTTCGGCACCTATGTAGACCAAGATATTGACTTGGTCCTCAGTGGCCATGCCCATGGCGGTCAATTCCGCCTACCCTTTATCGGTGGCTTGGTAGCACCGAACCAAGGCTTATTTCCTGAATACGACGCAGGCATCTACACAGAAGACAATACCAACATGCTTGTGAGTCGAGGCATCGGAAACAGTATCTTGCCGTTCCGGATCAACAACCGTCCGGAAGTGATTTTGATTGAACTGCAGGCAAAATAAGGAGGCAACGTATGAGCTTTTGTACCTATATTGCATCCGACAAACCGTTGCCCGAGAGCGACTATCTATGGCCGCTAAGCCGTGGAGGTGAGGATATTTACACAGAAAAGGCCAATGTTGCCCAGATCGTTCCCGATTTGGATGACCCTTCCGGGGTGCTTTCCTATATTCAAAACCACTTAAAAACCGCCGAGGAACTGGAACTTTGGCACATCTGGCAGGGCGTGGAATCCGAGCCGGTAATCCGCACTCAAACGATTCCCGTTGGGGAATTAACGGCAGATCATATTCTGGAACTTCAAAGCAGGGATGTCTTTGCCACAACGACCCAATATGAGATCCCGGTGCAGTACCGAATCGTAATTGTATCTTAACAAAATAATCTGAGGGCATCGCATCAGCGGTGCCCTTCATCGCTATTTTGGCAATGTTAATATGCATTGCTTGAGGCAACGGCTTATGGGTGCTATAATGGCAGCACAAAGGAGGCGTTGATATGTTTGGTGAAAATCTAAAAACTCTTCGCAAGAACAAAGGCATCACACAGGAAGAACTGGCTGCCTGGCTGAATGTTGTCAGGCAGACGGTTTCTAAGTGGGAGAAAGGTCAGTCTGTACCGGACGCGGAAATGCTGGCAAAGCTGGCAGAGATTTTTGAAGTACCGGTCAGTCGGCTGCTTGGTTCTCGCATCGAACCAGACGCGCAGCCAGACGCACTTGCAGAACAGCTTGCCCGGATCAACGAGCAGCTGTTGATTAAAAACCGCCGAGCAAAACGGATATGAACAGCAATCGTAGTAATTGTGGCTGGGGCCATCCTCTTACAATTGCTTGCGTTTGGGATGATCGTTTTGTTTCGTGCTGTTACGCAGAACGGCCAAACGGAAATCGTTGAATGGACAGAGATTATCGAAAAATGACACACCGCCCTGAAGCTTCGTGCTCCAGGGCGGTTTATCAAAAAAGATACTAAATACTCAAATGGAGTACAACACCATTCCCAGCCCTGCGGAGAGAAGGATTAGTAGGATCGGGGACAGACTTTTTCTTGGCAACGGCAAACAAGGTCGCAAAGGCACATAGTACACCAATGGCTATCATAATTCCGTACATATGGATGTTTAAGAAAATAGGATCGGGCATCATAGTAATCCGCCTCCGTTTCTTATACGATTCCCATTGCAATCTCGACAAGCAGTGCTACAATAACCACCAGTGCAGAGATAATAAATCCGTGGATCATTGGACGGATACCGGCTTTCTTCATGCTGGCGAAGGAGGTGTTCAGGCCAATGGCTGCCAATGCGCAGACCATCAGGAATTTACTTGCGCTCTTGGTGCCGGATACAACTGCTGCCGGAATGGGGAAAATGCTTGCCACGATGGACATAGCCAGGAATCCCAAAATGAACCAGGGGAAAATCTTTACGATAGAGAAATTAGCCTTCAGCTCTTTGCCATCCTTCTGATTAGCAAGTGCTTCCTTACGCTTGATATTCAACTGAATGAAGGCGAAAGTGATGACAGTAGGAATTATTGCTAAGGTGCGGGTCAGCTTCACCATAGTAGCAAAGTCTCCTGCGCCCTCAGAGAAGGCATAGCCGGTAGCCACCACAGAGGAAGTGTCATTCACCGCTGTGCCTGCCCAGATGCCAAAGGCTTCGTCTGTCATACCCAAGGCTCGGCCCATAATGGGAAACAGCACGATCATGGCCATATCGAACAGGAAGGTGGCAGACATGGCATAAGCCACATCATTATCGTCTGCGTCGATGGTAGGTGCGATGGCGGCAATGGCAGAGCCGCCGCAGATTCCTGTACCGGCAGAAATGAGATTGCTCAACTTCCAGTTCAGTCCCAATGCCTTGCCGATGAAGTAACCACCGCCAAAGCAGGTCAGTAGAGTAAACACCATGACTGTCAGAGACATTTTGCCCACATGGAGAATGGTGGAAATATTCAGCGACAGGCCCAGCAGGATGATGGCAAATTTCAAAATCTTCTTGGATGTAAATTTCAGTCCGGATGCAAACACATCAGTTTTGTGGACAAACTGATTCAAAAACATACCGATAAACATGGCAATGACTGCAGAGCCAATCAGATGGATGGGCAGTAAACTCTCCAGCCAGCAGGCAAGAGCCGCAATCGCTACCGACAGTACAATGCCGGGAAACAGCTTAATGATCTTCATAGAACCACTCCTTATTTTTACATTCGTGCTTGATTATACCAGTAAAGTATAATAAAATGAAATTATCATTTATTATCACCTGATAAATCAAGATGATAAGGAGACCACTATGCTGGATTACAGAGTGCTGACCTTTTTGACTCTCTATGATGAAATGAACTACCGCAGGACAGCGGAGAAGCTGAATATGACCCAGCCGGGTGTCACGCAGCATATTCACTATCTGGAAAACTACTACGGTGTGAAGCTGTTTGAGTATGACGGACGAACCCTATCCAAAACAAAGAACGCCCAGCGGCTGAAGAAGTACTTTGACAGTGTCAAGGCTGAGGAAACGGATATCCGGGAGAGCTTCACCCCCACGGATACCATACACATGACCGTTGGCGCAACGAAAACCATCGGCGAATTTGTGATCGTGCCGGAAATCCGTGCCTTTCTGCAAGCGCCAAACCATAACTTGGATCTGATCATTGATAATACGGAAAACCTGTTACATATGCTGGAAAAATCTCAGATCGATTTTGCTGTGATCGAAGGTGTTTTTGACAAGTCCAAATACGGATATCATCTTTTCAAGAAGGAAGCCTTTGTGGGCGTGTGTGCGAAAGACCACCCTTTTGCTGGCAGAACGGTCACCTTGGAAGAAGTATTCCGTGAGGATATTGTGGTAAGAGAAAGCCAATCCGGAACGAGAATGCTTTTACAAAATGCGATAACCGATAGAGGCTTTTCACTGGACAGCTTTCACCGCTGTTCCTCCGTCAACAATTTCTCTGTGATCTGCGATCTGGTTGCAATCAACAAGGCCATCACCTTTGCCTATGAGCCGATTGCCCATTGCCGGGATGATTTGGCAACCTTTATGGTGGAGGATATGCAGATCCAGGGTGAGTTTAATTTCGTGTATTGTAACGAAAGAGTCGCAAAAGAAAAAATAAATCGAATTTTCTAATAACACTGCTGTGGGTAGTCTTAATTCGATATGTGATAACGTTACGGAATGGAAGGTATCCCTCGCATATAATACAGTCATAAAGATAGACAGGAGGTACTGAGGATGAAAAAGCTTCTTCCAATTTTTATATCAACTCTTTTTTTAGTGGGCTGCGCTGTGCCTGCGGAGCAGGAAATCAGCTACCGTCAGATCACGATGGATAAGGCCGTTGCCATGATGAAAGAAGAGGAGGGCTACATCATTCTGGATGTTCGCACTGCTGCGGAATTTGATGAGAAGCATATCCCCGGTGCCATCAACATCCCAAACGAGACCATAGGTGCAGAAGTAATCCCGGAGCTGCCGGATAAAGATCAGCTGATTTTGGTATACTGCCGCAGCGGAAACCGGAGCAAGCAGGCATCTGAAAAATTAGTGAAATTAGGCTATACCAATGTTGTCGAGTTTGGCGGCATCATTGATTGGCCCTGAGAAACAGAGACGAACGAAGGAGGACCGTTATGAGCATTTTTGACTTTTTCAAACAGCCCGACATAAATAAAGGACTCAAAGAATACGCAGAAGCGGAAAACGCCGTTCTGCTGGATGTGCGTACACCTCAGGAATACGGGGAAGGCCATATTCCGGGAAGCAAAAATGTTCCGCTGCAGACCCTTGACAAGGTAAGGTTAGTAGTGGAAAATAAAGATGCAGAATTGTTTGTCTATTGCTACTCCGGTGCCCGGAGCAGGCAGGCGACAGTGATGCTGCAGCACATGGGCTATACCAATGTTCAGAACATCGGCGGTATTGCCGCTTATCAGGGAAAGGTGGAACGCTAATATGAAAGTTGTGATCGTAGGAGGCGTGGCAGGCGGAGCCACGGCAGCAGCAAGAATCCGCAGGCTGGATGAGCAGGCTGAAATTGTTGTGTTCGAGCGGTCAGGCTTCATTTCCTATGCCAACTGCGGTCTGCCTTACTACATTGGCGGTGTCATCGAAGATCCCGAGAATTTGACTCTTCAGACCCCGGAGAGCTTCTTTTCCCGGTTCCGTATCCATATGAAGGTGCATCACGAGGTCATCGCTGTCCATCCCGACAGAAAGACCGTTTCCGTAAAGAATCTGAAAACCGGCGAAGAATTTGAAGAAAGCTACGACAAGCTGCTCCTTTCACCGGGTGCAAAGCCTGTTTGGCCCAACCTTCCGGGAATGAATAGCGACAAGCTGTTCACGCTTCGTACGGTGGAGGATACCTTCCGGATTAAGGAATTTGTGGACCAGCAGAAGCCTAAGTCAGCGGTGATGGTTGGCGGCGGCTTTATCGGTCTGGAAGTAGCAGAGAATCTGCGGGAATTAGGGTTAGATGTAACCATCGTCCAGCGTCCTAAACAGCTGATGAATCCCTTCGATGCGGATATGGCTTCCTTTATCCACAGCGAGGTCCGCAAGCACGGTGTAAAGCTGGCACTTGGCTACAGTGTGGAGGGATTCTCAGAGAAGGACAACGGTGTGGAGGTATTGCTGAAAGACCAGCCTTCCATCCATGCGGATATGGTAGTGTTGGCCATCGGTGTCACCCCGGAATCCAGTCTTGCAAAGGATGCCGGTCTGGCGCTCGGCATGAAGGGTAGCATTCTGGTCAATGACCGGATGGAGACCTCCATCCCCGATATCTATGCCGTAGGCGATGCGGTGCAGGTAAAGCACTATGTTACAGGCCACGATGCACTGATCGCCCTTGCAGGCCCTGCCAATAAGCAGGGACGGATCGCTGCTGACAATATCTGCGGCGGTGACAGCCGGTACTTAGGTTCTCAGGGCAGTTCTGTAATCAAGATTTTTGATATGACCGCAGCCACCACCGGCATTAACGAAACCAATGCAAGAAAGTCCGGTCTGGACGTGGACACGGTGAACCTGTCTCCCATGAGCCACGCAGGCTACTATCCCGGCGGCAAGCTAATGACTATGAAGGTGGTATTTGAAAAGGAAACCTACCGCCTGCTGGGCGCTCAGATCGTGGGCTACGACGGTGTGGATAAGCGGATCGACGTGCTGGCCACAGCTATTCATGCCGGAATGAAGGCAACGGAACTGAAGGACCTGGACCTTGCTTATGCGCCGCCTTACTCATCTGCAAAAGATCCTGTAAATATGGCAGGCTTTATGATCGATAACATTTCCAAGGGTTTGAAGCAATGGCATCTATCTGATGCTGCCAATCTGCCTCGGGACGGCAGTGTGACTCTGCTGGATACCCGGACGGTGGGTGAATACAGCCGGGGACATATCGACGGCTTCCGAAACATCCCCGTGGATGAACTGCGGGAACGGATCGATGAGATCGAACCCGGAAAGAGAGTCTATGTGATCTGCCAGAGCGGTCTGCGCAGCTACATTGCTACCCGGATTCTTGAAGGGTATGGCTTCGAAGCCTACAACTTTGCCGGTGGTTTCCGGTTCTATGATGCGGTCATGAACGACCGGGCATTGATTGAAAAGGCGAGCCTGTGCGGTATGGACAAGTAAAACAGTACACCCACTGCTACAAAAAGCAGTGGGTGTTGTGTTTCGTTAAAGAATCCCTTTGTTATACTTTATCATTGCCTTGAAACTAATTACCAAACCCACAATGATGCCGGCAATAAGGATCCCTGTTCCAATCAGTATGAATAGGTCATTGTTGGTGTAAAGGGTCACGGCAGATAAACCGCTAAACGAAATAATAGCAACTCCAACAATGATCGTCCCAAGTCCAACTTTCCGGCCAAAAGGAATTCTGTCCTCCTCGGAAACTCTGTTTCTGTGGTATGAGTGCAACGATGATATATTGCCTTTCATATTTGAAATACCAAGAACGATACATACCACCCCAACCAAAGCTGTAACGATAAATGCAGGCATAATAATCCCCCTTTTTGTTTACTGAATTTCTCTTTTCTTGAAAAACACAACCGACAAATACCAGGAAAGAATATATATGCCGATTCCAAAAATAGCAACCAATGCCAAAATTAGGTTGGGCTGTATCTCACTCATAAGTTGTCCCCTGAGAATACTGGATGCCAAAACACTTGCGCCACAGACAAATCCGATCATTACATAATAGGCAGTTCTGCCTTTTTCCACGCCAAGCTTGAAAACAAATGGAAGACAAATGGAAGAAGAAAGCGTGGATACGATCAGCATCAATAACATAAGGACGGCAAAATCCCCGAATACAAAACCACCTGCAACAGACATTTTCACGGCTTGCCCAACACCGGTTGCCAACAGTACTGCCAGCTGAGCAAGCAACCCAATTAGATATTTGCCTGAAACAATCTGTGTTTTCGTGTACGGCAGCGTACCGCTGTATTGCATCCATCGGCTGCGTTCGTCGAAGGCAAGAAGATTGACCGGGATCATACCGCAAAGCAAGCAAGGGTAAAACACAAAGAACATATTATCATCGCTAAAAAAAGATACTGCAATGAATACAACAGCAACCAGCAGATATGCTCTGCAATATTTCTTCACCATATACCAATCTTTTAAGAGAAGTCCCTTCAATTATCTCGCCTCCTTTACCATAAACACAAACAGTTCTTCAATACTGATAGGACTGACATTAACACCTGCGGGCACGGCGTTTCTCAGCACCATTGCTTCGATGCCATACGGATTTTCCTTCTTATACTTAATCGCCTCTGCCGGAAGATTTTGCAGTTCTTCGGACGTGCAGTGTATCAAACCGTACTCGGCAAGCAACTGATCCTTCTCCTCGCAGAGCAGCAGCTTTCCTTTATGCAGGAACGCCACGTAATCACAAAGCTTCTCAAGGTCACTAACGATATGGGAAGAAATGAGAATGGAGTGATTTTCGTCCCTTGTAAAGTCACTGAACATCTCAACAACTTCATCACGAACCACAGGATCAAGGCCTGCCGTTGCCTCATCCAGGATAAGAAGCTTTGCGTTATGAGATAATGCGATGGCAATCCCCAGCTTCATCTTCATACCACGGGAAAACTCTTTGAATTGCTTTTTGTCCGGTAGTGCAAGTTTTTGTATCAAGCGAGTATATTCTGCGTCATCCCAGTTGCGGAAGGTGTTTTTCATTACCTTTCCGACCTGTTTTACGGTGAGACATTCCGGAATACCGACCTCATCCATAACTACGCCGATATCTTCTTTTGTAAGTTCAATGCCGTCTGTATTGTCTTTTCCAAGGATGGTAATGCTTCCGCTCTCCTTGTGGATCATATCAAGAATGAGTTTTATGGTAGTGCTTTTACCGGCACCGTTTTCACCAATCAGACCCATAATACATCCGCTTGGTAGTGTAAGATTCAGATTATCCAGTGTAAAACCGGGATATGCTTTTGTTAGATTTTTAATTTCAAGTGCGTTCATCCTTGTTCCTCCAGACTGAAATTAACCATTTCAATAATGTCTTTTTTACTTAAATTACAGGAAGCGGCAAGTCTTACTATCTCGTCTATATGTTCTTCAATCTTTTTCAGATTCTCTTCCCGAAGTAACTCAACATTTTTCGGGGCAACATAGCACCCCTTGCCGGGAAGTGTATAGATAAAGCCATCCTTTTCAAGCTCCTCATACGCACGCTTAGTGGTAATAAAGCTGATACGAAGGTCTTTCGCCAAGCCACGAATGGACGGCAGCATATCATCTTCTCGGAGTGCTCCGCTGATAATTTGACTTTTGATTTGGGAATAGATCTGGTCATAGATCGGAGCACCGCTTTTATTATCAATCAGTATGTTCACGTCATCACCTCTGTTTATACTGTGTATGTATAATATATACAGTTGCGATAGCAATGTCAATAGAAAATATATAACAAAAGCGGCTCCCTTCACTGGACAGAAGAGAGCCGATAGAGATATTCAGAAGATCCCTTTGTTATACTTAAGCAGTGCATAGAGAATCAAACACATTCTTTCTGTTAAGTAAGATAGGTACGATTTGAGCCAAAAAAATATCGGCCTAACAGCCGACAGTAAAGCGATATAAAAGAAATAACCCTCGACTCTGTTACCTAATCACTGTAACTGGTCGAGGGTTATTCCATCGAGTATGCAGGTTCCATCATTTACGTAACCTCTCTTTCTGCAGACTAGACGCAACTTCCTTTTGTATTGAATTGCTCCCGGTTCAATTCCTTTAGTTTCGTTTCAGAGAAATTTATGTTAGCGGGATGAGGTGGGAAGTTCGTCTTTCGATTCCGTTTTTCATGGGAATCTATGATTGACTAGATCATTGGTATCACCTCTTTGTGCTTTTATAATAACCGATATTTACCTTGTTTTCAAGATGGTATGTTGAACGAAAAATCAGTGCCGAAAAGTTATTGAAATACCCTGAATTAATGCAAAAGGGAGAATCTATTCCTGCGAAACAAATCGTGATTGACAGTGCTATATTGCTTGTGATAGAATAATGTTGTTGGGTGGTCAAAAAGACCGCCCTTTTTTCGTTGAGAAATTAAGGGCCCGAACACAACTTCTTCTCCTGCGAAAGAAAAAATACACATAAGATAAAATAGGCTATTGACTTTCCCCCTTGTGGAAGGTTTATACTGTTAGCAAGAGAGGCGGTGGTACGGGTGAAGATCAACGAGGTGGAGGCCCTGGTTGGCATCACAAAGAAGAACATTCGATTTTATGAAGAGCAGGGATTGCTCTCTCCGAAACGGAATTCCGAGAACAGCTACCGGGATTACGGGGACGAGGAAGTGCAGACGCTACGGCGGATCAAACTGATGCGAAAGCTAGGCATCCCCATCGAGGATATCCGGATCATGCTCACAGGTAGCCACACAGTCGCAGACGGTATGCGCAGGCATCTGATCACTCTTGAGAGAGAAAAGAGAAATCTGCAGCAATCCATTACTCTATGCCAACAGCTACAGAACCAGGATGTCCCCATTACAGAAATGGATGCCGACACAATTCTAACACAGATGTCAGAGCTGGAGCGAGGTGGTACTACATTCCAAAACAAGCAGGTACAGGATATCCGGGTGCGGTATATCGCACCGGTGGTAATTGCCGTCATTGTTGTAGCAGTTATGGCAGGCCTTAGCGGAATCCTGTTTTGGGCTTACCATATTGCCCCGGAGGAAGCACCGCCTTTGTGGTTCCTATGGCTGATCGTTGGTATGTTTACGGCTGTTGGAGTAGGCGTAATATTGGCTCTGATGCAGCGAATCCGGGAAATTGGGAAAGGAGAAATCGACGATGCAAAACGATACTAAACACAAGAAAAAGAAAGCCCCAATTATCTGTGCGGCAATTGTGATCGGTCTTTTAGCCGCTTACTTAGCGGTCATTCTATTTGCATTAATAGGAGAAGCCCATGGGGAATTGTTCGCGCTGATCTTTTTGCTGCTCTATGGCGGACTCATCGTTGCAGTCGTTTTCGGTGTGATTGCAGCCCTTCGACAGCGGCTTAAGGAAATTGAAGGCGGTGAAGAAGAGGATGCAAAGAAATATTAACGAAGAAGCACAAAAAGACCGCCGCCATGACGCCTGGAAAAGTGCCATTATTGCGACAGTTTGGATGCTGTTGTCAGCATCAATGCTTTTATTGCTCCGACATTATTATGTGCCGGAAGGCTTCTGGAGCGCTGTGATGCTGATTGCCGGATTGCTGGAACTGGGGATGATCATCCCTGTCTGGATATTACTCAAAACAAGACTCAAAGAAATTGAAGGAGGAGAAGAAGATGCTGCTACTCAATATTGATCATGTTCCCGGACGGGAAATGGAAGCACTGGGAATCGTAAAAGGAACGGTGGTCCAATCCAAAAATTT
>JAZREX010000126.1:0-3841 GCA_045661025.1 Faecousia sp. | reverse complement strand
CCGCCGGATTCTCTTACAGAACCCGGCGGACTTTCTTAATCTATTGCATATGAATATTCGATCTATCAACGAATATCTTTCTGTCCTTCTGCCCTTTCAGGAGGAATCTGATCTCTATAAATTCCCTGCAGTCTTGTAATTTCCTGTGCTTTAGCAGAAAGGGATTCAAATTCAGGGATCGAACCAATTACATTATTGCATAGCCAGTCCATATGCAGAATCTCATATGGAGTAAATACGTTTTTGCCTTCGTTTCGGACCGTTCCATCCTGGGAAACAATTTTACGCAGGAACGGATCAACAGTGCCATGTCGAATGCCTTCCATGAGTATATTGGCAAGTGCCTTCGTACCATCCGGTATATTCTCTGCCCACTCCAGACCGATCACACCGTTGGCAATGCCCCACCAGTAATTTACTGCACGCTCATCCTTGCGGTTGAAGATAGAAGAGTCCCAGTCCCCACTTAATATGGATCTGGCAATCTGAACGTAAAAAGCACCCCAATCCCAGTAAGGAGAGCCC
The DNA here is from genome assembly GCA_045661025.1 of Faecousia sp. Taxonomy (GTDB): domain Bacteria; phylum Bacillota; class Clostridia; order Oscillospirales; family Oscillospiraceae; genus Faecousia. The sequence continues at coordinate 3,316 of JAZREX010000126.1, read as the reverse complement.
AGCCATTCTTTCTGACCATCCTCCTGCATCCGGAACATACCCCACTGTCCCCTGCCTAAGCCTTGCTGCGGAATATCCAGTGTAGAAACGATGTCTACGTCCAGCTCACGCAATTCCTGAAGAGGATCACCGCTGACATGGGACCACTTCAATGCGATCTTTGCATTGGGATTTGTTAACTGGGCACCTAAGGCAAACGCATTGATACCTGCAGTTACACCAAAAATCGGATAGCTTGCAATGTATCCTATGGTGTTGCTCTTACTGAGTGCGCCTGCAATGGCGCCAGAAATAAACTTGCCTTCATAAATGCGGCTATAGTATGTCCGCACATCCGTATAGGGCATGCCAACAGAACAGTTCAGAATTTTGGTTTCAGGATGACGTGCAGCAACACGTCTGCATGCCTTGAGCATAGGAGCAGTCGTAGTGAAAATAACTTCCGCACCATTCTTGATAGCGATCTCCATGGCGCGTTCTGCATCCTCCCCGGTACCTACACCGACAAACCGCTGAACAACCACCTGATCTCCCAGACACTCTTCCAAATAGATACTGCCTGCATTATGAGCGCTGACCCAGTTGCTGTTTTCAGGAAGCAGCTCATGCACAAAGGCAATATTGAGATACGAAGGCATCATGGAGAAGGCACGACGGTTCTTGAAGGTTTTCTCATCAGAGGGGTTAGATCGGGTATTGATTTCAATTACATTTTCTCTGCCAATTCCCTTTACCGTCGGCCAGATCGACTCAAGGCTGCTGAGAAGTTCTGCATTGGACATGGTCTTGATTGCCTCAAAGGGATAGAGCTTTAGCCATTCCAGCAGTGCATCTGCAGGTGTTGCAGTCATTTGTTCTTCGCTGAGTTTTTCAAATGCCCGGTTAAAATAATAGAAGCTGGATCGGAAATTTCTGCGTTCCTCTTCAGTCCAGACATGGTCTGGATCGTGGCCCAATGCTGCCTGAAGTTTCGAAAAACTATTGAGACGGGAGAATGCAATCTCATACAGCTTGGTCTTGGGATAGTAAGTAAGAAACTCTTTATAAGCAATTACTTCAGGCTGATCCGATTCACCGGGTACAATGCGAATTACTTTTCCCATAATTGCAGCTGCATCAAAATATTTTAAGACACTGACCCGCTTATTACCTTCCTGAACATAGAAGCGACCCAGAAATTCATAACAAAAAATAGGGTCACGAATTCCGGTCTCGCCAAGATGATAATGACATAAATTCTGCCATTTCAGAGCAAACTCACTTTTGTCTGGAATCAGGGGCATAAAATTAGCCGCAAAGGCATCAGAACGACCTCTTGTTTTCGTACCAACGATTCTGTCTGCTGGGATCTCAATAGTTCCCAATTCTTCTTGACCGGCAGTAGTATATCCAGGCAGAATCTCGTCCAGGATTTGCAGGTAAGGATATTCTCCCTGGTGGATCAAATGCTTTTGTGTTTTTCTGCCCGCTTTTAGGGCCTGCTGATAATGTTCCGCAGATTCGGTTCGAGAGTTCATAGATATCCTCCTGTAGCCAATTCAGCGCAAGGCTGATGTACATTCTTCTTCCCTATGTTTCTTTTGTACGCTTCATTATTGTGCAGGATTTGTTACTATGGTAATGATGTCATAATCTACTCACCAAGTCAAGCCCTCCAGAATACATAGGTAACTTCGTCCATATATCCGCAAAAATTGTGCATGCAACCACTTTCTCGCCAAGTGGTTATTTGCACCAATGCCACATCACTCTAATTTTGTGCTTATATTGTATAAAGGAGTCCATTGCAATTCTCTGTTCTTTCAAGTAAAATGAGTTCATAAATAATATAGTCAGGAAAAGAAAGCATTCCCACTGAAAATAAGAAAAAGGAGTAGACCATGATCGATAAACGGTATTTGAATTGGAAAAATAAAATAGGATATGGTGCAGGTGATATCGCCGGCAATGTAGTCTATGCATTCCTGTCTACCTATCTGATGTTCTATCTCACTGACACTGTTGGAATGCACGTAGGAATTGTTGGCACATTAATGGCCGTTAGCCGGCTACTGGACAGTGTCACCGATCTGCTCTTCGGTTTCCTGCTGGATAGGACAAACAGCAAGCTGGGCAAGGCGCGTCCCTGGATGCTGTTTGGTTATGGTGGTTGCGCCATTCTGCTTGCAGCAATCTTCATGATACCAGAAAGCTGGGGCGAAGTTGCGCAATATGCCTATTTCTTTATCACCTACACCCTGCTTAACGCAGTGTTCTATACCGCAAATAACATCTCCTATGCAACACTGACCCCTCTAATCACCAAAAACACATCTGAGCGGGTACAGCTCGGTTCCATCCGCTATATGTTTGCATTTGCTACAACATTGATCATCCAGACTGCAACTGCAGGAATTGTTTTGGAACTGGGTGGTAATGCCCAGGCATGGAAATGTATTGCTGTGATTTACGGTGTGATTGGACTTATTGCCAATAGCATTTCTGCGTTGTCTATCAAAGAAATGGATCCCGAAGAACTGTACACAACAGATTTCGGAAAAATAGAAAACCATGGAACAACCTATTCGTTAATCGAAGGCGTTAAACTGCTGTTTGCAAATCGGTATTTTCTGATGATTTGCGGCATCTATCTGCTTTCCCAGATTTCCCAGTCTTGTCTTAACATGGGTGTCTATTTCATGAAGTATGTACTTGGGAATGAGAGCCTTCTGAAAACATTCTCCTGGTTTACACACATTCCTTTGATTTTAGGCCTCATCATTACCCCATGGCTTGTGAAGCAGCTGCGTGGTATGTATAAGCTGAACATGGCCGGTTACGCACTGGCGACACTGGGCCGCCTTGGTGTCCTGATCGCCGCATATATGGGCAGTGTTCCTATGATGCTCCTGTTCACGGGAATGGCTGCACTTGGCACCAGCCCCCTGCAGGGTGATATGAATGCTTTGATTGCATCTTCCTCGGAATACACTTTCCTGACACAGCGTAAAAGAATTGACGGCAGCATGTATTCGTGTGCCTCTTTTGGCATTAAACTTGGCGCCAGTATTGGAACCGCCATCTCCGGATGGATGCTCGCATCCGCCGGTTATATTGAAAACGCTGCGGTACAGACATCTGAAACAATCCAGATGCTTTACATTCTGTATCTGTGGGCGCCTTTACTTCTCAGCCTCGGTATCACGATTCTGCTCACCTATCTCAATGTCGAGAAAGCCAATGCAAAGTATTTCGCCACCAAGATGATCCGGACAGATATGTTCACGTCAAAATAACAAGCGGCCCTCTCAGTTTTTACGCTGAGAGGGCTTTCACT
>JAZREX010000125.1:0-24193 GCA_045661025.1 Faecousia sp. | reverse complement strand
CAGACCTTCTCTGACGGTGAGGTTTCCGTCTCCTTGAACGAAACAGTTCGTGGTGCTGATGTATTCCTGGTTCAATCTACCTGCAAGCCTGTAAACGACCACCTGATGGAGCTGCTTGTTATGATTGACGCATGTCGTCGCGCATCCGCCGGTCGTATCACTGCTGTGATCCCCTACTTTGGCTATGCCCGCCAGGACCGTAAAGCCAAGAGCCGCGATCCTATCTCTGCAAAGTTGGTAGCAAACATGCTCACCGCAGCTGGCGCAGACCGGGTGTTGACAATGGTCCTGCACGCTGCTCAGATCCAGGGCTTCTTCGACATCCCTGTGGACCATCTGCTGGGCAACCCCACCTTTGTTAACTACTATCTGGAGAAATTCCCCGAAGAAAAATATAACCATGACGATTTCGTAGTCGTCTCCCCCGATGTTGGCTCTGTTGCCCGTGCCCGTGCATTTGCCGCAAAGGTGCACATGGGTCTGGCAATCGTAGACAAGCGCCGTCAGAAGGCAAATGTCTGTGAAGTTATGAACGTAATCGGTGATGTTAAGGGCAACACCTGTATCCTGTTTGACGACATGGTAGATACTGCTGGCTCTTTGTGTAATGCTGCCAACGCCCTGGTTGAGATTGGCGGTGCAAAGGAAGTTTACGCCTGCGCTACCCACGGTGTTCTGTCCGGCCCTGCCTTTGAGCGGATCGAAAAGAGCGCCATCAAGGAATTGGTTGTCCACAACACCATTCCTGTTGCAGAGAATTGCCCCTGCTCCAAAATCAAGCAGCTGGATGTTGCACCTATTTTCGCCCGTGCTATCGCCCACATCCACGGCGGCACTTCCATCGCAGATCTGTTCTAAGCTGTGTTTGGAAAAAATAGCGAAAGCTGGCTGATCGTCGGTCTCGGCAATCCCGGAAAACAGTACGAGCGCACCCGGCATAACTGTGGTTTCCGTGGGATAGATATTCTGGCAGATAAACTGGGCTGTAAAATAGATAAGGCAAAATTCCAGGGACTTTACGGACAGACTGTCTATAACGGCAAGAAAGTGTACCTGCTAAAACCCCAGACCTTTATGAATTTGTCCGGTCGATCTGTTCTGCAGCTTTCTGCATACTTTCATATTCCGCCCCAGCGGATCATTGTGATGTTTGATGACATCTCTCTGGTTCCCGGTCGTTTGCGCATCCGCAGCGACGGTTCCGCCGGCGGGCATAACGGAATCAAATCCATTATTAGTGAATTGGGAAGCCAGGATTTCCCTCGGGTAAAGATCGGTGTCGGTGCAAAGCCTAACCAAGAACAGGATTTGGCCGATTGGGTGCTTTCCGGTTTTACTGCTTCCGAAGAAAAAGCCCTGGCCACCGCTTTGGAAAACGCAGGTCAGGCTGCCCTGTGCATCATAGAAAGGGGCACTATGGAGGCTGCCAACCGATATAATGGAAAATAATTGGATATTGTAATTTGCACACGGAAAGGGGAGGTATTTTCCCCTTGCCGCGTTGCTACGTGGAACAAAAATGTGAGGGAACTATGGAAAAGCTGTTGTCCTTTTTAAACGAAATACCTGAATATCGCATTTTAAAGGATGCGGTATCTTTGTGCGAACCTGCCGCTGTCACCGGCGCAGGCCAGATCAATCGCAGCCATTTGATTTCCGGTCTGCACAACGATCTCCAACGCCCCCTTGTCATTATTTGTCAAGATGATATGGCCGCAAAGCGGTTAAACGAAGAAATCAAAGCTTTTACCGGTATCACCGCAAACATTTTGCCCTCACGGGAATTAACACTATATGATAGCGCTGTGGTTTCCAGAGCTTGGGAACAAAAACGGCTTCGTCAACTGTATGACCTATATAACGGAAACACAAGTCTGCAGATCATGTCCTGGGAGGCTCTCAGCCAGAGAACCGTCCCGCCCCATGTACTGCAAAAAGCAGTGTTCACACTGACTATTGGCGGCAATTATCCCATCGACACCCTTCTGGCGCAGCTTAGCAGCGCCGGTTACACCCGCTGCGCCATGGTGGAAGGTCCTGGACAGTATGCTGTCCGGGGTGGCATTTTGGACATCTATTCCCCTGCTGCTGACCGTCCCATTCGCGCAGAATTCTTTGGCGACGAATTAGACACCATGGGTTATTTTGATACCGAAACCCAGCGCAGAACCGAAAACGTGAAACAGGTAGCCATTCTCCCTGTTGGTGAAACCCAACCAAAGCTGCACCCCGGCGGGCTGGAAGGATTATGCGCTGATCTGCGCCAGATGATTGCCCGGCAACAACGCAGAAAAACGCCCAATGAAGCGTTGATCAAAACTCTGGAAAAAGACCTAAATAAATATGAAAACAATTTGCAAAACCCTGCATCTGACCGGTATATGGCGCTTATTTATAAGGAATTTTCCACAGCCATGGATTATATCCCCTCTGACGCCGCAGTCATTGTCTGCGATCAAAGCAATCTCCATCGCACCGCCCGTACCCGCACCGAGGAAATAGGATTGCAGTTAGATAGCTTGCTCCAGGCCGGTTTGGTGGCAGGCGAATTTTGCGACTATGTTTGGCAATGGGAGGACTTTACCCATTGGCTTACAGGCAGACCTGTTGTGTATCTGGATTCCTTTACCGGCAGCGCATACCCGGATACATGCCTGCCGAAGCACCTACTGCCCATGGTTGCCAAACAACTGCCAAGCTACGGCGGCAGTCTGGATACTGCCGCGGCTGATCTGGCCCACTACCAAAAAATGGAGTTTTCCAGCTTGGTATTGTGCGGCTCCCGGCGGCGGGCAGAATTACTGCAAGAAATGCTATCCAATAAAGGGCTATCCGCATTTTTATGTATTCCATTAACCACTATGCCCCAGCCCGGACAGATCCTTCTGTCAGAAGGTACACTTCCTTACGGCATGGAGTATCCTGATGTCCGGTTAGCAGTGTTGACAGAAGGACAGCTCATTGCAAAAATCGCTCCGAAACGAAAAGTTAAGAAGAGCGCAACCAACCGACAAAAGTTAAACGCTTTTACAGATCTATCCCCCGGTGATTTGGTTGTGCATGAAAATTACGGCATTGGTCGCTTTGTTGCAATGGAGCAGATTAAAGTGGATAACGCCATAAAAGACTATGTAAAAATCGCCTACCACGGCTCTGACACGCTGTTTGTACCTGCCACCCAGTTGGATATGGTCAGTAAATATATTGGCGGTGGTGGCGAGGACAGTAATGTCAAACTAAACAAAATCGGTACAGACGCCTGGCAAAAAACAAAAACCAAGGCACGGAAGGCCGCCAAAGATATGGCCGGGGAATTGATCCAGCTATATGCAGCCCGAAAGCGGCAAAGCGGTTTCGCCTTTGCTGCTGACTCCCCCTGGCAAAAGGAATTTGAGGATAACTTCCCCTATCCGGAAACCGATGACCAGCTGCGCTGCATCAGCGAAATTAAGCATGATATGGAATCTCCTACTCCCATGGATCGTCTTTTGTGCGGCGATGTAGGCTTTGGAAAGACAGAAGTGGCCTTGCGAGCTGTGATGAAAGCAGTCATGGACGGCAAGCAAGTCGCTATTCTAGTGCCTACCACCGTTTTGGCGCAGCAACATTATCAGACAGCCATTTCCCGTTTCCGCGGCTTCCCTGTCAATGTAGATGTTCTTAGCCGTTTCCGCACCCCTACCCAGCAAAAAAAGACGATTCAAAATTTAAAAGCCGGTTTGGTTGATATCATTATCGGCACCCACAAACTTCTGCAAAAGAGTGTCCAATACAAGGATCTGGGTCTTTTGATTGTAGACGAGGAACAGCGCTTTGGTGTCAGCCATAAAGAGCGTCTAAAAGAAATCTCCAAAGGCGTGGATGTACTGACCTTATCTGCAACGCCCATTCCCAGAACCTTGAATATGGCATTGTCTGGCATTCGGGATATGTCCACCATCGAAATCCCCCCCTCTGACCGCTATCCGGTGCAGACATATGTTGTAGAGCATAGCAACGCAATCATTGATGATGCCATCCGCAGAGAGGTGGAGCGTGGCGGTCAGGTTTACTATCTGCACAATCGAGTAGAGACAATCGACCAATGTGCATCCGCCCTGCAAAAGCGTATTCCCGGACTACAGGTTGCGGTCGCTCACGGAAAAATGGGTGAAGAAGGGCTGTCAGATGTGATGCAAGCTATGGCTGACGGTGATATCCAAGTATTGGTTTGCACAACCATCATTGAAACCGGATTGGATATTCCCAACGCCAATACACTGATTATAGAAAATGCCGACCGATTTGGACTCAGCCAACTCCACCAACTACGCGGTCGGGTAGGCCGTTCTACCAGACACGCTTATGCATATTTTACCTACCGTCCGGATAAATCCCTGTCGGAAATTGCAGAAAAGCGATTGACTGCCATCCGGGATTTTGCCGAGTTTGGCTCCGGTTTTAAAATCGCAATGCGAGATCTGGAAATCCGCGGTGCAGGAAATCTGCTGGGCGCAGAACAGTCCGGCCATATGATGTCTGTTGGCTATGATATGTATTTAAAGCTATTGGACGAGGCTGTATTGGAAGAACGGGGCGAGAAACCGAAAGCGCCGGATTGCACTGCAGATTTGAATGTGACTGCCAATGTGGATAAGAACTATGTTAGCCGCGGGGAAGAACGGATGGATTTGTATCGGCGTATGGCCGCAATCCGCACCCAAGAAGATGCAGATGATCTACTGGATGAGATGATTGACCGCTATGGCGATCCTCCCAAGGGTGTGCTAAATCTGATAGATATTGCTCTACTTCGCGCCAACGCCCGAAAGGTAGGCATACTGGATATCCGCCAAAAAGCAGGCGATGTCCTGTTTACTTTGAATTCATTAGATTTGGAAGCCATCAGCAGGTTGTGTGCAGAAGCAGATTACAAAAACAGAGTGCAGTTTATTGCCTCTGCCAAAGTACCCACCCTGCGACTGAAACTATCCTCCGGGGTGGATAGTCTACGGCAATCCAAGGTATTTATTGAACATTTTAGCCAACATTTCCCAAAGAACGAGTAACTTGCTTTTTTCTAAAAATATGCTAAAATAACACCATTAACTGACGAAAGGCGTGTCGCATTATGGCAAACAAAACAAATAGCCGCACCAGAGCACAAAAAGAGGCGCGGCAATTTGAAGAAGATTACCGCCGCATTGTTCCTAAGAAGAAAGGCAAGCGCACAAAAGGGCCGGTGGTTCGCCCCGGTGCCATCGTTGCCACTTGCATTGCAGTGATTTGTATCGGTTGCATCCTGGTTGCCGGTTGTCTGCATGTAAACAATCTAAATGATGTTATCTTAGAAAACATTTATGTTGCAGGCGTGGATGTCGGTGGCATGACCCAGGCCCAGGCAATCAAAGCTGTGACGGCTGCTACCGAGGACACCTACGGTCAAAAGGAAATGACTGTGCGTGTTTTAGACAGTGAGATCTCTCTGCCTGCAAATTGCTGTCAAGGCCTTAACGTTCGCAAAGCTGTGCATGCTGCTTATCAGCACAGAAACTCCGATGAAATTGCGCAGCAAGCAGTGTTTGGACATGGCTTTAATGTAGATATTACTCCCTATCTAAAATTAAATGAAAAAGCAATCCGGGAAAGCTTAAATCAGTTGGGAGAAAACTATAATACGACGCTTTCCCAATCCACCTGGGAGCTTCAGGGAGAAGCACCAAACCAAACATTGCTGGTGCATCTTGGTGTGCCGGAATACGGCTTAAATCTGAATGAGCTTTATCAAACTGTTCTATCTGCCTACAATCTAAATTGCTTTCTGGCAGAAGGCAGCTGCGGCATGATCCCTCCCACGCCTGTAGATCTGGAAGCCATTTTGCAGGAGTACTACATTGCCCCCGTGGATGCAGTGATCGATCAAAAGACCTGTGAAATTACTGACGGCACTGACGGCTACGGCTTTGATCTGGAAGAGGCAAAACAGAAGCTGGAAGACAGCGATTATGGCACTACTGTGAAAATCCCCTTTGTGTCACTCTCTCCCGAAGTAACAAAACAGTCTCTGGAAGCCCTTTTATACCGGGATGTGTTAGGTAGCTATACAGCTATGGAGGATAGCGATCCGGACCGGGACACAAACCTGCGGCTTGCCTGCAAGGCTATTGACGGCATGATACTGATGCCAGGAGAAGTGTTCTCCTATAATGACGCCCTTGGCCAACGCACAGAAGCACGAGGCTATCGCCCCGGCCCTTCCATTGCAGGGGGTAAAGTAGTAGAAACCATCGGCGGCGGAATTTGCCAGGTTTCTTCTGCTTTGTATTACTGTACATTAATTGCCGACTTGGACATTATCTTCCGGGACTGTCACGGCTTTGCAACAGACTATATGCCCCTGGGTATGGATTCTGCTGTCAGCTGGGGATCTTTGGATTTTAAATTCAAAAACAACACCGATTACCCCATTAAAATCACAGCAACCGCCAATGGCGGCGATACTACTGTAAAAATTCTCGGCACCGACACCAAGGATTACTATGTGAAGATGGAATACGAAACCATAAACACCTATCCCTACTCCACAGAGTATCAAACCATGAAGCCGAATAATGCAGGGGGCTACCGGGATGGCGATTACATCACAGAACCCGCCACAGGCTATGATATAAAGACCTATAAATGCAAATACAGCAAGCAAACAGATGCGCTGATTTCCCGGGACTTTGAAGCTAACTCCAATTATAAAAAACAAAATGCCGTGATCTGCCAAATTGAGACTGTGCAAGAAACACCTTCTATAGACGAAGATGTGATTCATGGCATCGGTGGGGGCAACATCTCGGATAACCCCGGAAGTTTGCCTGAAGAATAAACAAAAAGCGTGTTGCAATCCATGATTGCAACACGCTTTCTTTATTCTATGATCTGGATGTCCAAATGGTAATCTACCTGACCGGCAGTTCCCTTTTCAATATCGATATCATAAATCAGATCGATCATACCCCCGGTGCTGTCAAGCTGCACCATAATACGCTTTGCGCAAACAGTGATCATCAATGCACCAAACTCCATTTGATACAGAGAATCATGAGGCTGCCCCTCCCGGAATACCATTTGAGAATATAGTTTTCCGGTTCTTGTCAGCGTGATGCCGGTGCTTTCCACACGAAAAGTAGTGGTAACACCCTCCATCCCGGTAAGTGAACTTTCCTGGTACTGAATATCCCATCCGCCATCTAGGTATTCCATAGTCCCTTCTGTGACCAATTCGATCACATCCGGTTCTTGGTCTAGATAGGCTTGGCGGCCACGCAGTGACAGCATTACTTTTTTCTTCATACCCCGGACTCCATTGCAAGTTCCAACAGCTGATCCAGAAGCTTAGAGTATTCAATTCCGCTGGCACCAAACAGCTTGGGATACATGGAAATCGATGTGAAACCGGGCAGGGTATTGATCTCATTGAACACGATTCGCTCCCCTTCAAAAGTAACAAAGAAATCCACACGGCTCAAACCCTGGCAGCCAATGGCCCGATAGGCCGCAATTGCCAATTCCCGCACCTGTTCTGCCACATTCTCAGAAATCCGGGCAGGAATATACGCCACTGATGTATCGGTAACATACTTAGCATCGTAATCATAAAAATCTGCGCCGGAATCGATCTCACCACACACAGAGGCCACAGGGCTGTCATTGCCCATAACTGCAACTTCGATCTCACGGCCGGCAATAAATTCTTCCACCAGGATCTTCTCATCGAAGCGGCCCGCATCTACCAATCCCTTTTCAAGGTCCTGGCGGTTTATTGCCTTAGAAACGCCAACGGAAGAACCGGTACCGGCAGGCTTTACAAACATAGGATAGGTAAAACGGGCTTCCAGAGAATCCAGAATCTGCTCCATCCGGATCTGCAGATCACTGTTTTTCACCAACATCCATGCTGCCTGGGGAATCTTTGCCTGGTCCATCACCAGTTTTGTCAAGGTCTTATCCATAGCTACTGCTGAGGCTGACACATGAGGGCCTACATAAGGGATTCCGGCAAGCTGTAAAAGACCCTGCATAGCGCCGTCTTCGCCATTCTGCCCGTGGAGCACAGGAAATACCACATCAATTGTTTCCCGCACAAAGCTGTTTTCTTCAATGGTAATCAATCCCTGTCCCCGGTTGGGAGAAATGGCAGCCTTGCGGTTTCTGGGATGTTCCAGCCACCGCTGGGAAGGCAAATCACTATAGTCGTCACCGCCGTACAAGATCCATTCTCCCTGGCTTGTGATGCCAACAGGGAAAATATTGTACTTTTCTTTATCTAACTGATTCAGCACAGCCTCTGCAGAACGCAAGGATACCGCGTGCTCCGGGCTGACACCGCCAAACAAAACGCAAACATTAATTTTCTTCATAAAATAGAACCGTTCCTTCTGTTAATCACGCAGTAGCGCCTCGCCTGCAGTATATATGTCGCCGGCACCAACTGTCAGTACCACATCCCCTTCTTGGATCACTTGACGCAAGTATTCTGTGACCTGTGGTAATGTTTCACAATAGACACTTCCTGGCACCTGTTTTACCAGATCTTTAGAAGAAATTCCTGTGGTGTTTCTTTCCCGGGCAGCATAAATTTCAGCCAAAATAACTACGTCCACTTTCTTCAATTCACGTACAAATTCATCAAACAACGCCTTTGTGCGTGTATAAGTATGGGGCTGAAATGCCAAAATCAGTCGTTTAGGCGCCATGGTACGTACCGCTTCAATGGTGGCTGCCAGTTCATCAGGATGATGGGCATAATCATCGTAAATATCAGCCCCATTAAACTTGCCTTTAAACTGCATCCGCCGCTCCGCACCGCTGAAGGTAGCCAGGCCTCGGCTGACAGCCTCCCCCGGGATTCCAAGCATCCAGGCAGTACCTGCTGCAGCAAGCGCATTAAGGGCATTGTGTTTACCCAACACCTTCAAATCCAGATGACAGTAAAGAACATCATCGCAAATTACATCCAAATTCCGCCAATCAGCAGATACATTTTCTCCGCGTACGCGATTTTCTTTTTGGAAGCCAAAGCTAACATAGGAAAGACCATCCAAGGTCTGAACCACATGGGGGTCGTCCCCATTGGCCAAAATTCCGTTATTGGATAATTGGGCAAATTTCCGGAAAGATTTTTGCACATCAGCCAGATCCTTGAAATAATCCAAGTGGTCTGCCTCAACATTCAATATAACCGCCAAACTAGGGAAGAAATTCAAAAAGGAGTCGCAATATTCGCAGCTTTCCATAATAATAGTATCGCCACTACCCACCCGGTGACCTGCCCGCAACAAGGGCAGATATCCGCCAATCATAACAGTCGGATCCGCCTGGGCTTCCATCATGATATGGGTCACCATAGAAGTTGTTGTGGTCTTTCCATGGGTTCCTGCAATACAAACTGCATTTTTATACGCCTGCATGATCACACCCCAAGCTTGAGCACGCTCAAACAGCGGGATACCCTGTTGGTGCGCAGCAGCAATCTCCGGATTATCATTGTGTGCCGCAGCAGTACGAATAATACAATCCGCGCCAAGAATATTTGCAGCTTCGTGTCCTATGGCAACACGAATCCCCTTGGCGATCAATTCATCTGTAGAAACCGAGGAATTCATATCAGAGCCGGTAACCGTTACCCCCATGCCCTGCAGTACCAAGCCCAAGGGCCGCATAGAAACACCACCGATGCCTACCAGATGTACATGCTTTCCGGGCACCAGATATTTTTTCAGTTCTCCACTTCGATTCATCATAGATACTACTCCTCAGAAGTCAGCATTCCTTTTTAACTTATATATTATATAATACTTTCCTGCCCTTGACAACTGAAATTTTCCTAATACCAATTTCAAAATCAACCGCAAAACCATATGAACATTACATACAATCGTTTTGTAAAAGTATGGTTGTAAAAACACAACACAAATATACACTCTATGCGCATATTTTTTCACCATAAATATCCATATATACTTTATAATATATACATTTTTATTTATTTTGTCGCTTTTTAATTCTTTTTATTTGTTTCTTTTGTATATTTTATCAGTTGACGATGAATATTATACGATGTATAATACATACATCTCAAAAACAAAACATTTTATAAGAAGGAGTTCACAATTATGAAAAAGTTACTTGCAATGATCCTGGCATTGGTAATGGTTCTTTCCCTGGCAGCATGCGCACCTGCTGCTGACAACAATACTGATGCACCCGACACCACCGGAACTGTTGACACTAACGATGGTACTCTGAAGACAATTGTACCCGGTAAGTTGACCATGTCTACCAACGCTGCTTTCCCTCCCTATGAAATGACCGACGACAACGGCGGATTCATTGGCATCGATGTAGAGATTGCTACTGCAATTGCTGAAAAGCTTGGCCTGGAGCTGGACATCCTGGATATGGACTTCTCCGCTGCTCTGTTGGCTGTTAACGAAGGCAAGAGCGACATCGTTATGGCTGGCGTTACTGTAAACGAAGACCGCAAGGTAGTTATGGACTTCACCGACAGCTACGCTACCGGCGTTCAGATGGTTATCGTCAAGGAAGGCTCCGATGTCACCATGGATAACCTGGGCGAGAAGATGATTGGCGCACAGGCTGGCACCACCGGCTACATCTACGCCTCCGACACTCCCGAGAACGGCGGTTACGGCGAAGATCATGTGACTGCTTATGACACCGGTGCTTCCGCTGTACAAGCTCTGGTCAACGGCCAGATCGACTGCGTTATCATCGACAGCGCTCCCGCTGAAGAGTTCGTAAAGGCCAACCCCGGCTTGACTATGCTGGAAGGCGAATGGGTTACTGAGAACTACGCTATCGGCTGCGACAAGGGTAACACCGCTCTGGTGAACGCTATCAATGCAGCTCTGGCTGAGCTGACAGCAGACGGCACTGTTCAGAAGATCGTCGACAAGTACATCACCGCTGAATAATTAACAACCATGAAAGAGGGTGGTTCTTACCACCCTCTTTCCGTGATTTGAAAAGAGAGGTTCTTTGTGGAACAATATTATACTTTATGGAAAAGCTTGATTATTTCCGGCGAAAAACTCCCCTTCTGGCAGGATTTCTTCGTAAAGTTTTATCAAGCCTTTATTGAAAAAGACCGCTGGCTCCAGTATTTGGACGGCGTAGGCACCACGATCTGGGTCACATTCCTGGCATTGGCCATTGGTGTGTGCCTTGGCGTGCTGGTGGCCATTATTCGTACCGCCCACGATCAGCAGCGTCCCGGACATAAAAATCCGATCCTGGGTGTTATCAATGCGATCTGCAGAGTCTATGTGACCGTGATCCGCGGCACTCCTATGATGGTGCAACTGATGATCATGGGTTTTGTTATCTTCAAGAGCAGCCGTGATTTCACTTCTGTAGGCGCTCTGACTCTGGGTATCAACTCCGGCGCTTATGTGGCAGAGATCATCCGTGGCGGCCTCATGTCCCTGGATCCCGGTCAGGCAGAAGCCGGCCGAAGCCTTGGTTTGAATTATGTAGATACTATGCGGCTCATCGTCATTCCCCAGGCATTTAAAGCAATTCTCCCCTCTTTGGGCAATGAATTTATTGTCTTGTTAAAAGATACTTCGTTGATTACCGTCATCGGCGGTAAGGAACTGCTCTACGCCGCCCAGGCAATCACCACACGTACCTACGAGCAGATGTTCCCCTTATTGGGCATTGCTTGTGTATATTTGTTCCTGGTGATGATCTTAGGCTGGCTACTTGATAAGCTGGAAAGGAGGCTGCGTCAAAGTGATAGACGTTAAAAATTTATCCAAATCCTTTGGCGATCATTTGGTTCTGGATAACATTTCTGAACATATCGCCCCCGGCGAAAAAGTGGTTATCATCGGTCCTTCCGGTTCCGGCAAATCTACTTTCCTGCGTTGCTTGAACCAAATGGAGATCCCCACCTCCGGCAGCATTGTCTTTGACGGTGTAGATATGACTGATCCGAAAGTAAATTTGGATTTGGTTCGTCGGAAGATGGGAATGGTGTTTCAGCACTTCAATCTGTTTAACAACATGACCATCCGCAAAAATATTACCTTGGCTCCCATTCAGACAAAGCTGATGACAAAAGAGGAGGCCAACGATGTGGCTACCCAACTGCTGCGTCGCGTCGGACTGGAAGACAAAGCAGACGCCTACCCCAGCCAACTCTCCGGCGGACAGAAACAGCGTATTGCGATCGTCCGGGCACTGGCAATGAATCCCAAGTTGATGCTTTTTGATGAACCCACTTCTGCATTAGACCCGGAAATGGTTGGTGAAGTTCTGGAAGTTATGAAGGAACTGGCCGCAGACGGCATGACCATGGTAGTGGTTACCCACGAAATGGGCTTTGCCCGGGAAGTTGGCAGCCGTGTGTTCTTCATGGACGAGGGAAAGATTGTGGAGCAAGGCACCCCTGATCAAATTTTTAACTCCCCGCAGAACCCCAGACTACAGGATTTTTTATCCAAGGTTCTATAAGATGCAAACCTCCCCATACATTTTGTATGGGGAGGTTTTTATTAAAAAAGAAAAGGACCGCAAATTGCGGTCCTTTTATGGAGCGGGTGACGAGGCTCGAACTCGCTACCTCCACCTTGGCAAGGTGGCGCTCTACCGGATGAGCTACACCCGCGGAACAAGAAGCATTATAACAGATTTTCAAAATATGTCAATACCCTATTCCAAATTTTTTGTATTAATTTGCGTATACAAAAACATATGTTAAGCAGTGGGAAATCAAAATTCAACTCCCCACTGCTTATATATTTTTTAAATGTCTAAACGGATTTGCTTTTCTAATGAATCCTCTTCTTTCACTAAAGCACCCGCTGCTGGAATTGTTTTTGTGCGATAACGGCCGGGATTTGTAATTCCACTCTCCTCCAGACGCATTGCATGGCTAAGCGCTGCTTTTTTCTTTAAAGACATCACCGCCACACCAATCGTGTTTCTTGTGGTCTTGGGCAGTAGCTGAGCTGTGGAGAAGATCACAGCACGTCCATCGGTAGAATACAGAGCGATCTGTGCATCCTGATCCAGGGCGAACACGCCCTTCAAAGGACTCTTATCAGAATAGGCCGCTGTTAAACGGCGGCGGTTTGTCTTGGTTTCATAGGCGTTCAAGGGCACTTTGGCAACCTTGCCGTTTTCAAAAATAAACAAGACAAATCCCTTGTAATCCCCAGGCAGAACCACATAGCTGACAGTCTCCCCAGGCTCCATACCCAATTTCTGGGGCAGATAATCACCCAACAAAGAAGCCTTGCCATCATCAAAGTCCGACAGCCGGGTCTTATAGCATTGACACTTATCTGTAAATACCAACAGTTCAGCCCGGTTTGTGGTTTCTGTGGAGAAGGACAAGCTATCCCCTTCCTTGAATTTCTGTTCGCCGGACATCCGCAGGCTAGCCTGGGTGATCTTCTTCAAATAGCCTTCCTTGGAAACGAACAAGGTTACAGGATAGTCGGGAATATCTTCCTCTTCTTCCTCTTGGTCAACCGCAGCTGTTTCATATACGATTTCTGTCTTTCTGGGCTGAGCGTACTTTTCAGCCACCTGCTTCAATTCACCGATGATCAGCTTTTTTAACCGCAGCTTACTCTGGAGAATATCCTGAAGATCCGCAATTTCCTTTTCCAGATCATCCACAGCCTTGGTCTGCTTCAAGATATATTCCTTGTTGATATTGCGCAGCTTGATCTCAGCAACAAAATTGGCCTGGATCTCGTCGATGCCGAAACCAATCATCAAGTTAGGTACGACCTCACTGTCCAAATCTGTTTCCCGGATAATTTTTACAGCCTTGTCGATATCCAGCAGAATACGCTCAAGACCCTTTAATAAATGCAGCCGATCAGACTTTTTCTGAATCTGGAAGAACAATCGCCGCTTTACGCAATCTGTCCGCCAGTATGTCCACTCTTCCAAAATCTCTCTGACGCCCATGACCCGGGGCATTCCGGCTATCAAAATGTTGAAATTACAAGCAAAACTATCCTGTAAGGGAGTCAAACGGAATAGCTTCTGCATCAATTTTTCCGGCTCAACGCCACGCTTGAGATCAATAGTCAGCTTCAGACCACCCAAATCGGTCTCATCACGCATATCATTGATCTCTTTGATCTTACCTGCCTTAATCAGCTCTGCCACCTTATCCATGATCACTTCGCTGGTGGTAGAATAAGGGATCTGGGTAATTTCGATCAAATTCCCCTCTTTGACATAATTCCACTTAGCCCGGAGTTTAAAGCTGCCACGGCCGGTGTTATAAATCTCCCGGGTAGTGGCTTCGTCAAACAACAGCTCTGCTCCGGTGGAAAAATCCGGACCAGGCAAGGTTTCCAGAATATCATGCTCCGGGTTATTCATTAATGCAATGGTCGTGTTGCACACCTCTGCCAGATTAAACGAGCAAATATTGCTGGCCATACCAACAGCAATGCCCTGGTTAGCAGACACCAACACATTAGGGAATGTGGTAGGCAATAGTGTAGGTTCTTTGGTGGTTGCATCGTAGTTATCCACCATGTCCACAGTATCTAAGTCAATATCCCGGAACAGTTCTGCACAGAAACCGTCCAACTTTGCCTCGGTATAACGGGCTGCAGCATAGGCCATATCCCGGGAGTAAACCTTACCGAAGTTACCCTTTGAATCTACAAAGGGATGCAAAAGGGTCTCATTGCCCTTAGCAAGACGCACCATGGTTTCGTAGATTGCAGCGTCACCATGGGGATTTAAGCGCATAGTCTGGCCAACAATATTGGCAGACTTTGTACGGCCGCCGTTTAACAATCCCATTTTGTACATAGTGTACAGCAGCTTCCGGTGGCTGGGTTTAAAACCGTCGATTTCCGGAATCGCACGGGATACGATCACCGACATAGCATAGGGCATGTAGTTGATTTCCAAGGTTTCAGAAATCGCCTGCTCTGTAGTTGAGCCCACTAATCCCACAATGCCGTCGGTATTGATCTTCTTTTTATTCTGTTCCAAATCTTTCTTTTTTCGTGCCATTTAGGAACCTCTCTTAGGAAATATCGGCCAATTCTAAATATTTGGCGCCGTTTTCCGCAATAAAATTCTTTCTTTCGTTCAGGGCATCTCCCAGAAGAACATCAAAATAGAACGCTGTCCGTTCTGCATCCTCGGGCATCACCTTGATCAGTCGACGAGTCTCAGGATTCATGGTAGTCATCCACATCATTTCCGGGTCATTTTCACCAAGACCTTTGGAGCGCTGGATGGTAACTTTTTTACCTTCCAGTTCCTTGAGAATCTTCGTCTTTTCCTGTTCATTGTATGCAAACCATGTCTTATCTTTACAGGTGATCTCAAACAAGGGAGATTCTGCAATATAAACATAGCCATCCCGGATCAATGTGGGACACAAGCGATACAGCATGGTTAGAATCAAGGTACGGATCTGGAAGCCGTCCACATCAGCGTCGGTACAGATCACCACTTTATTCCAACGCAGATTATCAATATCAAAGGAAGACAATTCCTTTGCCTTCTTGCCTTGGATCTCCACACCACAGCCTAACACCTTCATCAGATCTGTAATAATAGGAGAGGCAAAAATCCGGTTGTAGTCTGCTTTCAAGCAGTTGAGAATCTTACCACGCACCGGCATGATGCCCTGGAATTCAGCATCACGACTGAGTTTCACGCTGCCCAATGCAGAATCGCCCTCAACGATATACAATTCCCGAATAGCCGTATCCCGGCTGCGACAGTCCACAAACTTCTGCACCCGGTTGGCAATATCCACCTTGGCATTGAGGTTCTTTTTCACGCTGCTTCGGGTTTTTTCTGCGCTTTCCCGAGCTCGTTTATTGATCAAAATCTGCTCCGCAGCCCGATCTGCCTCCTGCTTGTTTTCCAGAAACCATACCTGCAGTTTCTCTTTAAAGAAAGCTACCATAGCCTCCTGGGTAAACTTGGAGTTTACAGATTTTTTCGTCTGATTTTCAAAGCAACCAATAGTAGAGAAACAGTTGGTGACCAACACCAGGCTGTCCTGGACATCCTGGAAAATCACCTTGCTCTCGTTTTTGTTATATTTGTTATTATCCCGCAGGAACTTATCAAAGGCTGTTACAAAAGCCGAACGAACTGCCCGGTCAGGGCTGCCGCCATATTCCAGCCAAGAGGAGTTATGGTAATATTCCAAATGGCTCAACTGCTTGCTAAAACAGAAGGATGCCGTGATCTTCAGCTTCATTTCCGGGCGGTTTTCAGCATCCCGGCCTTTACGCTCTGCTTCCCAAAACACAGGCATGGTAAAAGCATTATCCCCTACCATTTCTTCAATATATTCCTTGATACCCTCAGCATAGCAGTATTCTTCCGTCTCAAACTTATTGCCAACCTGGTTACGGAACTTAAAGGTAACACCCTTATTTACCACAGCCTGGCGGCGGAGTACATCTCTGTAATACTCCACAGGAATGTTAATATCGGTAAAGACTTCCTTATCCGGACGCCAACGGAAGATAGAGCCGGTTTTTTTCCGGTCGGTAGGCTCTTTCTTTAAGCCGCCCTTGTTTCTGCCCTTCTCAAAGTGCAGGTCATACCGGAAACCGTCCCGGCGAATGGTGGCATCAAAAAATTCCGAAGCATACTGGGTGGCACAAGAGCCCAGGCCGTTCAGACCCAGAGAATACTCGTAGTTTTCTCCGTTTTCCCCATACTTACCGCCGGCGTACATCTCACAGAACACCAGCTCCCAGTTATACCGCTTTTCTTTTTCATTATAGTCCACAGGGCAGCCCCGTCCAAAGTCCTCAACCTCCACAGAGAGATCTTCATAACGGGTGACGATCACTGTGTCACCATGACCCTCTCTTGCCTCGTCAATGGCATTGGAGAGGATTTCAAATACCGCATGCTTACAGCCTTCCAAATCATCTGAGCCAAAGATAACTGCCGGACGCTTCCGCACCCGGTCTTCTCCCTTGAGCATAGAGATACTGGAATTATCATAACGTTCCTGTTGTCTTTTTGCCATAATCGTTACCTGCCAAACTTATCCATAATATATCTACTGTATTATATCCATTTTGTGCTATAAAGTCAACTGAAACCACAATATATTGCGTGAGAAGAAATTTTCAACCCCATTGCGACACCGTGATTTTTCTTAATATGGTTTTCCCATTACTACTTGACAAATACACCCGGCTATGCTAGAATACTTTGGCATGCAATAGAATATTGTTCTATTGATTCGGAGTGATACCCAAGAGGCCGAAGGGGCTCCCCTGCTAAGGGAGTAGGTGGTCAAAAGCCACGCGAGGGTTCAAATCCCTCTCACTCCGCCAACACTAAGACCCACATCAAAAGATGTGGGTCTTGTTATTGAAACATAATGGAGTATCTGGATATGAAAAAGACAATTATCTTTGACTTAGACGGCACTTTGACCGATTCCGGCGAAGGTATCAAGAATTGCGCCGGTCTGACGCTGGCACACTTTCATCTGCCTGTAGAAAGCAGAGATGCTTTAGGCTATTTTGTTGGCCCTCCCCTGGGCGAATCCTTTAAAAAATTTGGCGTTGCGGAAGATATGGTAGACGAAGCAATCCGGGTTTTCCGGGAATACTACCAGGCCGGTGGCAAATACGAGAATTACCCTTATCCCGGCGTGATGGATCTACTGAAAGCTTTGAAGGATAACGGACATCACCTGTGTATCGCTACTGCCAAGGCAGAACCTTTGGCTTTGGATATTTTGGAGCATTTTGAAATGGCAAAATATTTTGATAAAATCTGTGGCGCAAGCATGGACAACAGCCGCACCACCAAGGAAGCTGTGCTTACATACCTGCTTAGCGACATCGGCTCTAAAGAAAACCTGGTTATGGTTGGCGACACCACTTACGATGTTCTGGGCGCAAAGTACCACAACATCCCTGCTATCGGCGTCTCCTGGGGTTATGGCAATGCCCAGGATATGGCAGACGCCGGCGCTGTAGCTGTAGTGGGCACTACCGAGCAGCTTCTGGAGCTGCTTAACGCCTAATATAACAAGATACCCTCAATGCTTTTGCATTGGGGGTATCTTGTTATAAGGATTCCAAAAGCGCCTCCGCGCAGAGCATGCCATCAATAGCGGCAGACATAATGCCACCGGCATAGCCAGCGCCCTCACCGGCCGGATAAAACCCCTCTATGGATTCCGATTGCTTATCCTCCCGGCGTAAAATCCGAACAGGAGAAGAACTACGAGTCTCAGGGGCAGTGAGAACAGCATCCTCATCTGCAAAGCCTTTCAAATTGCCATCGAGCATAGGGATCGCCTTTTTCAGTGCGCCGGTGATTTTCTCCGGAAGCACTTGACAAAGATCACACCAAGTTACACCAGGCCGATAGGTAGGCGTTACACTGCCACCCTGGATGCTAGGCTTTCCTGTCAAAAAATCACCTACACGCTGCGCAGGTGCGCAATAATTTCCGCCACCAACAACAAACGCATTCTTTTCAATTTCCTGTTGCCATCGAACGCCCCCCAAAGGTCCTTCATAAGGAAAATCCTTGGGATTCAGCGTAACCAGCAATGCGGCATTGGCGTTCTCCCCATCCCGATCAGCATAGCTCATACCATTGGTAACCACGCCGCCTTCTTCCGAGGCAGCCGCCACCACGAAGCCTCCGGGGCACATACAGAAGGTATATACAGTTTCCTCATCCAGATGCCTTACCAGTTTGTAATCTGCCGGGGGCAGAACAGGATCTACCTTTCCGTATTGGGCCATGTCTACCACGGTCTGCTTGTGCTCAATCCGGACGCCCATAGAAAAGGGCTTCGGTTCCATAGCAATCCCTTCTTTTTGGAACATCCGGAAAGTATCTCTAGCGCTATGACCAATGGCAAAAATCACCCGGTCGCATTCGATTCTCTCTCCATTTTCCAGAAGCAATCCGCAAATTTGGTTTCCATTGCATTTTAGGCCTGTGACCTGGCTTTGAAATCGCACTTCACCACCCAGGGAGATAATACGCTGGCGGATATTTTGCACCACAGTTAACAGCACATCTGTACCTACATGAGGCTTGGCATCAAAAAGAATGTCCTCCCCTGCTCCGGCTGCTACCATTTGTTCTAAAATCCAGCCAATTCTGGGGTTGTTCACACCTGTGTTAAGTTTGCCATCAGAAAAAGTACCGGCGCCACCTTCACCGAACTGTACATTGCTCTTTTCATCCAGTTGACCTGTAGTAAAAAAGCGTTCCACCTTTTCATTCCGGGTTGCTGCATCGTCGCCCCGTTCCAAAACCAAGGGGCGTTGTCCTGCCAAAGCCAGCACCAATGCTGCAAACATACCCGCCGGGCCAAATCCTACCACCACAGGGCGAAGCTTAGGCTGGGCAGCGCATTTGGGCAACCGATAAAAAGAAACCGGTGCCAAAGCTGCCCGCTTACAGCCGCTTTGCTTCAATATCTTATTCTCGTTGCCATCCACTTTCACATCGATGGTATACACCACTTTCACATCCGGCTTCTTTCTGGCGTCAATACTCCTTCGCACCAGGCGCACCTGCCGGATCTTTGAATTGGAAACCCGGAGCATCCGGGCCGCTTCATAAGAAAGCTGGGCCACGGTATGTTCTGGCGGCAGCGCAATTTCTCTTAATCGAATCATCTGTTTTCCTTTCCCGCGGCATGTCCTGCCAAACAACCGGAACTCCATGCCCATTGTAAATTATAACCGCCGCAATCCCCATCGATATCCAGTACTTCTCCACAAGCAAACAAACCTGGAACTAAACGACTTTCCATCGTATTGGGATTAAAATCTTGGGTCAACACACCGCCGGCCGTTACTTGAGCGCTATCCATACCCATAGGTTCTGTCAGCGTTACTTCTAGGCCTTTTACAACCGAAACAACTTCCGCAATTTCTGTATCTGTTAATAAACCTGCAGAAGCGCCCGTCACGCCGGCCGCTTTTGTCAGCACACGGCCCAATCGGTTATGGACGATACCAGTAAGGAATTCCTCAACAGGATAGTCAGTTTCTCTGCGGCGCATAAGTTCTTGGGTAAGTATCTCGGAAGAAAAATCCGGGAGAAAATCTAATTTTGCCGTCCATACACCCGGCTGGGCGCAGACATCCCGGGATGTTTCAAAAATCACAGGTCCAGACAGACCGTAATCTGTAAATTGCAGTTCTCCTGTGCTCTGGTTATATAATACATCGTTATGATAGATCTTAACATGACAGTTGGCCCGGATTCCCTTTAAGGAAATCAACGCAGGCCAGCTGCTGCGCAGTTGCACCAGACTGGGGCGAAGTTTCGTAGACTTATGTCCAAATTTTCCTAACAGTTTGTAGCCGGACATAGTGCCACCTAACTTAGATCCTGCCAAACCGCCGCAGGCAATGATCAATTTATCGCAAACAACGTTCTCCTGCCCGGAATGTACCACAAATCGCCCATCCTGGCGGCGAATCTTCTCCACTTCAAAGCCGGTGCGCAAGGTAATATTCGGCTGCTCCAAAGCAAACCGCAGTACATCTACCACAGAATTGGCCTGGTCAGAATAAGGATACACTTTTCCAGAGGCTTCAGTAACTGTAAACAGCCCCATCCGGGTAAACCATTGTAGTGTCTTTTCCGTATTCATCTGCTCCAGCGCCGGCATAACAAACTCCGGTTGCTGCCCATAATAATGAGAAACATCGGCATGCCGATTGGACAAATTACAACGCCCATTTCCTGTGGCTTGCAGTTTTCTGCCCACTCGAGCCTGGCGTTCCATCAAAACAACCTGCACATTTTCATTCTCCGCCGCTGCCAAAGCCGCCGCCATACCGGAAGCCCCTGCGCCAATAATACCTACAACCATCCCTATCACCTGCTTTCTTTTTCCTATTATATCGCACAAAGCAACCCGATACAAGAAAAACTTCCTTGCAAAGCAAAAATCCTATGGTATAATACCTTTGGTGATTATATGGACAGAGGAAATATGGACAAAATTGCCAAAACACCGGAAGACCGGGTATTGCTGGCAAAGGTCTGGGATAAAGTAAATATCGGTCTGCGGAAAAATATTTGCAGCAACACCTGTTTTCTTTCCCCCAGAGAATTGGAAATGACCAAGTATCTCTTTGGCAGTATAGAAGGTCTTTATGCCTTTGGCGGTTATCCCGAAGCAGAACGAAAAATGCTTGTATATCTTCCCGATTACCTGAAAAAAAACGATCTATATGCAAGTGACAGCCCGCTGGTCTGTTTGCGAGCCACCTTTTACGAAGGCGACAATCCCTCTCACCGGGATTTCCTGGGGGCATTGATGGGCAGCGGTGTTGCCAGGGAAACCATTGGCGATATCTGCGTTGGCAAAAACCATTGCGACTTCTTTGTCACCGCCGAAATTGCCCCTTATATTTTACAGAATTTCCTTTCCGCAGGACGCACAAAACTTCACCTGGAGACAATCCCTCTGGAAGACGTCCAGATCGCCGAACCGGAAACAAAAGAGATTCGGGACACTGTAGCTTCCCTGCGGCTGGACAGTATCATTTCCTCCGGCTTTCGTGTAGGAAGAACAGTGGCTGCCCAATATGTCACAGCAGGAAAAGCCGCTATTGACGGACTACCCTGTGAAAAGCCCGACAAGCCGGTTGCTGAAGGTGCAAAAGTTTCTGTTCGGGGTTTGGGAAAAATCAAACTAAAAACGATCAATGGCCAAACAAAAAAAGGCCGTATTTCTGTGGTCATCGACCGCTATGTGTGAGGTATTATTATGGATATGGATAAAGTAATTGCAAGAATCAATGAGCTGGCAAGAAAAGCAAAAAGCCAGGGATTGACCCCGGAAGAAACCGAAGAGCGTGACAAGCTGCGCAGAGTGTACATCGACTCTGTGAAGGCCAGTCTTACCGGTCAGTTGGAGCATACCACCATTCTCTTCCCCGACGGCACAAAAAAGAAAGTGCAGCGCAAGGAGTAATTGACAATTACGGGACAAAATGATATGATTGTCCCTACACGGAGAGTTGTCCGAGCGGTTTAAGGAGCCAGTCTTGAAAACTGGTGATGGGGAAACCCACCGTGAGTTCGAATCTCACACTCTCCGCCAATAAAAAATGCCGCCAAATGGCGGCGTTTTTTATTCATACGAAGACAGATGATCATTCAATAAAAGAGGCAGCAAATATGCTTATAAAAGAATTGCAGAATATACAGCATTTCATTTGGGATTTTGACGGAACTTTGTTTGATACATACCCGGTAGTCATAGAAGACATCCAGAACGCCCTGAAGGAATTTGGCTATACCGCTACCCCTTTAGAGCTTATGGGCAAACTGCTGAAAACAGTGGATCACGCTATCACATTTTATGCCCAGCGATTCCATCTGGACAAAAACGCTTTGTATGAGGCTTACGAAAGAAATCAAGCCGCATCCAATGCTAAGCTTTTGGCATTACCTATGGACGGAATTGAAACACTACTGCATGCAATCCAGTCCAAAGGCTACGCCAACTACATCTTTACCCATCGGCCGTTAGCGTCCACCATAGCTTTTCTGGATAAGTACGATTTAACCAAATATTTTACCGATTTTGTAGCGCCCCAAACCCCGGGATTCGCCCGAAAACCCGCCCCGGATGCAATTGAGCATCTTATAAAGAAATACCAGATACCCAAAGAAAAAGCTGTTATGATCGGCGATCGGGAACTTGACCTGGCCAGCGGCAAAAATGCCGGTATTCGGACAGTTCATTACATCTGCAAGACTATCCCCCAGACCTTTGATTGTGCCTGGCGATTTGATGACTTTGCAGATTTTACAAAGGCACTCACACATCCTCTACCATTTCAAAAAACTGGCGGAACGCAGTAGGCAGGGCTGTAAAATTTCGAATTTCCTCGAACGAAAGCCATTGATACGGCCCACTTATATCCTTAACCTCCACGTACACACCACACATATCCCATTCTATATGGGTAAATATGTGTTTTCTCTCCACCTGACGCTTAATTTCTTTCGGTTTCAACCCCATTTTCTCCACCGCGCTAAGCGCAGCATCCGCATCCAGTTTCCCGGACACATTAGGAAATTGCCACAGATCTGCCAACAAACCCTTTGGCTCTCGTTTACATAGCGCATAGTGACCCCGGCAGGACAAAATAAACACTGTCTTTTCTTCTTTCTGTCTCCCCTTTTTGGGAAGCTTTACCGGAAGTTGCTCCGCCGTACCCGCTTTGTTGGCTTTGCAGAATGTTCCGCAAGGGCAAAGCTCGCATTGAGGTTTTCGATTCGGGCCGCACACAGTTGCCCCCAATTCCATAATTGCCTGGGTAAACGCCCCGGCATCCTCCGGGTAAACCTCCTCCAGAGATTGCCGCACCGTCTTTTGATAGGCAGGTAAATCAATGGGGGTATCATCGTTGGTCAACCTGGACACTACCCGCAACACATTACCATCTACTGCCGGCGTTGGCAAAGAAAAGGAAATGGAACAAATTGCCCCTGCGGTATATGGGCCGATTCCGGGCAGCTTTAATACTTTTTCGTATTCCCGAGGAAATTGGCCATTATAAACTTGCATAATTTCTATGGCAGCTTTTTTCAAATTTCGCACTCTACTATAATACCCAAGGCCTTCCCATAGCTTGTGGAGCAGCTCATCGTCTGCATTTGCAAGAGAAACAATATCGGGCAGCGCCTGCAAAAAACGCCGGTAATACCCTTTTACCGCCTCCACCCGGGTCTGCTGCAGCATAATTTCCGATAGCCATACATGGTAAGGCTCTTGATCCTTACGCCAAGGTAATACTCTTGCATTTTCTTTGTACCAGGGCAGTAAAACATCCGGCAACATTGGGAATATTTCGTTATTTTTCATTTTTCTGCCCCCTTTTTGTGTTTTCGTTATTTTACAATAGGCCAATGCCTCCTGTCAAGAAAAGCAAATTTCCAGGTTTTCCAAAATAATTTGTGTTTTTTGAAAAAAACACTTGCTTTTTCCAAAACCATGTGCTATTATATGCAAGCGCGTTAAGCGACGCGCATATGCGCCGGTAGCTCAGTTGGATAGAGTGACTGACTACGAATCAGTAGGTCGGGGGTTCGAGTCCCTTCCGGCGTACCATTAAACAGGATATCCCATCCGGGATATCCTGTTTAATTTTTATGTAAG